>JAUXPP010000029.1 GCA_030683705.1 Polaromonas sp. | reverse complement strand
GGATCAGGACGAGCGATTGTCTGAGCGAAGCGAGTTCGAGCTCGGCCCCACTTTCGGCGAGCACCGCAGGTTGCCCGGAGCGCAGCGGAGGGACCCAGACCATCGGGTCGCCTTTCTTTTGGGTACTTTTCTTTGGCGACGCAAAGAAAAGTGCCTCGCCCGCCGGGGCGAGACCCGGCTTGCTGGCAAGCCCAAGCACGCGGGTATGCAAAAGACAGCAGGACTGAACTCCCCACTCCCACCCCTAGCCCCTCCCTCGCCCCGCTGGGCGATGGAGGGGGACTTCATGTGGCCGCGTGTGCTGCGCTCGCGTGCACACATGACCGCCGGTTGGGATTCCCGTGCAGGAAGCGCTGCGCGCTTCCTGCACTCCGAACGGAGTCCGGTATCCGGGTATTGGTTTTCTTCCCGCACCCGTCGGGCTGGGCCGAGGAGCGCAGCCGAAGACGGATCAGGACGGGCGATTGTCTGAGCGTGCGAGTGCTCGCCCGGCCCCACTTTCGGCGAGCACCGCAGGTTGCCCCGGAGCGCAGCGCAGGGGACCCAGACCATCGGGTCGCCTTCTCTTTGCTTACTTTCTCTTGGCGACGCAAGAGAAAGTGAGTCGCCCGCCGGGGCGAGACCCGGCTTGCTGGCACGCCAAGGCGTAGGAGTTAACCGCCATGGATCCCGGATCCAGTCCGGGATGAACCCGGCCAGGTCAGCCCCTCAGGCTGCTTCCTTGTAGAAGTAGTCGCGTTTGATGCCGCGCGGCGCCAGCGGCTCGACCGCCTGGTGGATCGCACCAATGTGCTCGGGCGTGGTGCCGCAGCAGCCGCCGACGATGTTGACCAGGCCTTCGTCGGCAAACTCGCGCAACAGGCGCGAGGTGACCTCCGGGGTTTCGTCGAAACCGGTGTCGCTCATCGGATTCGGCAGGCCGGCGTTCGGGTAGCAGCTGATGTAGGTGTCGCCGGCGACCCGCGCCAGCTCCTGGATGTAGGGGGGCATCAGCGCGGCGCCGAGCGCGCAATTCAGGCCGACGGCCAGCGGCTGCGCGTGGCGCACGCTGTGCCAGAAGGCGGTGACGGTCTGCCCGCTCAGGATGCGGCCGGAGGCGTCGGTGACCGTGCCGCTGATGATGAGCGGCAGGCGTTCGCCGCTGTTGTCGAAATACTCGTCGATGGCGAACAGCGCGGCCTTGGCGTTGAGCGTGTCGAAAATCGTTTCGACCAGCAACACATCGGCGCCGCCCTTGACCAGCGCCTCGGTCTGCTCGTAATAGGCCTGGCGCAGCTCCTCGAAGCTGGTGTTGCGCGCGCCGGGGTCGTTGACGTCGGGGCTGATGCTGGCGGTTTTGGGGGTGGGGCCGAGGGCGCCGACCACAAACCGCGGCTTGTCCGGCGTGGAGAACTTGTCGCAGGCGGCGCGCGCAATACGGGCCGATTCGTAGTTCATTTCCACCGCCAGGTCGGCCATGTCGTAGTCGGCCTGGGCTACCGTGGTGGCGCCGAAGGTGTTGGTCTCCACCATGTCGGCGCCGGCGGCCAGGTAGCCTTCGTGGATGTCCTGGATCACGTCGGGGCGTGTCAGGCTCAGCAGCTCGTTGTTGCCCTTGACGTCCTTGGGGAAGTCCTTGAAGCGTTCACCGCGGTACTGCGCTTCGCTCAGCTTGAAGCGCTGGATCATGGTGCCCATGGCCCCGTCGAGGATGGCGATGCGTTTTTCGAGGAGGGCCGGCAGCGCCGCGCCGCGGGTATAGATGGCTTGCTTCATGCCCTGATTTTAAACTTTTCGCCCCCACGCTTTTCACTTTGTGTAATGCGCTGCCCCCCGAGGGGGCTAATTTTCCTTGGGGCGGCCCGGCGGAAAATTCCCGCGTCGCTTTGCCTGACAATAAGGCTTACGCCGGATACCACCATGAAACACCTCCAACCCAAAGAAGCCTGGGACTACCTCAAGCAGCACCCCGACGCCCTGTTTGTCGACGTGCGCATGGAAATCGAGTCGCTCTACGTGGGCCGCCCGCCCGGTGTGGTCAACGTGCCCTGGTACGAGTACCCGGACCTGACGCCGGACCCCGGGAAGTTTGCCGACGCGGTGGCGCGCGAGGCCAGCGGCAAGGACCAGCCGGTGTTGCTGATCTGCCGTTCCGGTCAGCGCACGCTGGCGGCCGGCCAGGCGCTGGAGGCGGCCGGCTTCAGCGAGGTGATCAACGTGGTGCACGGTTTCGAAGGCGAGCTGGACGAACAGTTCCAGCGCTCCACCCTGAGCGGCTGGCGCTTCGAAGGCCTGCCGTGGGAACAGATGTAGCCCTGGCTTCCAGCCAAAAGCGGCCCCGACCCATCACTGGCGGGCGCAAGCAGCTATAGATTCAATAGCATTTGTCCTGACACCTTCCACCTTGCCAACCACCGCTACGCCCCCCACCCCGCTGGACATCCTGGGCCAGGTCTTCGGTTATTCCGATTTCCGCGGGCCGCAGCAGGCCATCGTCGAGCATGTGGTGCAGGGCGGCGACGCGCTGGTGCTGATGCCCACAGGCGGCGGCAAGTCGCTGTGTTACCAGATCCCGGCCATCGCCCGGCAAAACGCCGGCCACGGGGTGACGGTGGTGATCTCGCCGCTGATCGCGCTGATGCACGACCAGGTCGGCGCGCTGCATGAGGCCGGCGTGTCCGCCGCCTTCCTCAACTCGACGCAGACCCAGGAAGAAAGCAGCGCGCTCGAAAAGCAGCTGCTGCGCAACGAGCTGACCCTGCTCTACGCCGCGCCGGAGCGCATCAACACGCCGCGCATGAAAGGCCTGCTGGGTTCGCTGCACGAGCGCGGCCAGCTGAGCCTGTTCGCCCTCGACGAGGCGCATTGCGTGAGCCAGTGGGGCCATGACTTCCGGCCCGAGTACCGAAGCTTAAGCCTGCTGCACGAAACCTTTCCCGACGTGCCGCGCATCGCGCTGACCGCGACGGCCGACGCGCTGACACGCCAGGACATGATCGAGCGGCTCAAGCTGGAGGACGCGCGCGAATTTGTCAGCAGCTTCGACCGGCCCAATATCCGTTACACCATCGTCGAAAAAACCAACGCGACGCACCAGTTGCTGCGTTTCATCGAGAGTGAACACGCCGGCGAGGCCGGCATTGTGTACTGCCAGTCGCGCAAGCGTGTCGAGGAAGTGGCCGGCCTGCTGGAAGACGCGGGCCTCAAAGCCATGGCTTACCACGCCGGTCTCGACAGCAGCCTGCGCCAGCAGCGCCAGGACCGCTTCCTGCGCGAGGAGGGCATGGTGATGGTCGCGACGATTGCCTTCGGCATGGGCATCGACAAGCCCGACGTGCGGTTTGTCGCGCACCTGGACATGCCGAAAAACATCGAAGGCTACTACCAGGAAACCGGCCGCGCCGGCCGCGACGGACTGCCGGCCAACGCCTGGATGGCCTACGGCCTGCAGGACGTGGTGAACCAGCGCCGCATGATAGACACCAGCGAGGCGGCCAGCGAGGAGTTCAAGCAGGTCATGCGCGGCAAGCTCGACGCGCTGCTGAGCCTGGCCGAAGACACGCGCTGCCGCCGCGTGGCCCTGCTGCACTACTTCGGCGAAGACAGTTTGCCCTGTGGCAACTGCGACAACTGCCTGAACCCGCCCAAAGTCTGGGACGCGACCGAAGCCGCGCGCAAGATGCTCAGCTGCATTTACCGCGTGCAGCAGGCCAGCGGCATCAGCTTCGGTGCCGGCCACCTGATGGACATCCTGCGCGGCAAGGCCACTGAAAAAGTGCTGCAGCACGGTCACGACAAACTCAGCACCTTCGGCATAGGCGCGGACCTGGCCGAGGTGCAGTGGCGCGGCGTGTTGCGCCAGCTGATCGCCAAGGGCATGGTGCGGGTCGACCCCGACGCCTTCAACACCCTGCAGTTGCTGCCCGACGCGCGCCAGGTGCTCAAGGGCGAGGTCAGCGTGATGCTGCGCGAGCAGGCGGCCGGCGCTTCGGCCGACCGCCGCAAAAAGACCACCAAAACCTCGGCCAAAGGCCTGGCCGAAGCCTCGCTCAACGCCGGCGCACTCGAGCGGCTGGCCCGGCTCAAGGCCTGGCGCGCCGAGGTGGCGCGCGAACACAACCTGCCGGCCTTTGTGATCTTTCACGATGCCACCCTGCGCGCGATTGCCGAGCGCGCGCCGCAGAGCCGCGCCGACCTGGAAGGCATCAGCGGCATGGGCGCCAAAAAACTCGAGGCCTATGGCCAGGAAGTGCTGCGTGTCTGCCGCACGGAATCCTGATATGACAAGGCACCAGGCCACGTCCAGCCAGCGTGAAGTGCTACCAAATCGATAGCTAACCAGGGGCCGGTGCACCACCCGGCGGGGCGCAGCGCGCCGCCGGTCAAGCCGGCAGCCCCGGCAGTCCGCCCACAGGCGGGCCACCAAATGCTTGCTGCACAATACGCGCCTGTGGGAGCCACCAAACCGTCCGTCGCCGCAAGAGCGATCGCCGCCCTGACCCGGGGGGTGCTGGCCGCGCTGTGCCTGCAGGCGGCACTGCTGGCCCCGGCCGGCGCCGGCGAGGTGCTGATGCTGGGCAGCAGCCCCGGCCCCATCCCCATGGTGGCCGCGCTCGAGACCTGGCTGGATGCCAGCGGCCAGACCAGCGTGGAACAGGTGGAGGCGGGCGCCTTGACCCTGGGGTTCAAGCCGCTGCGCATCGGCGAGCCGCAGGTGCTGGACGAGGCGGCGCTCTGGCTGCGCTTCGACGCGGTCAGCCAGGACCCGCGCCATCACTGGAAACTCGAACTGCCGATGTCCGGCGTGGACAGGATCAGCCTGTATTACCGCGACAGCCTGGGCCGCTGGGTGGTCCAGCAGGCCGGCGACACCCTGCCCATGAGCGCCTGGCCGCTGCCGGGCCGCTTCCCGGCGCTGTCGCTCAGCCCCGAACTCGGGCAATCGACCCGTTATTACCTGCGCATCCAGCATGCACGGGTGCCTTTCTCGGCGATTCCGCGCGTGGTCGCGGACTCGCAACTCACCGCCACGCGCCAGCTGGACCACGTATTGCTGGGCGCCTACTTCGGGCTGGCCTTTTTGGTCAGCCTGCTCGCCGTGATCAACGCCGTGGCCTACCGCGACTGGGGGTTTGCGAGTTACGCCCTGTATGTGGCCACCTTTGCCGGCTCGCAGGCCGCGTTCACCGGCATGGCCGGCCTGTACGTCTGGCCGGAGACGCCGGCGCTGAACAACCCGGCCGTTTTTGCGTTGCCGCTGGCCGCCGCCGCCACCGCCATGTTGTTCGTGCGCACCGTCACCACACCCAAGCGCTTTTTCCGCGCGCTGGACTGGTTGCTGATGGCCATGTTCGGCCTGCTGCTGAGCATCGCGGTCATCGACGGCGCGATCCCGACGGCCGAGAGTTTTGCAGTGGCCAATGTGCTCGTGAGTGCCGGCATCCTGATCCTGCTGCTGGTGGTGGGCGTATCCCTGTTCGAGGGCGACCGGCATGCGCGCTGGATCGCGCTGGGGTTTCTGCCCATCATCCTGGCCACGCTGTTCCCGCTGGGGCGCAACCTGGGCCTGCTCCGGGCCAGTTTCCTGACCGAAAACGCCTTGCTGCTCGGTTCGGCGCTGGAAGCGCCCATCCTGTTCTACGGCCTGCTGCGCCGCGTGACGCAGCGGCGCGAATCCGAAAGCCGGGCCACCACGCTGCGCACCACCGACCCCTTGACCGGGCTGGGCTCGGCGCGCCTGCTGGTCGGCAAACTGCGCCAGGCCTTGAGCACTGCAGGGCGGTACCAGCAACCCTGCGCCCTGCTGCTGATCAACCTGAGCAACCTCGCCACCCTGCAGCAGCAGCATGGCCGGGAAACCGGCGACCGTGCCATGGTGATGGCCGCCTCACGCATACGCGCGGCGGCGCAGGCCACCGACACCGTGGCACGCGTCGGCGACAGCCAGTTTGCGCTGCTGATGGAAGGGCCGATGAGCAGCGACTCGGTCAACGACGTGGCGACCAAGATCCTCGCCAGCGGCCTGCGCCCGTCGCGCGAGCTGCCCGACGCCGACCCGCTGGTGTTCCACATCGCCATCGGCTACATGCCGGAGCCCGGCCGCCTGCTCAAGTCCGAGGCGCCGGCCTACCTGAGCCGCATGATCCAGGCGGTCAAGGAGATGAACGACGGGTCGCGCAAGGCGATACGGATGATTCAGATGTGAGGTCTCGAACTCACGCTGCCACCCCGGCTTGCCCTGGACAGCAGGACCTGCTCCCGCTCACATCCCTGGCAAGGTGAAGTAAATCGTCGCGCCCTGATCCACTGCTGCCTCGGCCCAGATCCGCCCTCCGTGCCGGGCGACGATGCGTTGCGCCATCGCCAGGCCGGCGCCCAGGCCGGGGAAGTCGGACGTGACATGCATGCGCTGGAAGATGCCGAACAGTTTGTCGGCATGCGCCATGTCGAAGCCGGCGCCGTTGTCCCGCACGAAGTAAACGGTTTCGCCCCCGGCGCCGGCCTGGCTGCCGACAGCGATGAGCGCGCGGTCCTTTTTGGCGCTGAACTTCCAGGCATTGCCGGCGAGGTGATCCATCAGCTGCTTGAGCAATGCCGGGTCGCCCCGGGCCGTCAGTCCGGCCTGCACATCGACCTGCGCCAGTCGTCCGGGTTCGGCCGCCTGCAACTCCATGAATGCGGCTTGTGCCAGTGCACCCATATCCACCGCCTGCGGCGCCATGGGCGCACGCAGCAGGCGTGACACCAGCAGCAGCGCCGCGATCAGTTCGTTGATGTTGGCCACGCCCAGCCTGAGCCGCTGCAAATAGTGCTTGCTGCGCTCGGCATCGCCCTTGGCCGAGGAGCCCTCGAGCAGGCGGCTGAATCCGTCGATGGTGCTCAGCGGCGCGCGCAGGTCGTGGGACACCGAATACGAAAACGACTCGAGTTCCTTGATCGCGGCGGCCACATCCGCGTCGCGCTGGCGCAGCTGCGCCTCCAGTCCCGCCGTGATGCGCAGGATGTCCTGCGCCGCTGCGTCGGGCTGCCGGCCTTCGCGCAGTTGCTGCAGCAGGGCAGCAATGGCGGGGGTGGCGCCGGCATCGATGGGAGAGCTCATGGGGGCACTTTCAGGAATGGATGCTCATGGTGCGGCGCGCAGGGGAGCCCCTCCACTATGCACCGTGACGGCGCCGTGCGTCAATCCGCAGCCGCCCGGCCCAGCCGGTCGCGCACGCCGTCCCAGTCGGCAGCCAGCGGCGGCTGCTCGATCCAGATCAGCTTGACGCCTTGCGCATCGAAGCCGCGCAGCACCGCGAACAGTTGCTGTGCCGTGGCCAGCGCGTCGTCGGGCATGCGGCGGTAAATGACCTTGTCGGACTGGATGCGCACGATGGAACGCGCATACACCGCGATGTGGGCGGCGTCGGCGCCCAGCAGGTCCAGCGCCGCCTGGATCGCGGCGGCATCCATCAGGCGCACCCGGGCGTTGGGCGCGTAATGCGAGGCCAGCGTGCCGGAGGCGCGCGGGGCGTCGGCTTCCAGAAGGTCGTTGTTGTCCCGCACCGGCTCGCCGCAGGCCGCCTCGAGCTGCGCGCGCGTGAACACGCCGGGGCGCAGCAGCACCGGCCGCCCGCGGGTGCAGTCGACGATGCTGGACTCGATGCCGACCTCACAGGGCCCGCCGTCGAGCACCAGCAAGGCGTCGCCGAATTCCTCGGCGACGTGGCGCGCGGTGGTCGGGCTGACGCGGCCGAAGCGGTTGGCGCTGGGCGCCGCCACGCCGGTGGCGCAGGCCTTCAGCAGCGCCTGCGCCACGGGGTGGGCCGGGCAGCGCAGGCCGATGGAGTCCTGGCCGCCGGCAGCCGCAGCGGCGACACCGGGCTGGCGCTTCAGGATCACGGTCAGCGGTCCAGGCCACAGGGTTTTCATCAGGCGTTCGGCAAACGGCGGAACATCGATCGCGTAGCTCGCCACCTGGGCCGGTTCGGCGACGTGCACGATCAGCGGGTGGTCGCTGGGCCGGCCCTTGGCGGCAAAGATGCCGGCCACCGCCGTGTCGCTGGAGGCGTCGGCACCCAGGCCGTAGACCGTTTCGGTGGCAAAGCCGACCAGGCCGCCGGCGCGGATCACGCGGGCCGCCTCGGCGATGGCCGCCGGGTCCTTGCCGTCGAGAATCATCCCAGCGCGTCCAGTCCTGGCAGTGCCAGAATTTTGGCGGCCTGGCGCGCGACCGACTTGACGCCGGCGATGTCTGCACCGGTGAGGGTCAGGTGGCCCATCTTGCGGCCCGGCCGTGCCTCGAGCTTGCCGTACAGGTGCAAATGCGCGCCGGGCAGCGCCAGCACCGCTTGCCAGTCGGGCGTGCGCGGCCGGCCAGCCGCGTCGAACCAGACATCGCCCAGCAGGTTCAGCATGATGGCCGGCGAATGCTGGCGCGGCTGCGGCAAGGGCAAACCGGCCATGGCGTGCACCTGCAGGTCGAATTGCGAGACATCACAGGCGTCCAGGGTGTAGTGGCCGCTGTTGTGCGGACGCGGCGCCATTTCATTGACCACCAGCGCGCCGTCGGCGCTGCCGTCGTCGATGACAAAAAACTCGACGCACAACACACCCACGTAGCCGATGTGGCTTGCTATCGATTCAGTAGCTCCCCGCGCTCGCTGGGCAAGGGCTGGTGGCATGTTTCCTTCATAAGCCGCGGTCACGGCGAGGATGCCGTCCACATGCAGGTTGAATTGCGGCGCAAAGCCGGTGATGGCGCCATCCCAGCCGCGCGCGACGATGACCGAACATTCGGCTTTCAGCGGCAGCAGCTTTTCCAGCACGCAGGGCACGCCCTTCAAGCCGGCCCAGGCCACCGCCAGCTCGGCCAGGTTGGCAACCCGCACCTGGCCCTTGCCGTCGTAACCCATGCGCGCAGTTTTCAGGATGCCGGGCAGCAGCTCGGCATCCACCGCTTTGAGGTGTTCCGCTGTTTCAATCACCGCATAGGGCGCGCAGGTCACACCGGCCACACCGGCGCTGGCCGTGAAGTGGGCCTTTTCCTCGATGCGGTTTTGCGCAATCGCGACGGCTGCCGCGCCCGGTGCCACCGGCCGGCTCGCCGCCAGCGCCTGTAGCGCGGCTGCCGGCACGTTTTCGAATTCGGTGGTGACGGCGTGACACAGCGCGGCCAGCTGCTGCAGGCCCTGCGCGTCGCTGTAGCCGGTGGCGATGTGGTGGTGGCTGACGCGACCGGCCGGGCTGGTGGCATCGGGGTCGAGCACGGCGGTGAAATAACCGAGGCGCTGGGCCGCGTGCACAAACATGCGGCCGAGCTGGCCGCCGCCCATCACGCCCAGGGTGGCGGGCCGGCCCGAGGCATCGACGGAGCCGGGGAAAATCGGCGAGAAGCTCATGCCGGTGGCAGGGTCATGGCCTGCGCGGCAGCGGTCTGCTCGGCGCGGAAAGCCTGCAGCTTGCCAGCCAGCGCCTGGTCGTGGGTGGCGAGCATGGCCACGGCAAACAACGCCGCATTGGCGGCACCGGCGTTGCCGATGGCAAAGGTCGCGACCGGTATGCCTTTGGGCATCTGCACGATGCTGTGCAGGGAATCCACGCCTTGCAGATGTTTGCTCGCCACCGGCACACCCAGCACCGGCACGGCGGTCTTGGCCGCCAGCATGCCCGGCAGGTGGGCGGCGCCACCGGCACCGGCAATGATGGCCTGCAGGCCACGCCCGGCCGCCTGCTCGGCATAGGCGAACAGCTCGTCGGGCATGCGGTGCGCAGACACCACGCGCGCCTCGTGCGCCACGCCGAACTGCGTCAGGATCTGCACCGCGTGCTGCATGGTGTCCCAGTCGCTGCTGGAGCCCATCAGCACGCCCACCAGGGGGCTGACGGGAGGATTGCTTGTTGTCATAGGGACCTTCGAGGTCGGGGTTGGTCGGCGGGTGCTTGCCGGCTGATTTTAAGGGGGCCGTGCTATCGTCCCATCCCGGGCCGCCCGCCGGTTGAAAATCCCCTGTCCCACCTCCATGTCCTGAGCACCATGATCGACGTCACCATTGCCAATTTTGAAGCAGAAGTCATCACGGCTTCCATGAGCACGCCCGTGCTGATTGATTTCTGGGCGCCCTGGTGCGGGCCCTGCAAGTCGCTGGGCCCCATCCTCGAAAAGGTGGAAGCCGCCTACAACGGCCGCTTCAAGCTGGTCAAGATCGACTCGGACCAGGAGCAGCAACTGGGCGCGGCCTTCGGCATCCGCAGCATCCCGACCTGCATCCTGATGATCAACGGCCAGCCGGTCGACGGTTTCCAGGGTGCGCTGCCCGAGGGCAAGGTCAAGGAGTTCCTCGACAAACACCTGCCGCCGGCCGATGAGCTGCCGCCCGAGGAAGAGGAAGCCGTCGAGCCCGAAGACAGCAGCCCGGCGGCCGTGCTCGAAAAACTCAAGGCCGCGGTGGAAAACGACCCGGCCAACGACAACGCCCGCTTCGACTATGTGCGCCTGCTGCTGCAGCACGGCCAGTTGGGCCACGCCAGGGCCGCTTTTGCGCCGGTGGCCAGCAAGGCGCCGACCGTGCGCAAGTTCGAAGCCCTGCGGCACTGGTTCGATGCTATCGAATCAGGAGCTGCCCACGCAGATCCGGCGGGGGCTCAGGCCGGATTTGATGAGAAAATTGCAGCCAACAAGCGGGATTTCGAAACGCGTTACGCGCTGGCGCAGTTGCACATGAGCCAGCAACGCTGGGTGCCGGCGATGGACGAGTTGCTGGAAATTTTGATGCGCGACAAGTCCTGGAACGAGGAGCTGGCGCGCAAGACTTTTGTCTCCATCCTCGAGATCATCGAGCCGCCCAGGGTCAAGGTGGCGGATGGGCAGATTCCACCGGATGATCCTGTTGTGGCGACTTATCGCCGACGCTTGAGCAGTGTTGTGCTGAGCTGAACCGTCCGCGGTTCTGTCATCTTTGGCGTCACGCGGCGGCTCTTGTGTGCGCCGGGCGGTAGTTCCACCTCCCCACTCCCACCCCTGGCCCCTCCCTCGCCCCGCTGGGCGATGGAGGGGGACTTCATGTGGCCGCGTGCGCTGCGTTCGCGTGCAAACATGACTGTCTGTTGGGAGTCTCGTCCTTGAAGCGCTGCGCGCTTCAAGGACTCCGGATTTTTGTCCCTGCATTGGTTTTAATCCCCCCACCCTTCTGTATGCACAGGCTTCGACAAGCTCAGCCCGAACGGTGTCGGTGCGCCCACATGGATCCCGGATCAAGTCCGGGATGACACACGTCGCTACCGTTCCTGCACCGCCCACTGGATCAGCGCATCCAGCGCCGGCCGCGCCGCCCCGGCATTCGGGTGATTCACGATGCCGACGACGACATAACGCGCACCGCTGGCACCGTTGGCATAACCGGCCACCGCCGTCACGTCGCGCAGCGAGCCGGTCTTGATAAAAGCCTGGCCGGCGACATTTTTGGCGCGCTCGCGCATGGTGGCGTCCATGCCGGCCACCGGCAGCGAGTCCAGCAGGTCCTGGGCGACGCGGCTTTGCACCGCGTGCTGCAGCATGGCCGCCAGGCCGTTGGCGGTGACGCGTTCGATGCGGCTCAGGCCCGAGCCGTTGTCCATCACCGGCGCCGGCTGCTGCGGCATGGCTTTTTTCCACCAGGCGGCCAGCGCCGCGCGGCCGGTCTCGGGCGAGGCCTGGTCGAGCTGCCCGCCCTGCTGCCGGCTCAGGCTCAGGAACAGATGCCGGGCCATCACGTTGTTGGAAAATTTGTTGACGTCGCGCACGATCTCGCGCAGCGGCAGCGAAGGCGCGTCCAGCCGCAGCGGCGGCTTGTCGCCCGACAGCGTGCCGCGCGCACGTATCAGCGCCAGCTCGGCGGGCGTGGCGTCGCGCACCGTGCCGGTCAGCAGGCCGCCCAGGGCGCGCCATGAGCCCTCGATCGCACGCGCCGCAAAACTCGCCGGGTCGGCATAGGCGCTGGGCCAGACGCGTTCGCCGCAGGCCGCTGAATAACTGCCGCTGAACTGCAGGCGGTTCGGGTTGTTGACGCTGGCGCCCAGCTCGCTGCGCCAGTCGCCGCAACGCCCCACCCGCGCCAGCGGCACACTTTCATCGATCACGATGCCGGACAGCGGCGGCTCGACCGCCACCAGCGCCCGGTTGTTCAGCGGGTCGGGCGTGAAACGCATGACCATGGACTTGAAGTTGATCAGCAAGGCGTCGGGGCTGGCGTTGTAGGGCCGCAGCGGCTCGCCGTCGAACTCGCCCGCGTCCTGCGCCGCCGACTGGAAGGCACTGCGGTCCAGCACGATGTCGCCGCGCACCACCTTCACGCCGCTGTACTGGATTTGCGCCAGCAGGGCCTGCAGGCGTTCGACCACCATCTTGGGATCCCCGCCGCCGCGCACGATCAGATTGCCGTGCAACACGCCGTCAGAAATGCTGCCGTCCATCAGCACCCGGGTGTTCCAGGTGTAGTCGGGGCCCAGCAGGTCCAACGCCGCATAGGTGGTCACCAGTTTCATGACCGAGGCCGGGTTCATGGCCTCCGTGGCGCGGTGCGCCAGGCGCGGCGGCTGCTTGCCCGCCGCATCCACCACCAGCAGCGTCACCGCGTCCAGCGGCACCTGGGCCCGGGTCAGGGCCTTGGCCACGGCCGCCGGCAGCACCGGTTTGACGAATTTGGCGGAGGCTTTCTGGGCCAGCGCCCAGCCCGGCAGCAGGGCCAGGGCGGTGGCCAGCAGCAGCCGGGCGGGAAGGGGGTTCACAAACATGGTCCGATTATCCGGGCAAGGTGGCCGGGCGCCTGCCTGCACGGATAATCAGGGCATGCGTTTTTCCCCCAAGACGGTCGGTGTGCTCGCCGCCATCGTCACCGTCGCCATCTGGACCTCCTTCATCGTGATTGCCCGCGCCACCGCGCACCGCAACCTCACGCCGCTGGACATCTGCCTGCTGCGCTTCGCCGGCGCCGCGCTGGTGCTGCTGCCCTGGGGCGCCTGGCTGGTCTGGAAGCGCGCGCGCGAACACCGCGAAGGGCCGCCCCCGAGCAAGTTCAGCCCCCCCGGGGGGCAGCGCAGTACGCGAAGCGACAAGTGTGGGGGCCACGACAGCGCGCCGGGCCTGGCGCCGGCTAGCTGGCTGGGCCTGTCGCCGCTGGGTTTCAAACTCACCGCGCTGATCGGCCTGGTCGGCGGCGTCGGTTACGCCTGCCTGGCCTACAGCGGCTTTTATTTCGCGCCGGCGGCGCATGCCTCGGTGCTGCTGCCCGGCACCCTGCCGCTGAGCACCACCCTGATGGCGGTGCTGATCCTGAAGGACCGCGTGACGCCGGTGCGCGCCATCGGCCTGGGCCTGATTTTTCTCGGCGACGTGCTGGTCGGCGGCGCCAGCCTGATGCGGGCCTGGCTGGAGCCCGGCAGCGAGGTCTGGAAGGGCGACCTGCTGTTTTTGAGCGCGTCGACCTGCTGGGCCGTGTATTCGGTGCTGGTGCGCAAACACGCACTGCAGGCGGTGCAGGCGACGATCGCGATCAGCGTGTTTGCCTTCGTGGCCTATGTGCCGGTGTATGCCCTGCTGGTCGCCTCGGGCGCGCTGGTCTCGCAACTCGCCAGCGCCCCCTGGGGCGAGATCGTGTTCCAGGTGGTGTTCCAGGGCATGGGTTCGGTGGTGATTTCGGGCATCACCTTCACCAAGATGGTCCAGCATTTCGGGCCGGTGCGCTCGACCATGATCACTGCCGTGGTGCCCGGCCTGTCGGCACTCGGCGCGGTGATGTTTCTCGGCGAACCGCTGCACTGGAACTTGCTGGCCGGACTGGCGCTGGTCACGGTGGGCATTGTGTTCGGCGTGCGCGTGCAGGCGCAGCGCGCCGCTTCTCCGCCCGCGATTGCTCCTGATTTGATAGCTGGCGACGCTCGCCCCACAAGGGCCAAGGCCTGATTTGATCGCGAACCCCATGAAACTCCTGGCCTTCGACACCAGCACCGACATCCTGTCCCTGGCCCTGACCGACGGCGACCGTGTCTGGCAGCACACCGGTCCCGGCGCGGCGCAGGCCTCCGGCACGCTGATCCCGGCCATCCTGGACCTGCTGGCACAGGCCGGTTTGCGGCTGGACGCGCTGGACGCGCTGGTGTTCGGCCGCGGGCCCGGCTCCTTCACCGGCCTGCGCACTGCCTGCTCGGTGGCGCAAGGCCTGGCGCTGGGCGCGAAGCTGCCGGTGCTGCCGCTGGACACCCTGCTGGCGGTCGCCGAAGCAGCGCGTTTCCAACACCGGCCCGACGTGGACGCGTTCGAGCTCACCGCGCTGCTCGATGCACGCATGGACGAGATGTATGTGCAGCGTTTTGCCTGGGCCGCCGGCGCCTGGTCGGCGCTGGATAGCTGCACGCTGTGCCGGCCCGAGGATTTCCAGCCCGGCGCGGCCAGCACGCTGCTGGCCGGCAATGTGTTCCAGGTGTATGCCGGCCGCCTGCCGGCCTGGCCAGCAGCGCAATGCCTGCAAGCCCTGCCGACGGCCAGCGCCATGTTGCGGCTGGCGCCGGCCCTGCTGGCAGCCGGCCAGGGTGTGGACGCGGCCCAGGCGCTGCCGCTGTATGTGCGCGATAAAGTAGCATTGACCACCGAAGAGCGCGCCGGGGTCAAGGCCAGGGCCGCGCTTTCCACACCCCCATGAACGCCGTCCTCCAACCCACTGAAGCCCGTTTCGAACCCATGACCGCGTCCTGGTTCGATGCCGTGCTGCGGGTGGAAAACAGCGCCTACGACCACCCCTGGAGCCGCGGCAACTTCAGCGATTCGCTGAACGCCGGTTACCAGGCGCAGGTGCTGGCCGGCGGCCCTGACGGCGCCGGCGAACTGATCGGCTACTTCGTGGCGATGAGAGGGGTGGACGAGGTGCATCTGCTCAACATCACGGTCGCGCCCGACCACCAGCGCCAGGGCTGGGCCCGCGTGATGCTCGATGCGCTGGTGCTCTGGTCGCGCGGCCAGGGTGCGCTGTGGCTGTGGCTGGAAGTGCGCGTCAGCAATCAGCGCGCGCGCGCCGTGTACGAGGCCTACGGCTTTCGCCATGTGGGCACGCGGCGCGCCTATTACCCGGCGGGCAGCGGCCAGCGTGAAGACGCGGTGGTCATGAGCCTGGCACTGTCATGAGCCTGGACCTCGACAAACGCCAGCGCGCCATGTTGCGCGAGATGGGTGTGCGCATCTGGCAACCGCCGCCGGCCGCCGCTGCCGTGCCATCTGCTATCGATTCCGTAGCTGCTTACGCCAGTCTGGCGGAGGCTGAAGCCCGATTTGATGCTGAACGCCAGCGTCCGCCGGCGCCGGCTGTACGCCCTCCCGCCGCCACGCCCGCGCCTGCCGCACGCGCACCGGCAGCGCCCGCACCGGGACTGGCGCCGCGCCCGGCCGGCATCGAGTTGATGGCCTGGCCGGCCTTGCAGGTCGCCGTCGCCGGCTGCCGCGCCTGCGCACTTTGCACCAGCCGCAAAAACACCGTGTTCGGCGTCGGTCCCGAAGCGGGCGAGGCCGCGCCGGTCGTGGACTGGCTGATCGTCGGCGAAGCGCCCGGCGAAATGGAGGACCTTGCCGGCGAGCCTTTTGTCGGCCAGGCCGGCAAGCTGCTCGACAACATGCTGCTGGCGCTGCGGCTGCAGCGCGGCAACGATGACGCGCTGCGGCCCGGTGTGGCGAAGAACATCTTTATCACCAATGTGCTCAAGTGCCGCCCGCCGGCCAACCGCAACCCCGATCCGGCGGAAGTGGCGCAGTGCGAGCCCTACCTGAAGCGCCAGGTCGAGCTGCTGCAGCCGAAGATGATTCTGGCGCTGGGCAAGTTCGCGGCACAGTCGCTGCTGCAGGACAGCGTGCCGGATGTGCAGAAAATACCGCTGGGCAAATTGCGCGGCCAGGTGCACCGCTACCTCGGCGTGCCGGTGGTGGTCAGCTACCACCCGGCCTATCTGCTGCGCAGCCTCGGCGACAAGGCCAAGGCCTGGGACGACCTCTGCCTGGCGATGACTCAGCTCAAGACCTAGGCAGTTTCGCTGCGCGCTGCGGCACCAGCACCGAGGCAATCGCCACCACCATCAGCACCACGGCGGCCCAGTCCTGCCAGTGCAGCACCTCGCCCAGGCCGATGGCGCCGGAGAACACGCCGAGGATGGGGATCATCATCACGCTCAGCGACGAGGCCACCGGCGGCAGGCTGCGTGCCAGGAAGTACCAGGCGGCGTGTGCAAAACCGAAAATCAGCACCGCGTTGTAGGCGATGGACCACCAGGTGGCGACGCTGGGCGCCTTCCACTGCGGCAGCTCGAACAGCAGGCTGAGCAGGCTCAGCACCACCGCGGTCATCGCCGTCATCCAGAAGGAAATGGTCAGCGTCGCCACCGGCATGGTGGTGTTGCGCAGCTTGTGCGTGCCCAGCGCCCAGGTCGCCGCGCCTATGAGCGCGCACAACACGGCCAGCGGCGCGCCGCTGAGGTTGGTCAGTTCGTGCCACAGCAGCAGCGACACGCCGAGCGCCGCTGCACCCACGCCGACCCAGCTGCGCGCCGTCAGCTTGTTGCCGAAAAACCAGGCGCCCAGCAGCGCTGAAAAAATCGGCATGGTGTAGCCGAGGATGGCGGCGCGGCCGCTGCTCAGGTGTTTGAGCGCGACGATGATCAGCGCGTGCCAGACAAACATGTTGGCAAAGGCCAGCCAGAACAGCTCGCGGAACCTCTCGCGCGGCACAAAAAACGGCACCTTCATCACCACCATGGCCAGACCCAGCACCGGCAGCCCGAGCCAGATCGACAGCGCGCGAAAGGTCAGCGGCGGAAAGTCGGCGATGCCCAGCTTCATGACCGGCCAGTTGAAGCCCCAGGCCAGTGTCAGCAGGACCAGGACGATGAGTTGTCGACGGCTCAATTGCATCTTCGGAAAATTTCCATGGTTGGCAGGTGTGCCTATTGTCCTGCTTTGCCGGCAAGGGGGTGTTCTGGACGCTTCTTACAATAGGGGATGACTTTCCTCGAGATGCTGGGCGCGGCTGAGCGCCAGAACCAATCGATGCTGTGTGTGGGGCTGGACCCGGACCCGCTGAAGTTTCCCGGCCGCTACAAGGGCGACGCCAACAAGATCTACGACTTCTGCGCCGCGATCGTGGACGCCACCGCCGACCTGTCGATTGCCTTCAAGCCGCAGATTGCCTACTTTGCCGCGCACCGCGCCGAAGGCCAGCTCGAGCGCCTGATGGAACACATGCGCCGCGTCGCGCCGCAGGTGCCCATCATCCTGGATGCCAAACGCGGCGACATCGGCAGCACCGCCGAGCAGTACGCGGTCGAGGCTTTCGAGCGTTACGGCGCGGACGCGGTGACGCTGTCGCCTTTCATGGGCTTTGATTCGGTCGCGCCGTATCTGAAGCACGCGGGCAAGGGCGCGTTTTTGCTGTGCCGCACCTCCAACCCCGGCGGCGACGATTTGCAGAACCAGCGCCTCGCCTCGGTCGAAGGCCAGCCCCTGCTCTACGAACATGTGGCGAGGCTGGCGCAGGGCCCGTGGAACCTCAACGGCCAGCTCGGCCTGGTGGTCGGCGCAACCTACCCCGCCGAGATCGAACGCGTGCGCCAGGTGGCGCCGACCCTGCCGCTGCTGATTCCCGGCGTCGGCGCGCAGGGCGGCGACGCTGTGGCCACGGTCCGGGCCGGCTGGCGCGCCGGTGCGCCCATCATCGTCAACTCCTCGCGCGCCATCATTTACGCTTCCTCCGGCGATGATTTCGCCGAGGCGGCGCGGCGCGAGGCGATCAGGACGCGGGACCTGCTGCAGGCGGCACGGGTCTGATTTTTTGGGCCTTTGGTGGCTCTGGCCCTTGGCAGACCAGCGTGAGCAGCTATTGAATTGGTAGCAGACCGGAGCCGCCGGCCGGGCAGCGACCGAACCGCTCAGCGATCAAACGCCGGCCGCTTCGGGTCGAACTTCCAGCCCGGAATCAGCGCCCGCATCGCCACCGCATCGTCGCGTGAGCCGAGGCCGTGCTGCTTGTAGAGCTGATGTGCTTTCTCGACCTCGACCATGTCGAGTTCCACGCCCAAGCCGGGTTTTTTCGGCACCTGCACCAGCCCGCCTTCGATCTTGAGCGGCTCTTTCGTCAGGCGCTGGCCGTCCTGCCAGATCCAGTGGGTGTCGATCGCGGTGACGCGGCCCGGGGCAGCGGCGCCGACCTGGGTGAACATCGCCAGTGAGACGTCGAAGTGGTTGTTCGAATGCGAGCCCCAAGTCAGGCCCCAGTCGCGGCAGGTCTGCGCCACGCGCACCGAGCCGGCCATGGTCCAGAAGTGTGGGTCGGCCAGCGGGATGTCCACTGATTGCAGCGACAGCGCGTGGCTCAGCTGGCGCCAGTCGGTGGCAATCATGTTGGTCGCGGTCGGCAAGCCGGTGGCGCGGCGGAACTCGGCCATGACTTCGCGGCCCGAGAAGCCTTCTTCGGCGCCGCAGGGGTCTTCGGCATAAGCCACCACGCCACGCATGCCCTGCATCAGGCGGATCGCATCCTTCAGCAACCAGCCGCCGTTGGGGTCCAGCGTGACACGGGCTTTCGGGAAACGCTCGTGCAGCGCGCGAATCGCCTCGACTTCTTCCTCGCCGCGCAACACACCGCCCTTGAGCTTGAAGTCGTTGAAGCCATAACGCGCATGCGCCGCCTCGGCCTGGCGCACGATGGTTTCGGGTGTGAGCGCTTCTTCGTGACGCACCCGTGACCAGGCATCGGGCGCATCCGGCTCGCTGGCATAGGGCAAGTTTGTTTTGGACTTGTCGCCGACAAAAAACAAATAGCCCAGCATCTCGACCGCCTCGCGCTGCTGACCTTCGCCGAGCAGCGCCGCCACCGGCACCTCCAGGTGCTGACCCAGCAGGTCCAGCAGCGCCGACTCGATCGCCGTCACCGCATGGATGGTGGTGCGCAAATCAAAAGTCTGCAGGCCGCGTCCGCCGGCATCGCGGTCGGCGAACTGGCGCTGCACACTTTGCAAGACCTGCTGGTGCGAACCGATGGCCTGGCCGACCACCAGCGCCCGCGCGTCTTCCAGGGTCTGGCGGATTTTTTCGCCGCCCGGCACTTCACCGACGCCGGTGCGGCCGGCGCTGTCGCTCAGGATCAGGAGGTTGCGGGTGAAAAACGGGCCGTGCGCGCCGCTGAGGTTCAGCAACATGCCGTCGCGGCCGGCGACGGGGATCACACGCAAGTCGGTGATGCGGGGGGTAGAGGTCTGCGGCATGGGGTTCAGTTCAAATCCAGGTCAGTTCAGTCGATGCTTATTTTTCCGGTTTCAATCACTTTTTTCCAGCGCGCAAATTCCTGCTGCTGGAAGCTGGCAAATTGTGCCGGGGTATTGGCCACGATTTCGAAACCGACCGACACGAACTGCTGTTTGATCTGCGGAACGTTGAGCGCGGCGACGATGGCCGCATGGGCTTTGGCGCGCACGTCGGCCGGCAGGCCCTTGGGCGCGACCACCGCTTGCCAGGAATAGACCACCAGGCCTTTCAGGCCGGACTCTTCCAGCGAGGGAACATCCGGAAGCAGGCTGGAACGTTTGGCAGAAGTGATGGCCAGGGCGCGCAGCTTGCCGGAGCGGATGTGCTGGATCACCGCGTTGATGTTCTGGAAGGAGGCATCGACCTGGCCGCCCAGCAGGTCGGTGATCGCCGGTGCGCCGCCCTTGTAAGGCACGTGGGTGCCGCTGGTGCCGGTCTGCTGCCAGAACAGTTCGGCCGTCAGGTGGTCGCTGGAGCCGTTGCCCGACGAGGCAAAACTCATCTTGCCCGGGTTGAGCTTCTGGTAGGCGACCACCGAGCCCAGGGTTTTGTAGGGTGAGGAAGCCGGCACCACCAGCACATTCGGCGCCTGCACCGCCACCGTGATGGTGTCGAAGTCTTTCAGCGCGTCGTACTGCACGCCGCGGATCAGGTGCGGCGCAATCACCAGCGGGCCCAGCGAGGTGACGAGGAAGGTATGGCCGTCGGGCGCGGCGCGCTTGACCTGGGTCGCACCAATCGTGCCGGTGGCGCCGGCCTTGTTTTCGACGACAAAAGGCTGGCCCAGCTTGCTGCTGAGCTGGGTGGAAAGCGCGCGGGCCACGGTGTCGGTGGAGCCGCCAGGCGGGAAAGGCACGACCATGCTGGTGGTTTTGGACGGCCAGGCCTGGGCAAAAACACCGGCGCTGGCGAGCAGGCCGATGGCCAGGGTGAGGAATAGCTTTTTCATGGGATGTCTCCTGAATGGCGCTGCGTGGGCGCGGGTTTGTGAAGGCTGAACGGACAAAACAGGGAAAAAAGCGCAAAAAGGTAGCGCTACCAAATGCGTATGGTAGCGCTACCTGAAGCCATGTCAAGCCAGAAAACCCGCGCCTCCCAGGATGTGTTCGCTCAGGCGCTGTCGCGGTCCACGATGGAAAAACCCACGTCGACCACGCGCTGCGTCACCTCCCGGCCCTCGGCGCGGTCCACGATGAACTGCGCCGCCTGGCGGCCTATCGCCATGCTGTCGATGCGCACCGTCGTCAGCGCCGGATCCAGGTCAGCGGCGAATTCGAGGTCGCCGAAACCGACCACCGCGAGTTGCCCGGGTACCGCCACGCCGCGCACCCGGGCTTCGGTCATCACCCCCAGGGCCAGCAGGTCGGAGCTGCAGAACACCGCATCAATCTCCGGCGAAGTTTGCAGCAACTCCGCCAGCGCAGCCCGCCCGCTCTTGAGGGTGGTCGGCGCCGGCACGGTGATCACCGGCACGGCCGGCAGGCCGGCTGCCTGCGCCGCCGCATGAAAAGCCTGCTGCCGCCGCTTCGAACGCTCATCGTCGCCGGCAATCATGGCCAGGCGGCGCCTGCCCTTGGCGTACAGGAAATCGACCACCGCGCGGCCGACATCAACATGGGAGAAGCCCACCAGCATGTCGATCGGCGTGGGCGTCAGGTCCCAGGTCTCCACCACCGGGATGCCGGAAGCCAGCAGGCGCTGGCGCCCCAGCGGCGAATGCATGATGCCGGTCAGCACGATGCCGTCGGGCCGGCGGCTGATCAGCGCGTCCAGCAAATCGTCCTCGCGCGAATCGGCATAACCACTCTGGCCCAGCATCAGCTGGTAGCCCTGGGCCACCAGCGCCTCGTTGAGTGCGCGGACGGTGCCCAGAAACACCGGCCCCGAAATCGTCGGCACCAGCGCCGCCACCAGCCGGCTGCGCGCCGAGGCCAGGCCGCCGGCGACCCGGTTCGGCACATAACCAGTGCTGGCCACCGCTTCGGTGACGCGCCGCACCAGCTCGGCCGAGACCTGCCCGGGCGTGTTGAGTGCGCGCGAGGCGGTGATGGGCGCGACGCCCGCGATACGCGCCACGTCGTGCAGCGTGACGGCGCCGCTGCCGCGGCGGCTGCGGCGCGCGGGTGGCAGGGCTTCGCTCATGCGGCCTTCTCCCCTGCCGACGCCCCGGCAACAACGTCCGGCACTATCAATTTGATAGCTTTCCACGCACGCCCGGCGGGCGCCGGAGACCCAAAAGGCTTGCAACGTCCGGTCATCACAACATCGCGTCGCGCAAACGCGCGAACACCTTCCAGAAGCTCGCTTCCTGGGTGGTCGCGAAGTTGATGCGCATCAGGGTGGTCGGCGTGCGCAGCGCATGGAACAAGGCGCCCGGCGCGATCAAATAGCCCTCGTCGAGCATGCGCTGGGCCAGCGCGTCGGTGTCCACGCCGGTGTCGACCCAGCCGAACAGGCCAGCCGGCTCGGCCGCAAAACTGCAGCCGTGCGCCAGCGCCAGCTTGACGCTGCGCGCGCGCGCTGCGTCCAGCCGTGTGCGTATGCGTTCGGCATGGCGGCGCAACTGGCCCTGGTCGATGCACCAGGCCAGCGCTTTTTCCAGCAGGGCCGGCGTGGTCAGCGTGCCCAGCAGCTTGGTGTCGAGCAGGCGCTGCACCAGCTCGGGCGGCGCCGCCAAAAAACCGACGCGCCAGCCCGGCGCCAGGATCTTGGCGAAGCCGCTGACATAAATCGTGCGCTGCAAGCCGTCCAGCGCACACAGCCGCGTCGCATGTTCCGGCGCCAGGTGGCTGTAGGTGTCGTCCTCGACGATGTGGAAGTGGTGCTGGTTGGCCAGTTGCAGCACGCGGTGGGCGCTGCCCGGGCTCAGGCAGTAACCGGTCGGGTTGTGGAACACGCTGACGCTGACAAACAGCTTGGGCGCATGGGCCTCGCAATACCGCGCCATCACTTCGAGGTCCGGGCCGTCGGCACGCCGCGGCACCGGCAGGATGCGCATGCCCAAGGCGTCGAGGCGCGCAAACTCGACCGCCCAGCCGGGCTCCTCAACCATCACACAGTCACCGGCACGCAGCAGGGTGCGGCTCACGATGTCCAGCGCGTGGGTCGCGCCCACGCTGGTGATGATCTGTTCGGGCGCCGCATGGACATTGAGCACGCCGAGTTTTTGCGACAGCGCGCGGCGCAGGCCGCTGTCGCCCATGGGTTCGCCGTAACTCAGCGAAAAGTCGCGCAGCGCGCTGCCGCTGGTGACCTTGCGCACCGCGGCCGGCATGAAGCTGGTGTCCAGCCACTCCGGCGGAAACACCCCCATGCCCGGTTGCGGCTTGTTGCTGACGCGGTGGAACATGCCGCGTATCAACGCCGAAGCATCGACCGGCGCCTGCCGTGTCGCCATCCAGGCCGAGGTGCTCCATACCGGCGAGGCCGGGTCGCCGGACAAGGCGGCAGGCGGGCCGGCCGGCGCGCGCGCGGCGGCCTGTGCGGGAAATGCGGAGGCCACATCACGCACAAAAAAACCGCGGTTCTTGCGCGCCTCGACCAGGCCCTGGGCCAGCAGCTGGTCATAGGCCGCGACCACGGTGGAGACACTGACACCCTGCTGCTGCGCGCACTGGCGCACCGAGGGCAGGCGCGCGCCGGGCGCCAGCAGGCGGCTGCGGATGCGTTCGGCAAACCGCGCGCAGAGTTGCTCGGTCAGCGATTGGGCAGCGGTTTTCATCAACATGGGCAGCCCTCCGGCGTTCAGTGTGCTGACAAACTGGGCAATACAGTTTCAGGTTTTGTACCCTGAACTGTACTGGTGGTGTGTTGCTTTGAACTATAAAGTCTGACGCATGAATTGGCAAGAATTTACCGCTTTGCTGGTGCTGGCGACGGCCATGAGCTTTTCGCCCGGGCCCAACACCACGCTGGCGACCGCGCTGGCGGCCAACCACGGCCTGCGCCGCGCCATGCCTTTTGTCTGCGCGGTGCCGGTCGGCTGGGGCGTGTTGCTGAGTTTGTGTGCGCTGGGCCTGGGCGCGCTGCTGCTGGCGATCCCGCTGCTGGCGCTGGCGATCAAGTGGGTCGGCGTGTTGTACCTGTTCTGGCTGGCCTCGAAGATCGCGCGCACCAAAAAGTTGGGCCAGCTCAGCGAAGCCGGTGCTGATCGCATGAACGTCGGCTTCTGGCAGGGTGCAGCGCTGCAGTTCGTCAACATCAAGGCCTGGATGCTGGCGTTGGCGATTGTCAGCGGCTGGATCGCCGGGCGCAGCGATCCCGGCCTGCGTTTTGCCGTGGTGCTGCCGGTGATGCTGGCCTATGCCTTTGCCAGCAACCTGACTTACGCGCTGGTCGGCTCGCTGCTGCGCGAGTGGCTCAGCGGCCCGGCCGGCAGCGGCCGCCGACTGGTGGGATTCAATTACGCGATGGCGGCGGTGCTGGTGGCCACCGCGATCTGGATGCTGTTTTTATGACGCAAGCCCACATCACCAAAGGCCTGTGGCTGGGCCTGCTGGGCATCGTCATTTTTGCGGTGACCCTGCCGATGACGCGGCTGGCGGTCGGCACACCGGATGCGCCGCAGATGTCGGGGGTCTTCATCGCGCTGGGCCGGGCCGTGGTCGCGGCCGCGCTGTCTGCGCTGTTCCTGCTGGCGACACGCGCTCCGCTGCCGCAGCGGCGCGACTGGCTGCCGCTGGCCATCACCGCCGGCGGCGTGGTGTTCGGCTTTCCACTGTTGACCTCGATCGCCATGCGTTACGTTGAGGCCATGCATGCCAGCGTGATTGTGGGTGTGTTGCCGCTGGCGACTGCCGCCGTCGGCGCGCTGCTGCACCGCCAGCGCCCATCGGCCGGCTTCTGGCTGTGCGCGGCGCTGGGCAGCGCGCTGGTGGTGGCCTTTGCCGTACTGCGCTCCGGCGCTGAGGGTCTTTCGATTCATTTTGCGGACGTGTTGCTGCTGGCGGCCATGTTGTGCGCGGCCGTCGGTTACGGCTACGGCGCGCGGCTGTCGCAACACATGCAGGCCGAACACGTGATCTGCTGGGCGCTGCTGATCTCGCTGCCGCTGACCCTGCCGCTGGCGCTGCTGAGCTGGCCGCAGACACCCATCCAGGCCAGCGCCTGGGCCGGCTTCGCCTACCTCGGTGTGTTTTCGATGTGGCTGGGTTTTTTCGCCTGGTACCGCAGCCTGGCGCTGGGCGGCACGGTGCGCGTCAGCCAGGTGCAGCTGGTCCAGCCCTTTTTGTCCATGCTGTTTGCCGTGCCGCTGCTCGGCGAATCGCTGGACGCGGTGACGGTCGGCTTCGGCCTGGCCGTGATCGCCACCGTGTTCATCGGCAAGCAGATGCCGGTGCACACCCCGCGCCTGGAGCCCGCCACATGAAGATGAGCCATATCCCCTTCGGCACCACCGACTGGTCGGCCATCCCGCAGACCGAACACTCCGCACAGGTCGGCCAGGCTTTCTGGCGCACGCAGCAGTTCGGCGACATTCGCGTGCGCATGGTCGAGTACACGCCCGGTTATGTGTCGGACCACTGGTGCAGCAAGGGCCATGTGCTGCTGTGCCTGGCGGGCGAGCTGCACACCGAACTCGAAAACGGCAGTGTTCATGTGCTGCGGCCCGGCATGAGTTACCAGGTGGCCGACGGCGCCGAGGCGCACCGCTCGAGAGCGCCCAAAGGTGCGACACTGTTTATCGTGGATTGACACAGGAAAAGAGAACACCCATGGACACCAACAACATGCAATGGACCCTGGCCGCACGCGCCGAAAAAATGAACCCCTCGGTGATCCGCGAGATCCTCAAGGTCACCGAAAAGCCCGGCATCATCAGTTTTGCCGGCGGACTGCCCTCGCCCAAGACCTTCCCGATCAGCGCGTTTGCCGAGGCCTGCGCCAAGGTACTGCGTGAAGACGGCCAGGCCGCGCTTCAATACGCCGCCAGCGAAGGTTACGCGCCGCTGCGCGAGATGGTCGCGGCCATGCTGCCCTGGAAGGTGGACCCGGCCCAGGTGTTGATCACCACCGGCTCGCAGCAGGGCCTGGATTTGCTGGCCAAGGTGCTGATCGACAAGGGCAGCCCCATCCTGGTGGAAACGCCGACCTACCTCGGCGCGCTGCAGGCCTTCACACCGATGGAGCCCGAGGTCATCAGCGTGGCCAGCGACGAGGACGGCATCGACGTCAACGACCTCGCCATGAAAGCGAAAGGTGCACGGTTTCTGTACCTGCTGCCCAACTTCCAGAACCCGACCGGCCGCACCATGAGCGAAGCGCGCCGCGCCGCGCTGTCGGCCAAGGCTGCAGAACTGGGCCTGCCCATCGTCGAGGACAACCCCTACGGCGACCTGTGGTTCGACGCGCCGCCGCCGCTGCCGCTGTCGGCGCGCAACCCGGATGGCTGCCTCTACCTTGGATCGTTCTCCAAGGTGCTGGCGCCCGGCCTGCGCCTGGGCTTTTTGGTCGCGCCTAAAGCGCTGTATCCCAAATTGCTGCAGGCCAAACAGGCGGCCGACCTGCACAGCCCCGGCTTCAACCAGCGCATGATTGCCGAGGTCATGAAGGACGGTTTCCTCGACCGCCATGTGCCAACGATACGCGCGCTCTACAAATCGCAGCGCGATGCCATGCTGGCCGCGCTCAGGCGCGAGATGCCCGAAGGCGTGAGCTGGAACACCCCCGACGGCGGCATGTTTTTGTGGGCCCGGCTGCCGGCCGGCATGAGTGCGGTCGAACTGCTGCCCAGGGCCGTGGACAAAAACGTGGCTTTTGTGCCGGGCGCTGCCTTTTATGCCGCCCAGGCCGATGCCCGCACCCTGCGCCTGTCATTTGTGACGGCCAGCGTGGAGCAGATCAACACCGGGGTGGCAGCCCTGGCCGCGGCGATCCGCGAGAGCCAGCCGGCCGCCGAGCGGGTTGCTGAAGTGATGGGGGCCAAATAGATGTTGAAAATATGGGGGCGCATGAGCTCCATCAACGTCAAGAAGGTGGTCTGGACTGCGCAGGAGCTGGCGCTGGACATGCAGCGAACCGAAGCCGGCGGCCTGTTCGGCGTGGTCAAGACGCCCGAATACATGGCGCTGAACCCGAACTCGCTGGTACCGGTGATCGAGGACGAAGACTACGTGCTCTGGGAGTCGAATGTCATCGTGCGCTACCTGTGCGCCAAACACGCGATGGGCCAGATGTACCCGACGGACCTGCGCGAACGTTTCGACGCCGAGCGCTGGATGGACTGGCAGCAAACCACGCTCAACCCGGCCAGCCGGCCCGGCTTCTGGCAGCTGGTGCGCACGCCGCCCGATCAGCGCAATGCAGCCCTCATCGAGGAATCCAACGCTGTCGTCGAGGCCTTGATGGCCGTGCTGGACGCGCACCTGGCGCAGCGCAGCTTCATGGTCGGCGAACGTTTCACCATGGCCGACATTCCCATCGCCTGCGAAATCCACCGCTGGTTCGGCCTGCCGCAGCAGCGGCAGAGCCGGCCGCACATCGAGCGCTGGTACGACAGCCTGCGTGCGCGCCAGGCCAGCCTGGGTGTGCTGGACATGTCACTGAGCTGATTTTTTAACTTCCTTGCCGCCGCCATGAAAACCCGCGCCTTCAAACAAGTCGACGTCTTCACCGCCCAGCCCTACTTCGGCAACCCGCTGGCCGTGGTGCTGGATGGCAGCGGCCTGGACGAGGCGGCCATGCAGCGGTTTGCGCAGTGGACCCACCTGTCCGAAACCACCTTTGTGCTGCCGCCCACCGAGCCCTCGGCCGACTACCAGGTGCGCATCTTCACGCCCGGCGGCGAGCTGCCTTTTGCCGGCCACCCGACGCTGGGGACCTGCCACGCCTGGCTGGAAGCAGGCGGCGTGCCGAAACGCAAGGACCTCATCGTGCAGCAGTGCCAGGCCGGGCTGATCCCCATCCGGCGCGATGGCGCGCGCCAGGCCTTTGCTGCGCCGCCGCTCAAACGTTCGGCGCCCAGCCCGGCCGTGCTGGCGCAGGTGGCGGCTGCGCTGGGCCTGAAAGCGCAACACATCATCGCCGCGCAGTTGCTGGACAACGGACCAGTGTGGCTGGGCCTGTTGCTGGACAGCGCCGACACCGTGCTGCAGCTGGAACCGGATCACCTGGCCCTCAAGAAACAGGGTCTCAAAGTGGGTGTGGCCGGCGCCCACGCTGCACAAGCAGCTCCTCTTTTGATAGCGCGCGCCAACCGCGAAGCGAGAGCCTTTGCCGCCAGCCCAGCCGCCGCGCCGGCAGAGGCCCCGGCGGACTTCGAGGTGCGTGCCTTTGCCGCACCCATGGGCATCCCCGAAGACCCGGTCACCGGCAGCCTGAACGCCAGCCTCGCGCAGTGGCTGATGGCGGAAGGCCACGCGCCCGACAATTACACCGTGGCGCAAGGCACTTGCCTGGGCCGCGCCGGCCGCGTCCATCTGAGCCGCGAAAGCGCCGGCGGCACCACCCACATCTGGGTCGGCGGCGCATCGGTCAGCTGCATCACCGGCACGGTGAGCTTGTGATCACGGCCCAGGTCGATCACCTGGTCGTCGTGGCCGCCAGCCTGGCGCAGGGTGTCCAGTGGTGCGAAGCCACCCTGGGCATCACACCCGGGCCGGGCGGCGAACACCCGCTGATGGGAACCCACAACCGGCTTTTCAGCGTGGCCAGTGCGGCTTTTCCGCGCGCCTACTTCGAGATCATCGCGATCCAGCCGGGCGTGACCCCCATGCGCGCGGCCGGCCAACACCGCTGGTTCGACATGGACGACCCGCTGCTGCAATCCCGAGTGGCCAGCGAGGGGTCGCAGCTGCTGCATTTTGTCGCCAGCGTGCCGGGCGTGGTGTCCGCCGTCAAGGCGCTGGCCGCGCTGGGCCTGGACCGTGGCGCCGTGGTGCCGGCCTCGCGCCAGACTGCCCGCGGCCTGCTGAACTGGCGTATCACCGTGCGCGACGACGGCCAGCGCCTGTTCTACGGCACCTTGCCCACGCTGATCCAGTGGGGCGAAGCCGGCGAGGATCCCGCAAAAGCAACCCACCCGGTGGACGCCATGCCGGCCTCGGGGGTGACGCTGGAGACGTTGCAGGTGCGCCATCCGCGGCCGGAAAAGCTGCAAGCCGCCTATGCCGCCATCGGCCTGGCCGGCGTGGACGTGAGCCCCGGCACGCCCGACCTGATGGCCACGCTGAACACACCGCGTGGCCGGGTCACGCTTGAATCAAAAGGAGTCTAGATGCTCAGCACGTCCGAACTCGCCTGGTTTGCCCTCGTCGCACTGGCGCTGGTGCTCACGCCCGGCCCCAACATGATTTATTGCATCTCGCGCACCCTGTGCCAGGGCCGTACTGCCGGCATGGTCTCGCTGGCCGGTGTGGCACTCGGTTTTGTGGTGCATCTGCTGGGCGCGTCCTTCGGCCTGAGCGCCTTGCTGCTGGCAGCGCCGCTGGCTTTTACCGCGCTCAAGGTCGCCGGCGCGCTTTATTTGCTGTGGCTGGCCTGGCAGGCGCTCAAGCCCGGCGGCCTGTCACCGTTCGAAACCCGCACATTGCCGCATGACCCGCCGCGCAAGCTTTTTCTCATGGGTTTCATGACCAATTTGCTGAATCCCAAGGTCGCGATGTTTTACCTGTCCTTCTTCCCGCAGTTTTTGCATCCCGAGCGCGGCCAGGTGCTGTTGCAAAGCCTGAGCCTGGGCGCGGTGCAGATCACTGTCAGCCTGGCCATCAACAGCATGATCATCTTTTTCGCCGCGGGGCTAGCCGTTTTCCTGAACCGCAACATCACCTGGATGCGGGTGCAGCGTTATGTCATGGGCACGGTGCTGGGCCTGCTGGCGCTGCGCCTGCTGACCGAAAAGAGGACTGCATGAACGCCGTATTGAAAGATACAAGCCTGGACGCCTTGCCCGCGCTGGCCGACATCGAGGCCGCGTCGCGTGTGGTCTACCGCGAGTTCCAGGCTACGCCCCAATACCGCTGGGGCCTGTCCAGCCAGCGCTTGGGCACGGACTGCTGGGTCAAGCACGAAAACCACACCCCGGTCGGCGCCTTCAAGATACGCGGCGGCCTGACCTACTTCGATGCGCTCAAGCAGCGGGGCGCGCTGCCGGCAGAAGTGATCAGCGCCACCCGCGGCAACCACGGCCAGAGTTTGGGCTGGGCGGCGCGCGCGCACGGTGTCGCCTGCGCCATCGTCGTGCCGCAAGGCAACTCGCTGGAAAAAAACGCGGCCATGCGCGCACTCGGCGTGACGCTGATCGAACACGGCGAGGACTTCCAGGAAAGCCGCGAACACGCGATGCGCCTCGCGGCCGAACGCGGCGCCCACATGGTGCCGAGTTTTCATGCCGACCTGCTCAGCGGCGTCAGCACTTACTGGTGGGAGTTCATGAAAGCAGTGCCCCAGCTCGATGTGGTCTACGTGCCCATCGGCCAGGGCTCGGGCGCCTGCTCGGCGATTGCCGCCAAACTCGCGCTGGGCCGCAGCCTGCGCATCGTCGGTGTGGTCAGCGCCCATGCCACCACCTACGCCGACTCGCTGGCCGCCGGCCGCGTGGTCGAGGCGCCGGTCAGCACCCAACTGGCCGACGGCATGGCCTGCCGCATTGCCGACCAGCTCGCGCTGGACATCATCGCGCCGCACATCCACCACATCGTGAAGGTCACGGACGCCGAAGTCGCGCAGGCCATGCGCGACCTGTACGCCGATACGCACAACGTGGCCGAAGGCGCGGGCGCCGCCAGTTTTGCCGCCGCCATGCAGGAGCGCGCGCAACTCAAGGGCCAGGTGGTCGGTACCACCTTGTGCGGCGGCAATGTGGATTCCGCCACTGTCGCCAAGGTGCTATTGAAGGCCTGACCCGTCACTCGCGGGACTCCTGCGTCCGCATCGCGCCACCACAATTTGAGCCATGGGAACCCTTTACCTCGTGCGCCACGGCCAGGCCTCGTTTGGCACCGACGATTACGACGTGCTCAGCGACATGGGCTACCGGCAAAGCGTTCGGCTGGGCGAATACTTCAAATACAAGGGCATCAGCTTTGAAGCTGCGTTTACCGGCACATTGCAGCGGCAGCTCAAGACGTTTGCAGGTATCTGCGAAGGCATGGGAACGGCCATGGACGCAGCAGCGCGCCCGGGACTCAATGAATACGACAGCGAAGCCGTCATAGGTGCGATCCATCCGCACAAGCTCGAAAAGCCGACATCGCCCGAGATGTACCGCAGCCACTTCCGTTTGCTCAAAGACGGCCTGACGCAATGGATGGCCGGTGTGGTCAGCCCCCAGGGCATGCCCAGCTACACCGACTTCGTCGCCGGCATCACCGGCGTGCTGGACCACATCCGCGCCAATCACAGCGGCAACGTGCTGCTGGTGTCCAGCGGCGGGCCGATCGCCACGGCGGTCGGCCATGTGCTGGGCACGGCACCCGAAACCACCATCGAACTCAACCTGCGCATACGCAACTGCTCGCTGACCGAGTTCGCCTTCACGCCCAGGCGCCACATGCTGGTGACCTACAACACCCTGCCACACCTGGACGCGCCCGAACACGCGAGCTGGATCACCTATTCATAAGGCCTGGTCGCCCGTCCCCTGCGTGGAGGCGCCCAGCCATTGCAGGTAAGCACTGGCGCCCGCGGCCACCGGCAACTGGAGAATTTCCGGCGTGTCGTACGGGTGATGGGCAAGGATGAAGCTTTCCACCTGCGCATACAGCGCCGCGCGGGTCTTGACCAGCAGAAGGTATTCGGCCTCTTTGCGGCTTTCGCCCTGCCAGACATAAAAACTTTTCACCGGCATCAGTTGCACACAGGCGGCCAGCCGCGCTTCCACCAGTTGCCGCGCCAGCGCTTCTGCCAGGGCCTCGCTGTCCACGGCCGTCATCACCATGCAGACCGCGTCCATGGGGGGCCTATCGCGGCGCCTGGCCGCTGACCCGCCAGATCACATTGCCCACGTCGTCGGCCACCAGCAGCGCGCCGCGTTTGTCGATCGCCACGCCCACCGGCCGGCCATAGGCCTTGCCGTCCGGGCTGACAAAACCGGTCAGCACATCGATGGGTTTGCCCGAGGGCTTGCTGCCGGCGAAAGGCACAAACACCACCTTGTAGCCGCTCAGCGGCTTGCGGTTCCAGGAACCGTGCAAGCCCACAAACACGCCGCTGGCCAGCGAGGGCAGCAGGGTGTTGCCCTCGGCAAACACCATGCCCAGCGGCGCCACATGCGCGCCCAGCGCGTAGTCAGGCGCAATCGCCCTGGCCACCAGGTCCGGCCGCGGCGGCATCACGCGCGTGTCGACGGTCTGCCCGAAATAGCTGTAGGGCCAGCCGTAAAACCCGCCGTCCTTCACGGACGTCAGGTAGTCCGGCACCAGGTCGCTGCCGATCTCGTCGCGCTCGTTGACCACGGTCCAGAGCGTGCCGTCGGGCGCCCAGCCCATACCGTTGGGATTGCGCAGGCCGGAAGCGAACAGGCGGCGCGTGTTTGTTTTGGGATCCACCTCGTGGATGGCCGCGCGGTCCACCTCGACGTCCATGCCGTTTTCGCCGATGTTGCTGTTCGAACCGACGGTGACATACAGCTTGCTGCCATCGCGGCTGGCGATCACGTTTTTGGTCCAGTGGTGGTTGATGCCGGCCGGCAGGTCCACTACCTTGACCGGGGTGGCCGTGATGGCGGTCTGGCCGGCTTCATACGGCACCTTGACCAGCGCGTCGGCATTGGCAATAAACAGCTCCTTGCCAAGCAGCGCCATGCCAAACGGCGAGTTCAGGCCCTGCATGAAGACCGTGCGGATCTCGGCCTTGCCGTCGCCGTCCACATCGCGCAGCAGCGTGATGCGGTTGGCGCTGGGCACACCGGCGCCGGCGCGTTTCATCACCACTCCACTGATCCAGCCCTTGATGCTGAACCCGGCATCGGGCCGGGATGGCTTGTTGCTCTCGGCCACCAGCACGTCGCCGTTGGGCAGGCTGTAGACCCAGCGCGGATGGTCCAGGCCGCTGGCCAGGGCGGTGACGGTGGTGCCGGCCAGGGTCTTGGGCAGCACGCCCGCGGGCCAGCCCTGGGCCGGGGCGATGTGGACGGTCGGGATCAGCGACTTGACCGGTGCGGGCAAGGTGGGCGTTGCGCCCACATCGGCGCCTTCGGGCAGCTTGGAGGTGTCGCCGCAGGCTGCCAGGCCCAAGGCCAGCAAGCCACACCAGGCAAGCAGTGACAAACGGGAGCCGGGGCGGCAAAGAGGCAGGGTGGGCATGGTCTATCCTTGGTTCAGCAGCGCAATGGCGGGAATAGGGGTGATTGTTCACTGCCCGGACTGTTTTGTCCTGTCAGCCGGCGCACCCAGTTTTTGTCAGGGTCGCCGGCCGGCCCGGCCTCAGGCCAGCGGGCTGAGATCGCGGACTTCCTGCAGCAGCCGCGCCAGGGCCTGGCCGCTGGCCTGCAGCACCGCCTGGCCCTTGTCGGCCGTGGCCGCCGCCGCGTTGCCGGCCGCGCCCGCGACATGCAGGTCCTGCGCCGCCCAGGCGAGTTTGGCACTGCTGCCATTGCCGAGGATGGCGTAAGCCTGTGCCCGGTCCTGGCTGCTCGAATGAAAGTCCTGCGCCAGCGCCATGTCGACCTTGTGCGGATGCAGCGCCAGCATCATCGAGGTCTCGACATCGCCGCCATGCACGCCGAAACGCTCCTCGTCGGGGCCGAACAGCTGCCTGACCGCGGCCGGCAGCGGCAGGCTGAAGGTGTTGACCATCAGCACCGTCAGGCCGAAACGCGCCCGCAACTCCCGGCCCACGATGTCCAGCGTCGAGACATTGCCGCCATGCGCATTGAGCAGTATCAGCTTCTTGATGCCGGTACGCGCCACACATTCACCGATGTCGACCCAGCTCTGGATCAGGGTCGCCGCACCCAGGGTCAGGGTACCGGGAAAGGCGATGTGTTCGATGCTGCGGCCAATGGTTTGCGTCGGCAAAAACAGCACCGGCGCGCCATGGAGGTGCGGCAGGCAGTGCGCGATCACGCCGTTGACCAGGTCGGTGTCCACACTCAGCGGCAGGTGCGGCCCATGCTGCTCGATGGCGGCGACCGGCAACACGGCCATCGTCGCCGCCGCATCGAGGCGCGCGAAATCGGGGCTTTTGAGGTCGGCCCAGAAGTGGGGGAAGGGGGCAGAGGGGATCATTTGCGTATTTTGGGGCCAATTCGGGCGATGCGGTTCGATCGACGCGACAACGCCTCTGCTTGCCGGACGCCCTCCCACCCCGTCCGGAAGATGGAGGAGCCACGGAGAGGAGAGAGTAGTGGCAACCAGAGTAGCCCAAGGACATGGTGAGAGAACACAAGCCTGCCAGAATCTCTGCCATGCAGTTCTTCAAAGACCTGAACCTCTCTGCCTTCACCGCCGGTTTCGTGGCGGTCCTCGTTGGCTTTACCAGTTCGGTGGCGATTGTGTTCCAGGCGGCGCAGGCTTTCAGTGCCACGCCTGAGCAGATCAGCTCGTGGATGTGGGCGCTGGGCCTGGGTATGGGCCTGTGTTCGGCGATTCCTTCGCTGTGGCTGAAGCAGCCGGTGATGGTGGCCTGGTCCACGCCGGGGGCGGCGGTGCTGGCGACGGCCGGGCTGGCCGGCGGCTTTTCCATGGGTGAGGCGGTCGCGGCCTTTATGGTCAGCGCCGCGCTGGTCACGCTGTTCGGCATCACCGGCTGGTTCGAAAAAACCATGAACCGCATTCCGATGGCGATTGCCGCGGCCCTGCTCGCCGGCGTACTGGCGCGTTTCGGCATCCAGGCTTTTGCCGCCGCGCAAACCGCCTTGCCGCTGGTGTTGCTGATGCTGGTGATTTACCTGCTGGGCCGGCGCCTGCTGCCGCGTTATGCGGTGGTGCTGACGCTGCTCGGCGCGATCGTGTTTGCCGCGGCGCGCGGCCAGATGACCTGGTCGGCGATGTCTTTTTCGCTGGCGCTGCCGGTGTTTGTGGCGCCGCAGTTCAGCGCCGCGGCGATCATCAGCCTGGCGCTGCCGCTGTTCGTGGTGACCATGGCCTCGCAGAACCTGCCTGGCGTTGCCGCGATACGCGCGGCAGGGTACGGGCCGGACGCCCCGGACGGCGGCATCCCGGTGTCGAAAATCATCACACTCACCGGCGTGGCGACGCTGGTGCTGGCACCCTTCGGTGCGTTTGCGCTGAACCTCAGCGCGATCACCGCCGCCATCTGCATGGGCCCGGAGGCGCATGAGGACCCGCGCAAGCGTTACACCGCGGCCGTGTGCTGCGGCGCGATCTATGTGGCGATCGGCATCTTCGGCGCGGCGGTCACCGGACTGCTCACCGCCTTTCCGAAAGAGGTGGTGGTGGCGATCGCCGGGCTGGCCCTGCTGGGCACCATAGGCAGCGGCCTCGCGCAGGCGCTGCGCGAGGAGTCGCACCGCGAGGCCGCGCTTATCACGTTTCTGGTGACGCTGTCGGGCGTGACGGTGGCCGGTGTCGGCTCCGCGTTCTGGGGCGTGGTGGCCGGCGCGTTTGCCTTATTTGTACAACAATACCGTCAACGCGCGGCCTGAGGACCTGACCCCGGCCGTTCCTATCCCTTCTCCCGGAACTCCCCTCATGGACATTCTTTTCATCGCCGACCCGCTGGCCTCGTTCAAGATCTACAAGGACACCACCTTCGCCATGATGCGCGAGGCGCAGCGGCGCGGCCACCGCATCAGCGCCTGCGAGCAGCAGGACCTGATGTGGCAGCGCGGCTCGGCCGTGATGGCCCACGTGCAGGACATCACCCTCACCGGCGATGCGCAGGACTGGTTTGCCGTGCGCGGCACGCGCCAGGTCGCGCTCAGGGACTTCGGCGCCGTCCTGATGCGCAAGGACCCGCCGTTCGACAGCGAATATTTCTACGCCACCCATTTGCTGGAGCAGGGCGAGCGCGACGGCGCGCGGGTCTTCAACAAGCCGCGCGCGCTGCGCGACCACCCCGAGAAACTCGCCATCATGGAGTTTCCGCAGTTCATCGGCCCCACGCTGGTGACGCGCAACCCCGAGGACATCAAGCGTTTCCATGCCGAACACCAGGACATCATCCTCAAGCCGCTGGACGGCATGGGCGGCATGGGGATTTTTCGCGTCGGGCCGGACGGGCTGAACTTGGGCTCCATCACCGAGACGCTGAACCGCCACGGCGCGCAAAGCCTGATGGTGCAGAAGTTCCTGCCCGAGATCGTCAAGGGCGACAAGCGTGTGCTCATCATCGGCGGCAAGCCGGTGCCGCACAGCCTGGCGCGCATTCCCCAGGGCAGCGAGGTGCGCGGTAACCTGGCCGCCGGTGGCCTGGGCGTGGCCTTGCCGCTGTCGGCGCGCGACCGCGAAATCGCCGAGGCGCTGGGCCCGGTGCTGGCGTCGCGCGGCCTGCTGCTGGCCGGTGTGGATGTGATCGGCGACTGTGTGACCGAGATCAATGTCACCAGCCCGACCTGCTTCCAGGAAATTTTTGACCAGACCGGTTTCGACGTGGCGGCGATGTTTGTCGATGCGCTGGAAGCCGCCCTGAAATAACAACCAGATCGGGCTCCGACGCCCGGCTGACGGGCGTCGGCAGCTCCTGAATGGATAGCGCTTCAGGCGCGCAGGACGCCGCCCTCGAACACCCGCAGCTCGCCCGGCGCAAAGGCCTGCCAGGCCTCGTTGGTGGTCAGCGGCGCGGTCACCACCACGGCGACGCGGTCGCCCGGCGCGGCCTGTTCGGCGAAGTTGACGCTGAGGTCCTCGTCGCTGAGGGTGGCGTGGGAGAAGGGGTGGCGGCGCTCGACGTGGTACAGGCTGGTCGAGGCATGGGCCCACAGCGCCAGCCCGTTGCTCAGCAAAAAATTGAAGGTGCCGTGCGGCGCGATCTGCGCAGCCAGTTCGCGCAAGGTCAGCGTCAATTCGGCGATGCCGGGCACGCCGGCGTGCGACTTGGCCAGCTCCTGCATGATCCAGCAAACGGCGCGTTCGCTGTCGGTGTTGCCGACCGGGCGGAAGCTGCCGTGCAGCCGCGGGTTGAAGTTTTTCAGGTCGCCATTGTGGGCAAACACCCAGTAGCGGCCCCACAACTCGCGCACAAAGGGGTGGCAGTTCTCCAGCGCCACCCGGCCCTGGGTGGCCTTGCGGATGTGCGCGATCACGTTGCGGCTCTTGATCGGGTAGCGGCGTATCAGCTCGGCCACCGGTGACTCGAAGGCCGGCTGGTGGTCGACGAAGTGGCGCAGGCCGCGGTCGCTCTCGCTGCAGTCACCGCCTTCGAAAAACGCGATGCCCCAGCCGTCGCCGTGGTGGTCGGTATTGCCGCCGCGCTGCGCAAAACCGGTGAAGCTGAAGGTCACGTCGGTCGGCGTGTTGCAGTTCATTCCGAGCAGTTGGCACATGACGTCAGTTTCCTGCAGGCGAGTGGGGAGTGGCCGGGGGACGTAAGCGCCATGCGGCGAACAGCGCCAGCACACACAGCGCCGCCAGCATCAGGAAGACCTCGTTGAAGGCCGTCAGCCTGGCCGGGCTGCTGGCTGCCTGCGCCAGCGAATCGCCGTGCGCAGCCAGCCGCCATTCGAGCACGATGCCGCACAGGCTCACGCCAATGGCGCCGCCCAGCATGCGCACGAAGTTGATCGCACTCGACCCTTGCGAGATCAGGTCAGAACTCAGCGCCCGCAGTGAGCCGAGGTTCAGCGAGGGCAAAATGAAACCCAGCCCGATACGCCCGAGGATGGCCCACAGCACCAGCAGCCATATCGCGGTGCTCAGCGTCACCGTCAGCATCAGCGCAAACGACAGCGCCAGCAGCGCCAGCCCGATGCTGACCAGCAGCCAGGTCGGGCGCCGGTCGGCCAGCCGGCCGACCAGCGCAATCGTCACGGCCAGCACAAAACCCGCCGGCAACAAAATGCTGCCGACATAGGAAGCTGACAGACCCAGGCCGAGCTGCATGTAGACCGGCAGCAGGTAGGTGGAGCCGAACAGCGCCGTGCCGTAGATGAAGGCCACGATGCTGCCCATCGCAAACGGGCGGTAGCCGAACAGCGCCAGGTTCATCAGCGGCTCGCGCCCGGTGGCAGCCATGCGCCGCTGCCAGGCCAGAAACGCCAGCAGCGCCAGCGCTGCGCCGCCCAGCAGCAAGGCGGCCTCGAGGACGGAACCACCATGCAGGGCCACCATGCCGTTGAGCAGGCACAGGGTGCCGGCGCCGCCCAGCAGCAGGCCGCGCCAGTCCAGCGTCGCGCCCTTGCGGTTGGCGGCGGCCCCGCCCGGTGCGGTCACCGGCACATAGCGGTAAGCCAGCCACAGCGAGGCCAGGCAGAAAGGCACGACCATGAAAAAAATCGAGCGCCAGCCGAACAGGTCCACCAGCACGCCGCCCAGGCTGGGGCCGATCGCCGGCGCCAGCACCACACCCATGCCGAAAATACCGCTGGCGCGGCCCTGCTCGTGGGGCTGGAAGGCCCGCATGATGATGATGGCCGGGATCGGCTGCACCACGCCCGCGGCCAGGCCCTCGGCCACGCGCGCGCCCAGCACCACGGCAAAGGTGGTCGAGAAACCGCCGACCACGCCGCCGGCCAGGAGCAGCAGCATGGTGCCCACATAGGTGCGCCGGTAACCGTAGCGTGCCAGCAGCCAGGGCGTGGTCAACATCGACACCGTCATGGCCACCATGAAGCCGGAGGTGACCCACTGGGCGCGTTCCTGGCCCAGCGTGAAATGCTGGCTCATGTCCGGGATCGCCACGTTGACGATGGTCGAGGACATGATGGACGCCATGGTGCCGACCATCACCGACAGCAGCAACAGCCAGCGGTAACGCGGGCCGTAACGCGCCTGAAGCTCGGGAAGGGTGGAAGGACGGCTCAAGGTTGCCCCGGGCTGGCGCCGTGCGGGACCTGACAAGCCGGCAGCGGCATCAGCGCGGTTCGGACCAGAGCTTGCCGCCGGTGGCCCAGTTCTCGCGCTTGATGTCGGTGATGATGACGTCCACCGACTCGGGCGTGACGGCCAGCACCTCGACGCTGACGCGGGTCAGTTCGGCAACCAGCTTTTTTTTCTGCTCAAGCGTGCGGCCTTCCATCATTTCGACGTGGTAAGTGGGCATGGGGGTCCTTGGTAGAGGGTCAATCAGGACCTCCATGATAAAAGCCCGGCGCCTGCCATGCCTTTTCTGTCAGCAACGGCTGACACGCGGACAGGGCAAGTCGGCGCAAGGCGGGCGTGCAAACGTGGCAAACTTTGCGTGCCCGGCCCTGCACGCCATGTGCCGGGCCCAGCTTTTGACTCGCGCGACCCCGGGAAACTCCTTGTCCACCACCACCGATTCGCCAGCCGTTTCCGACCCACCCGATTTGCCGAGCCTGGCAGGTCGCGCCTACCGCTGCCAGTGCGGCTGCCCGGTGTTCTTCCGCAACAGCACCTGCCTGAATTGCGGCACCCCGCTGGGCTACGACACCGCGCAGGCGCGCCTGTTGCCGCTGATGCCGGGCCTGGACCCGGACACCTGGGTGGAATGGCAGGCGGAGGACGCCCCGGCCCAGCCCGTCAGCGATGTCCCGACACCGGCCTACCTGCGCTGCGCCAACCTCGATACGCCGGCGGCCTGCAACTGGCTGGTGCCGGTCGGCGAGGGCCAGCCCCAGATGCTGCTGTGCCGCGCCTGCCGCCTCAACCGCACCATTCCCGACCTGAACGACCCGGAACACCCGGACAACGGCGAGCTTTGGGGCAAGGTCGAATTGGCCAAACGCCGGCTGGTGTCGGCGCTGCTGGCGCTGGGCCTGCCGCTGTCTTCCCGCGTCAGCGAGGACGCCGAAGGCGGCTTGATGTTCGACTTCCTGCGCTCGCCCGACTATGGCCCGCACGTCCTGACCGGCCACAACACCGGCCTGATCACGCTGAACCTCAACGAAGCCGACGACGCCACACGTGAAGCGGTGCGCAAGGCCATGCACGAGCCTTACCGCACCTTGCTGGGCCACTTGCGGCACGAAGTGGGCCACTACTACTGGGACCGGCTGATTGCCGGCACCGGCTGGCATCAGGGTTTTCGCGAGCTGTTTGGCGATGAAACCCAGGATTACAACGCTGCCTTGCAGGCCAACTACACCCAGGGCCCCCGGCCCGACTGGGCGCTGCATTACGTCAGCGCTTACGCCAGCGTGCATCCGTGGGAAGACTGGGCCGAATGCTGGGCGCATTACCTGCACATCCGCGACACGGTGGACACCGCGCTGAGCTTCGGGCTGGCCACCGATACGGCGCAGCTCGAGTTCACCCCCTTCACCATCGACGCGCTGTACCAGCCGGAGCACCCGGATGCCGGCCGTTTCCTGGCCTTTCTGAACCGCTGGACGCAGCTGACCATGTTGCTCAACGAGATGTCGCGTGCCATGGGGCAGCCCGATTTTTACCCCTTTGTGCTGCCGCACGAGGTCGTCGCCAAGCTGCATTTCATCCACCTGGTGGTCAGTGCGGTCAATGAACCCGCTGCGCCGCCGGAGGCGTCCCGGACCCCGGACCCGGCGGCTGAGGGGGACCACCCGCAGGAGATGGAAGAAACCCAGCTCCAGTCCCAGGGCTACGCCCCGCAGCAGCAGATGCAGGCGCAGAACGGTTTTTGACGCGGCTCAGGCGCGAGTCACGCCGTTTCCGGACCCAGGTTTTTCATCTCCCAGGCGATACGCACCAGCTCGCTCTTGAGCTGCATGCGCGCTTCGGCATCCAGCCCCGACAGGCTCAGCGGCAGGCTCATGCGGCGTGGCGAGATGGCCGGGCCGCGTGAGGCAAACACAATGCTGTTGCTTTTTTCGGCGGCCAGAACCTCCACCGCGTTGCCGCTGAAGCTGCGGCTGATGCGGCCGACCAGCAGCGCGTAGTCGGGATGGTCGCTGTGCAGGTTGACCACCAGCACACCATCGCCCGTGAGGGCTGCAAAACAGTCGTCGTAAAAACGCTGGGAACACAGCGCCGCGGGCTGGCCCTGGTGGTCGAAGCCATCGACCAGCAACACGTCGAACACCGGCGCTTCATGGCGCACATACAGGGCGCCATCCGCGGCGATCACGCGGAAACGCGCGTCGTCCTCGGGCACCTGGAACTCGCGGCGCAGCGCGATCACATGCGGGTTGATCTCCAGCACCGTCATCCGGCTGCTGCCCAGTTGCCGGTGGCAGAACTTGGCGAGCGAGCCCCCGCCCAGTCCGATCATGCCGATGTGGGCGGGCGCCGGCTTGAACAGCAAAAAGCCCATCATGGTCCGGGTGTAGTCCAGGTCCAGGTAGCCGGGCCGGCGCAGCAGCATGCGGCTTTGCAACTCGCCCAGCGTGAAATGCAGCGACCTTGCCGCGCCGTCGTCGCGCACAAAGGGCCTGGCATGGTTCAGCGACAGGAAGTCGCCGCCGGCGGGCACGGAGGTCATCGCGCACGCCCCCGGTTGCGCAGGTCGATCAGGATGGCCGGCAGGGCCATCGCCACCAGCACCAGGGCAATCGGCAAGGTGGCGCTGAAGCCCATGGCCTTGAAGGCCAGCGCGCCGGCGATGCCGCCCGAAAAAAACAGGCCCAGCAGGCTGGCGTGGATGAACAGCTTGTCGGTGTTGGCCCGGACGAACTGGATGTCGTTGGCCTTGCGCGAGTGGTTCCAGTAGATGAGCCGGCCCAGTTCGATGCCCAGGTCGGTGATCACGCCGGTCATGTGGGTGGTGCGGATCTCGGCATTCGAAATCTTGGTGACGATGGCGTTTTGCAGGCCCATGATGAAACACAGCAGCAGCACCGCGGTCGGCACCAGCAGGGTGGCGAAGGACTTCAGGTTCGCCCCGACCAGGCCGAACACCAGCAGCAACACGGCTTCCAGCAGCAAGGCCAGCGCATACTTGCTGCGCAGCTCCTGGCGGCGTGCCCAGCTGATCAGCAAGGTGGTGGTGATGGCGCCGGCCACAAATGCGGCCAGCGAGACCAGGCCGGCCAGCGCCAGGCCGACGCTGCCCAGCACCAGGTCATCGGCGACCGACGAGACGATGCCCGTCATGTGCGAGGTGTAGCGGTGCACCGCCAGGAATCCGCCGGCATTGATGGCGCCGGCGACAAAGGCCAGGATGCCGCCGAACTGCCGGTTGCTGCGGCGTGTGCGCTCCCGGGCGGTGAGCTGGAGCAGAAAAGTCAGGACCATGGCGAGCCCTGATTATCTGCCTGCGCGGCGGGATCCGGGGGCGGGCCCTGGTTTGCTACCCATTAAATAGCTGGACACGCCCGTCACGCCTGGCCTTTGCGCCGAAATGGCCCCGAATCAGATCTCGATCTTGCTGCCCAGCTCGACCACCGAGTTGTTGGGCAGGTTCAGGAAGTCCGCAGCGCCGCTGGCGTTGTGGTGCATCTGCGCAAAAAGCTTTTCGCGCCAGGGCATCATGCCGCCGCCTATGGTCGGCACCACCACGTCGCGCGACAGGAAATAACTGGTGGTCATGGTCTCCAGCTCGCAGCCGCGCGTGCGCATCTGCTGCAGCGCCTTGGGCACGTCCGGGTCGTTCTTGAAGCCGTAGTGGATCACCACCTGCCAGCAGTTGTGGCCCAGCGACTCGATCACCAGGCGCTTGTCCAGGCCGATCCAGGGCACCTCGTGGTTGTGCACCGTGACAAACAGGTTCTGGTCGTGCAGCACCTTGTTGTGCTTGAGGTTGTGCAGCAAGGCATTGGGCACCACGCCGGCCTCGGCGGTCAGGAACACGGCCGTGCCTTCGACGCGGGCCGGCGGGCTGACAAACACCGCTTCCAGGAAGCTCGGCAGGTCGATGGCGTCGGCGCGCAGCTTCTGGTTGAGCAGCGCCCGGCCCTGCTTCCAGGTCATCATGATGGTGAACATGACCACGCCGATCAGCACCGGGAACCAGCCGCCTGCAAAGAACTTCAGCGCGTTGGAGGCGAAAAACAGCAGGTCCACGACAAAGAAGATGCCGGTGGCCGCGACACACAGCGCCAGCGGCAGTTTCCAGGTGTAGCGGATCACGAAGAAGGTCAGCACGGTGGTGATCAGCATGTCGGTGGTGACCGCAATGCCATAGTCCGAGGCCAGGTTGGTCGAATTCTTGAACAGGACCACGGCCACCACAATGGCCGCGAACAGCGACCAGTTCACGGCGGGAATGTAGATCTGGCCGGTCTCGTGCACCGAGGTGTGGCGGATCTGCATGCGTGGCAGGTAACCAAGCTGGATCGCCTGCTTGCTGACCGAAAACGCCGCCGAGAGCAGGGCTTGCGAGGCGATCACCGTGGCCGCCGTCGCCAGGATCACCAGCGGCACCAGCGCCCACTTGGGCGCCATCAGGTAAAACGGGTTGGTGATCGATTCGGGTGTGTAGATCAGCATCGCGCCCTGGCCGAAATAATTGGTCAGCAGCGCGGGCATGACCAGTGCAAACCAGGCCATGCGTATCGGTTTTTTGCCGAAGTGCCCGAGGTCGGCATACAGCGCTTCCGCACCGGTGACACACAGCACCAGCGCACCCAGCAGCACAAAGGTGGTGCCCGGGTGCTGGAAGATGAAACGCAGCGCATGGTGCGGGCTGACCGCGGCCAGCACCTCCGGGTGGGCCCAGATGTGCGGAATGCCCAGCACCGCGATGGTCACGAACCACAGGGCACAGATGGGACCGAAAAACCGGCCTATGCCGGCGGTGCCGTTTTTCTGCACATAAAACAGGCCGAAGATCACCACCAGCGCAATCGGCATGATGTAGTCGTGAAAGGCCGGGGACAGCAGTTCCAGCCCCTCGACCGCCGACAGCACCGAAATCGCCGGCGTGATCACGCCGTCACCGTAGAAAATCGCCGTGCCGAAAATGCCCACGGCCAGCAGCCAGCGCCGCAGTCTGGGCTTGTCGTTGACGGCGTTGGTGGCCAGCGCCAGCATGGCGATCAGGCCGCCTTCGCCGTTGTTGTCGGCGCGCAGGATCAGCGTGACGTATTTGAGGGAAACGATGACGGTGATGGTCCAGAAGACCATGGACAGGATGCCGTAGACGTTGTCGGGGGTCAGCGGCACATAGCCCGACTCGAAGACAACCTTGAGGGCATACAGCACGCTGGTGCCGATGTCGCCGTAAACAATGCCGATGGCGCCCAGGGTGAGCGCCGCAAGAGAAGATTTTTTTCTGGACACAAAAAAATCCCGCTGGGGCTGTTGGGGGGGCGCCAGCCGCGGGAGGGTTGCCTTGAGGAAGGGCTATTTTGCGCCCGGGACGGCGATTGGCAAGTCAGCGCAGACCCCTAATCGCGAGAAACCCGGGGTTTGTTGCACTGCAACAACTTGTAACCGCGGCGCGTGGCCTGGGCGCCGCATCGGTCACCGCGCGGCTACGTGGCGAGCGCTATGGTTTTAATAGCTGCTTACGCCCGCCAGGCGGGCTCTGGAGCTCAAAAAGGCTTGTGCTTTCCGATGGCGGCCTGTACCGTATCCGTTGCGCCGGCCGCGGGCAGGCCGGCTCTGCCGGATGCCTCGCGGCGTCCCCTGGAAGGGGAAAAGGAACTACACGGAGCGCAGCGGAGTGAGAACGATAGGGGTGAACCGCCCTTTAGTCATACACCTCGGCATCGGGGTCGGTCGCTTCCAGCTCGTAGCTGGCGGCCAGCATCGCCAGCCGGCCGATCACGCCATACATATAGAAGCGGTTGGGGCCGCTGGCGCCGGGCGGAATGCCCGGCTGCGGCAGGCGGCCGCTGTCGGCAAAAGCCAGCGGCACAAAACTCGAGCCCGGCGCGTTGAGGTTTTCGTCGATGCCGCGGTCGGCATGGACCCGGTAAAAACCACCCACCACATACCGGTCCATCATGTAGACCACCGGTTCGGCCACCGCGTCATTGATGCGTTCGTGGGTCTGCACGCCTTCCTGGATGATGACCTCGGACAGGGGCTGGCCGTCCTTGGTGGTGCTCATCTTGTTCCTGGTCTTGCGGTTGGGCTCCTCGAGGTCCTTGACGTCGCGTACCGTCATGATGCCCATGCCGTAGGTGCCGTTGTCGGCCTTGACGATCACGAAGGGCTTTTCGTTGATGCCGTATTCCTTGTACTTGCGGCGGATCTTGGTGAGCAGCGCATCGACGTTGGTTCTCAGGCAGTCCATGCCCGCACCCTCAGCCATGTTGACCTCGCCGCACTTGGCAAACATCGGGTTGATGAGCCAGGGGTCCACGCCCAGCAGCTTGCCGAACCGCTTGGAGACTTCCTCGTAGGCCTGGAAATGGCGCGACTTGCGCCGCACCGACCAGCCGGCATGCAGCGGCGGCAGCAGGTACTGCTCGTTGAGGTCCTCCAGCATGCCGGGCGTGCCGGCCGACAGGTCGTTGTTGAGCAGGATGGTGCAGGGGTCGAAGTTTTTCAGGCCCAGGCGCCGGTCGGTGCGCACCAGCGGCTCCAGCGTGATCTGCTCGCCGGTCGGCAGCGTCAGCGTGGTCGGTTCGGTGATGTCGGGGCTCAGCGAGCCGAAACGCACGTTCAGGCCGGCCTGGTGGAAGATGCGCTTGAGCTGCAGCACATTCGACAGGTAGAAGCTGTTGCGCGTGTGGTTTTCGGGAATCACCAGCAGGTTGCGCGCCTCGGGGCAGATTTTCTCGATCGCCGCCATCGCTGCCTGCACCGCCAGCGGCAGCATCTCGGGCGTCAGGTTGTTCCAGCCGCCGGGGTAGAGGTTGGTGTCCACCGGCGCCAGCTTGAAGCCGGCGTTGCGCACATCGACCGAGCTGTAAAACGGCGGCGTGTGCTCCATCCACTCGAGGCGGAACCAGCGTTCGATCGCCGGGGTCATGTCGAGGATGCGCTGCTCGAGCTCGTTGGTGGGGCCGTTCAGGGCAGTGATGAGGTGCGGAACCATGCGGCCACTTTCAGTCTGGTGTTGTTGTCGGTGTCGGTTCTGGCTGACCGATTTTAGGGATATTGGGTTGGGCCAGAAGGTTACAAGGGCCGCCCGGAACTCCGGCGGCCCGGCCGCGGCACTCAGCTGCGGACTTCGCCCTGGCCCAGCACCACGTATTTGAGCGAGGTCAGGCCCTCGATGCCGACCGGCCCACGCGCGTGGAACTTGTCGGTGCTGATGCCGATTTCAGCCCCCAGCCCGAACTCGAAGCCGTCCGCGAAGCGGGTGCTCGCATTCACCATCACGCTGGCCGAATCGACCTCGCGCAAAAACTGTTGCGCATGCATGTGGTCGCGCGTGAGGATGGCGTCGGTGTGCTGGCTGGAGTATTTGTTGATATGGGCAATCGCCTCGTCCACGCCGGCGACGACCTTGATGCTGATGACAGGCGCCAGGTATTCCTCGTACCAGTCCTGCTCGGTGGCGGCGAGCACTTTGGCGCCAGGCAGCTTGGCGAGCAGGGCCTGGGCTTCGGCGTCGCAACGCATCTCGACACCCTTGGCGGCGTAAATGGCGCCTATCCTGGGCAGGAACTCGGCGGCCACGCCGCGCGCGACCAGCAGGCCTTCGCTGGCATTGCAGGGGCTGTACTTCTGCGTCTTGGCGTTGTCGGCCACGGTCACCGCCATGGCGATGTCGCAGGGGTCGTCGACATACACATGGCAATTGCCGTCCAGGTGTTTGATGACCGGTACTTTGGCATCGCGGCTGATGCGTTCGATCAGGCCCTTGCCGCCGCGCGGGATGATCACGTCGACAAACTGCGGCATGGTGATCAACAGCCCCACGGCTTCGCGGTCGGTGGTCGGCACCAGCTGCACGGCGTCAGCCGGCAGGCCAACGCTTTCCAGCGCCTGCTGCACCAGCGCCGCCAGCGCCTTGTTCGATTCGATCGCCTCGGAGCCGCCGCGCAGGATGCAGGCGTTGCCGCTCTTGATGGCCAGTGACGCGGCTTCAATCGTGACGTTGGGCCGGCTTTCGTAAATCATGCCGAACACGCCAATCGGCACACGCATCTGGCCGACGCGGATGCCGCTGGGCTGCTGCTTCATGCCGATGATCTCGCCGATCACGTCGGGCATGGCCGCGAGCTGCTCGCAGCCGAGCGCGACGGTTTCCAGGGTTTTGGCGTCCAGCTTGAGCCGGTCCAGCATGGGGCCGGCCAGGCCGGCGGCTGCAGCGCGTTGCAGGTCGCGGGCATTGGCGGCCTGCAGTGGCGCGACCTGGCTTCGCAGCAAGCCGGCCAGCGCCAAAAGCGCTCTGCTTTTGATAGCTGCCGGCGCACGTGCCGTCTGGGTCGAGGCCGCTTTTGCCTTGGCGCCCAGGGTGGCCATCAGGCCTGCCAGCCCGGCATCGGCCTGGCTGCTGCGGGCCAGCGTGTGGGAAAGATCGGGCGCGTTCATGCCGCTATTTTGCCCGTATTCATGCGGCGGCGAGGAGGACATCAGTTCCCGGCGGGCACGCCCCGGCGCTGCATCATGTCCAGGCTCATGGCCTGCAAGGCCTCTTGGCTCAGTGTGGCCTGCGCCGCGGGATAGACCAGCTGGTCCTCATCCGCCAGGTGGCGGACGTAGAGTGCGGAGAACTGCGCCAGTGCCGCGGTCTGGGCGGGGGCCAGCGGCATCCAGTCTGCCGCCGGGCTGTCGCTGATGGCCTGCAACACGCGGCGCGCTGCGGGCCACGCGGCTTCCATGTCGCGGTGGTCCTGCAGCAGGCGCTGCACCACGGCGCGCAGGCCGGCATCGGGCCCGGCCAGCAGCGGCGGGAACACATGCAGTTCCTCGTCCTGGTGGTGCAGCGGCGCCGCCAGGTCGAAGTAGCGCATCACGTCACGCGCGGCCTGCCGGCCCGCCTCGTCGAGGCCTTGCGCCAGCAGGTGCTGCTGCAGGCGCGCCAGCAAGGCCAGCGTGCGCTCGACCCGCTCGTGGCAGGCGCCCAGCATCCCGAAAGGCGCTTCAAAACCAGCGTCGGGCGAATGCAGGCCGGGCACGGCCTCAGGCCGTTCGGTGCGGCGCACGATGCCCATGTCAGCCGAACTGCACCGGTTGACCTTGCGGGTCAAACGGGATGAAGGCGCCGATCCGGCCCTGCTTGATGGCCTCGACCATGCGCTGCAGCGGCTCCTCGGCATCTTCGGTGGTGGGCGCGCGGTTCACCGAGCCCCCCAGCGCAGCCGCAAACACCAGGCCCCAGGCATGGCCGAACTGGCTGGATTCCTGAACCAGCGCCGCAAACGAGCTCAGCTCGTCCGGCCGCTTGTCCACACACATGAGCGGGACCAGCGCGCCGCCCTGGCCGGCTTCAAAACGCTCGCGCTGCAGCGGCGTGCTGTCCTCCGGCAACTCCACGCCGGCAAACACGAACAGCAGGCGCTGCGGCTCGGGCTGCGCCCGCGCGGCCTGCAGCAGGTCTTCAAAACTCAGAATATCCATGGGGTCCATCCAGTCACAGGGAACAAGGGAAATCCGGGGGTTCGCGCTCCGTCGCGCTCCCACCCGAACCGAGGTGGCTCACAAAGTCCTGCGGCGCCGGCCGCAGCCGCGCGGGCTTGCGCGAGCAGGCCGTGCCGATGCTGACAAAACACAGCGCGTGTTCGCTGTCGGTCAGGCGAAACAGCGCACGCAGGCCGGCGGATTTCAGGGCCTTGCCACTGGTCAGTGCCGAGCCAAAACCCAATGCCGTGGCCATGAGCAGCATGTTCTGGATCGCGCAGCCGGCCGACACGGTGCGTTCGGACAGGTCGATCTGCGCATCGCCGCGTGCGGCATCGACCACCGCCAGCATCAGCAGCGGGGCGCGGTAGGCCTTTTCACGCGACTGCGCGACATCCCCGGGGCTGGCCAGGGCATCACGCGCCAGCAGGGCGGCCGCGAAGACGTCGGCAAGCCGGTCCCGGCCGGCCTGGGGCACCAGCACAAAACGCCAGGGCAGCAACTGCCCGTGGTCGGGGGCACTGGCCGCGGCCCCGAGAATCATGCCGAGCTGCCTGGCATCGGGGCCTGGTGCCAGCAAGCGTTTGGGCAGGATGGTCTGGCGCGACTGCATCAGTGCCGCCGCGAGTGTCGCGGGATCGCTGCCGTCGACGTCGGCCGCGGCGCGTGGGACAGGAATAACAGCCAGGTCCATCGATCAGCTCAGCCGGGACGGCCGTCAGCGCGCAGGCGGCCATACCAGGTGCCCAGGCGCAGGCCCCACAGCGCCATGACAGCAGCCCACAACAAGGCCGTCGCCAGCAGCAGCCAGGCGGCGAAGGCAAATGGCGCGGCGGCCACAATCCGCAACACGGTGGCGGCCTGCAGCAGCCAGAACAGCGACCAGGCCAGCTTGTCGGCCACCAATGCGCGCCCGCTGTGGCCGCAGGACACCCGGGTCACCATGGCCAGCATCAGGGAGGCCAGGCAGCCCATGGTCAGTGCGTGCAGCGATGCCAGCGGCAGCACGGGCGCGCCCTGCATCCAGCCCAGCGCCTGCGTCAGGCCGCTCAGCGCCAGCGCCAGGCCCAGCCAGACAAAACCGATGTGCAGCATGGCCAGCAGCCGGTTCTTGAAGCTTTGCACCAGCCCCCAGACGACGGCCAGCCAGAGCAGCACGCCGCCCGCCGCCAGTTCGAAGGCGGCGCGGGCCAGGCGCCAGACCGCGCCTGCCGTGCCAGGCAGCGGTCCCTCCAGCTCGACCCATACCGCCGCCACCTCGGCCGCGGCGACCGCCAGCATCAGCCACAACACCCAGAACGGGCGCCAGGCGTTGATGCGCGGCAGGGCGCTGGAAGTGAAAAAGGGAATCATGCGGTGCGCCACCGAGACATACACCACGAGGATGAATCCCCACAACCCGGTCAGCACGCAGGCCAGCGCCACCGCCGGGGCGCCCAGCAGCAGGCTGGCGCCCAGGCCTGCCAGACTCAGGCAACCGACCACGCAGGCCCCGCCCACTGTGCGCGCGTGCACCTGGTCGTCGGCCTGGCTGCGGCGGATCAGCCCCCAGAACAGGACGCTCATCCAGCTCAGGCCGCCGCCCGCCAGCGCGAGCCCGGCCAGCGCCGTCAGGCCGTGCAGATGCGCACCTGCCAGCCAGAGCAGCCAGCCAAGCGCCTGCAGCAACAAAGGCGCCAGGATGCGCCGTGTCTCCAGCGCCTCGACGCCCAGCCACTTGGGACCGGCGGTGAAAAGAAAACCCGAAAAAAACAGGGGAATGAACCCGAAGGTCATCACCGCGCCATGGGCCAGCGAGGGCGAGACCGCATAAGGCAGGCTCAGCGCCGCGCTGACACGGTCCAGCTGCACCAGCCCCCACCACAGGGCCGCAGCCACCAGCACCGTCATGGCCAGGAAAAAGCCCAGCCGGTGTGGCGCCAGCATCAGGTGGCGGGCGCGCCAGCGGCGGTCCATGCTGGCCCGTTCGCCGGCCGTGGGTTTGCCCGGCTTCAGCCGCAGCGCGATGGCAGGGCGCTCGGTCATCCGCAAACGCCCAGGTGGCCGCACTGCGTGCAATAGTCGCAACCGTCCTTGCGGATCACCGCGTGGGCGCCACACTCGCTGCACTTCTTGCCCGCCATCACCGGCGGCGCCAGCCCCATGTCGGCCTGGGCTTCCACCACGGGTGCCGCGCCGGCAACACCCTGCCGGACGCGCCGCGCGATGATGTTCTGCACCGCATAGGCAATCGCGGCCACCTCCGAGTCATGCCACAGCGGCACGCGTGTGCCGTCGGCCTTCTCGTAGGTGCCCAGCCGCACCGGGCCCCGGTCCCAGGCGACCTTGCGCATGTCGCTGAGCGCCCGCTCGAGGAAGCCGCCGCGCGCGGCCAGCGACAGCATGCGCATGCTGGAGGTGATCCACTGCTGGGACTCGCCGCTTTGCCCCACCGGCATGAAAAACTCGATCGCACGTTCGACCGTGCCCTCGCCGCTGGCCGACGGCACCGGCAGGAAAGACACCACGATGTACAGCGTCTTGTGCCCTTCCTGTGTCCAGTAGTCGACCTTGTCGGCCACCGCCGACAGGGCGCCCTTGGGACGGCTTTCGATCACCGTGCGCATCGGGTCCATGGGCACAGCCGCGGCCGGCGCGGCGGCGGGGGGAGTGTGGGTCTCGAGCACCGAACCCAGGATCGCATTCGGCCGGTAGGTGGCCAGGCCCTTGAGTTTGGCGCGCCAGGCCTGCTGGTACAGGCCCTTGAAATCCTCGTAGGCGTAGTCGGCCGGCACGTTGACGGTCTTGGAAATCGCCGTGTCCACAAAGGGCTGCACCGCTTCCATCATGCCGATGTGGCTGTCGGCGGACATCTCGAGCGCCGAGACAAAGTAGCCGGGCAGCTTGTCCACGTCACCGCCCAGTTCACGGTACAGGCGCCAGGCGTGGTCTTCCACCGCGTAGTCGGTGGTACTGCCGTCGGACTCGCGTTTCTTGCGCCGGTACATCCACGAAAACGGCGGCTCGATGCCGTTGGAGGCGTTGTCGGCAAACGCCAGGCTGACCGTGCCGGTCGGTGCAATCGACAGCAGGTGGCTGTTGCGGATGCCGCTGGCGCGTATGGCCTGTTGCAGGGCGGCCGGCAGGCGGCTGGCAAACGTGCCCGCAGCGAGATACCCGTCGGCGTCGAACTTCGGAAACGCGCCTTTTTCCTTCGCGAGTGCCACCGAGGCGGCATAGGCCGTATCGCGCATGTTCGCGGCAATATGTGCGGCCATCTCGCGCCCCTCGGGTGCGTCATAACGCAGGCACAACATGGCCAGCGCGTTGCCCAGGCCGGTGAAGCCGACGCCGATGCGGCGTTTGGCCGCAGCCTCGGCCTGTTGCTGCGGCAATGGCCAGAAGGTCACATCCAGCACGTTGTCGAGTGCGCGCACCTGGGTGGTCACCGACTTCGCGAACGCTTCGAAATCAAAGGCCGGCGCGCCATGGATGCCGAAAGGGTTGCGCACAAAACGCGTGAGGATGACCGGTCCGAGGTCGCAGCAGCCGTAGGGCGGCAGCGGCTGCTCACCGCAGGGGTTGGTGGCCGCGATGTCCTCGCAATAGCGCAGGTTGTTGTCCTGGTTGATGTGGTCGAGGAACAGGATGCCGGGCTCGGCGAAGTCGTAGGCTGAACGCATCACGGTGTCCCACAACTCGCGCGCCGCCACGGTCTGGTAAACCCACAGGCCGTCGGCACGCTGGAATGCGCCTTGCGCGATCAGCGGGGCGCCGGGCTTGGCCTTGTGCACCAGTTCCCAGGGCTGGTCGTCGGCGAGCGCCTGCATGAAGGCGTCCGGCACACCCACCGAGACATTGAAGTTGTTCCAGCGCCCGGGCGTGCGTTTGGCGGTGACGAATTCATTGACATCGGGGTGGTCGATGCGCAGCACGCCCATCTGTGCGCCGCGCCGCGAGCCTGCGCTCTCCACCGTGGAGCAGGACTGGTCGAACACATTGATGTAGCTGCACGGGCCGGAGGCCATGGACGCTGTCGCCTTGACCTCGGCGCCGCGTGGGCGGATGCGCGAAAAATCGTAACCCACGCCGCCGCCGCGGCGCATGGTTTCAGCGGCTTCGCGCAGCGCCTCGTAGATGCCCGGGAAGCCGCCGTCATCGACGCCCTGGATGCAATCCCCCACGGGCTGCACAAAGCAGTTGATCAGGGTGGCCTGGATGGACGTGCCGGCCGCGCTCATGATGCGGCCCGCACCGATGGCGCCGGCATGCAGGTTCTCGAGGAACAGGGCCTCGTAGCCGGCGCGCTCCGCCTCCGGTTCGACCGAGGCCAGGGCCCGCGCGACGCGCCGGTACAGGTCTTCCACGCCCGATTCGCCGGGCTTGAGGTATTTTTCTTTCAGCACATCGTGGCTGATGGGCTGGGCGGCCGTCAGATCCTGGGGCCGTCCGAACGGATCGCGTTTCATGCGGGAACTCCTGCAGGGGAAGCCGCCGGGCTGATACCACCGAGCAGCCATTGCATCAATTCTTGCACTGACCGGATCTGGTTGCCAAACGGCAAGCGGGCAGCACCACGGAAGAAAAGGCCTTGTCGGGTATCGCCGTCGAAGGCATGGCCGAGCTGCTGGTCGATGCAGAACTGGCCCATGCTGGCCACGCCGTCGCGCAGGCCACAGTGAGCGAGGCAGTCGAAGGACATGTTGCATTTGGCCTTGACGTGGGCGCCGGCCTGCAGCCTGGGCTCGAGGCGAAGGTATTTGTCCAGCCAGGGGGTGCGCACCGCACGCGCCGGCAAGCCGGCCACACTGATGAACTCGACCAGGTCTTCCGGCCTGGCTTCAGCCAGCACCTTCTTGAAGGCGGGATCGGCATCACACTCCTGGGTCACGGCAAAAGCCGTTCCGAGCTGCACTGCGGAAGCGCCCAGGGCCTGCAGCCGCAGGATGTCGTCGCGGCAGGTGATGCCGCCGGCGGCGATCAGCGGAATCTCGCGTTCGATACCGGCAGTTTTGAAGAACTCCAGCACCTGCGGGATGACCAGTTCGAAATCGAACCGCGTGTCGTGAAGATCGGCGACTCTGGCGGCGCCCAGGTGGCCGCCCGCGAGACCGGGGTGCTCGATCACGATGGCGTCAGGCAAGCGTCCTTTCTTTTGCCATTTGCGCACCAGCAATTGCACGCCACGCGCGTCAGACAGGATGGGGATCAGCACGGCGTTGGGATAGTCCCGCGCCAGCTCCGGCAGATCCAGCGGCAGGCCGGCGCCGACCACCAGTGCATCAGCCCCGCTGGTCAGCGCCTGGCGCACATAGTCTTCGTAGGCGCTGAGGGCTTTCATGACATTCACGGCGATCAGGCCATTGCCCTGTGCCAGCTGACGCGCAAGTTGAATCTCACGGTCAAGCGCCTCAAGATTGGCGGCATCAATCAGGGCGCGGGCGTTGGGCTCCTTGTCCAGGTGGCGCGTTTGCGCCATGAGATCAGGATGCAGGCGCCGCAGGTCAACCGACGACAGGGTACCCACGCCACCCAGGCGTGCCACCGTGCCAGCCAGGCCCCCGGCAGACACACAGACACCCATGCCGCCCTGCACCACCGGGATCAGGTCCTTGCCGCCAATGCGCCAGGGCCGAAGACCCGAATACCGTGCCAGGGTTTGCAGCATGGCCGCCGCCGCGGTGGCGTTTGTGTTCGCCTTCGCGGCACGTTCAATAACTGATGATTTGTCCATCGTGTTCCACATAGGGTTGGTAGGGGCCGGTGCCACTGTTGGAGGCTATCGCGGCAGGGACAAAACTTCCTTGCCGTACATCAAAGATGTGGATTTCACCGTCCTCGATCACGTAGTGCCAGCCATGCAGCGTCAGGGCGCCTTTCTCGACTTCGCGCCTGACCATCGGGTAGGCCATCAGGCGCTCGAGCTGCAGCACCACGATGCGCTGCTCGGTCCGGCGCAGGGCCTCGGGGCTGCTCTGCACCGGTAGCAAGGCTTCGCTGGCCAGCTTGAGCCAGGCCTGCAGGGCCACGGCTTCCTCGGGCACGCCCTCATAGGCGGCCCTTATCGCACCACAGTGGCTGTGGCCGCAGACGATGATGCGCTCCACATGCAGGCTGAGCACCGCGAACTCGATTGCCGCGGTGGTGCCGTGCAGTCCGTGCGAACCGTCATAGGGCGGTACGAAAGCGCCGACGTTGCGCACGATAAAAAGCTCGCCCGGACCGGCACCCGTCAACAGATAGGGAACCACACGCGAATCCGAGCAGCCGATGAACAGGGTTTTGGGATGCTGCCCCTGCGCCACGAGGTCCTGGAAACGCTGCTGGTGCAGCGGGAAATAGTCGGAGTGAAAACGCCGCAGGCGAAGCAGCAGCTCGTCCGCGCTTGCGACGTCGTCGGTCATTGCACCAGCGGCGAATCAGCCCCTTCCAGGGCGATGCCTTTGACCTCCGCCTCCCCCACCAGCAGGGTCATGAACTGGTGCAGGGCGCGGGCGCGCGACTGCATGGTCAACAGCGCGGCGATACGTTCGCGCACTTCCTCATAGGCGGGCTGGATGCCGTTGCGGCGCTCCAGCACCTCGATGATGTGGAAACCGAAACGCGTGTGGAACAGGCGCGGATGCACGCCGGTGCCGGTTTGCGCATGCTGGAGATGAAACAGCTCGGTCGCCAGTTCCGGCGCGCAGTCGTCCGGCGTGATCCAGCCGAGGTCGCCGCCCTGGGCGCTGCTCGGGCAGTTGGACAGCTCGGCGGCCAACTGGGCAAACCGCTCCGGGGACACCCCCTTGTGCGACAGCTCCAGCAAGGCACGTTCGGCGTGCACGGTGAGTGCCTGGACGTTGACGCCGGGTGTGACCGCAAACAGGATGTGCCGTACGTGCAGTGCCTGCCCCACCAGGAACTGCGCCTTGTGCGCTTCGTAATAACGCCGCCCTTCGACTTCGGTGGGGTGCGGCGTGACCACCTGCTGGTCCACCATGGTTTCGATGATCTCGCGTTCGGCCTGGCCGAGTTCCGGGGTGGTCAGGCCGGTGTGGCGCGGCAGCAGGCCTTGCGACACCGCCTGCTGGCGCAGCAGTTCGGCGTAGGCCAGTTCGCGCAAGGTGGCGGTGTCGGGCCGCTGGTCGGGCGCATGCAGGGCGATGCCGTTGACAAGCGCTTGAGGCGGGGCCGGCGCGGCTGCGGCAGAAGCACACTGGCAGGAGCCGCTGCCGCAGCCCTGGGCTGCAGCGGGTGAAGAAAGCGTCTGGGTGGTCATGGGGGCATCTCTTTTCTTGCAGGGGTCAGGGGTCAGCGGCTGCCGGGCGATTTGGCCCGGGGAACACCCAGGCGGCGGCTACGCACGACCTGGGAGGGACGGAACAGGTAGGCCACCGATCCGAAGCCGCTCCACACATGAACCAGGCGGCTGAAGGGGAACAGCAGGAAGATGGTCATGCCGAACACGATGTGGAAGCGATAGGGCCAGGGCAGGACGGCCAGCGCTGCAGAGTCCACCTCGCGCAGGGTGAGGATGCGCTGCGCCCATTCGGCCAGGATCAGCATCACGCTGCCATCGGCGTGTCCCCAGGAATACGGCAGGGTGATCAGGCCTACCACCAGCTGCACCCAGAGGATCAGCAGGATCGCGAGATCGGTCTTGTGGCTGGTGTAACGGATGCGCGGGTCAAACATGCGGCGGTAAATCAGCATCGACAGGCCGACGAAGCAGATGACGCCGGCAACGCCGCCCGCGTAGATCGCCATGCGCTGCTTGGTCGCTGCGTCCATGAAAAAACCATACACCGCATGGGGTGTCAGCAAACCGACCAGATGGCCGAAAAACAGGAACAGGATGCCCACGTGGAACAGGTTGCTGCCCCAGCGCAGCAGGCCGGTGCGCAGCAACTGCGACGAGTCGCTTTTCCAGGTGTACTGGTCGCGGTCGAAGCGGATCAGGCTGCCGAGCAGGAACACCGTCAGGCAGATGTAGGGATAGACCCCAAAAAGGAATCCGTGAAGTCCGGGGCTCATGCTTGTACTCCTTGGCTGGGCTGTGCCTTGCGCACATGCGGCACGATGTGGATGGGTTGTGGCTGGTCGGGCCTGGCCTGGCCCCTGGACGAACAGCCATCGAAGACGACCGGCTCTTCCCAGACCGCGTCGATCGCCTCTTCCGCAGCAATCTGCACCGGCTGGGCCTTTTCCCCCGCCAGTTCCAGCAAGGCGCCCAGCACCGAGGCATAGGCGCTGTCGCGCTGCTGCAGCGCCGCGAAAACCGCGTTGAAGATGTGCGCCATCTCTGCCAGAAACTCGCGCGCCTCGCGTGGCGGCTGCGTCGAGGTGAATTCGAGCACCACCGGCAGGAAGTCCGGCATCTCGCCTTCTGCCAGGTACATGCCGGCCTTCTCGTAGGTTTGCGCTAGGTCGATCATGGCCGGCCCGCGATCGCGCGAGTCGCCGTGCACGTGTTCGAACAGGTGCAGCGAGGTGGCGCGGCCGCGGTCGAATAGTTCGACATAAGCCGCCTCGCTCGCCAGCGCCGGTGCCCGCGCGAGCGCTTCGATCAGGGCATCAAGTTCGGCCAGCCGCGATGGCTGCAGCGCATGTTCTTCATGCAGGGCCTCGCGCAGCGCGCCCAGGTGGCTGCGCAGCTCGGCGTCGGGGTAGCCGAGCAGCCGGGCCAGCACACGCAGGCTCTTAGAAGCCACGGCGGGGGTGTTGTTGAAAAGTGCCATGGTTCAGGCCTCCACCTTGATGGGAATTGTGCGTTTCTTGTTGCCGCCGAACAGGCTGACATCGCTGGCGCCGTCGGAGCAGCCATTGCCGAAGGTAAAACCACAGCCGCCGCGCATATCGAAGGCGTTCTCGGCGTATTCGCGATGTGTGCTCGGGATCACGAAGCGGTCTTCGTAGTTGGCAATCGCCATGATGTGGTACATCTCCTCGACCTCGGCCACCGTCAGACCGGCCTGCTCCAGCACCGCCAGGTTCTGCACCTGGTCCACATGTTTGCTGCGCTGGTAGGAGCGCATCGCCAGCATGCGCTGCAGTGAACGGATCACTGGTGCCGTATCGCCCGCGGTCAGCAGGTTGGCCAGGTACTGCACGGGAATACGCATCTGCGCGATGTCGGGCAGTTCGCCGTTGATGCCGATCTGGCCGGCGTTGGCCGCCGAGGTGATCGGCGACAGCGGCGGCACGTACCAGACCATGGGCAGCGTGCGGTACTCGGGGTGTAGCGGCAGCGCCACCTTCCACTCCACAGCCATCTTGTAGACCGGGCTGCGGCGGGCGCCTTCCAGCCAGGCTTCGGGAATGCCGTCCTTGCGCGCCTGCTCAATCACCTTCGGATCGTTCGGGTCCAGGAAGATGTCGAGCTGGGCCTGGTACAGGTCCTTGTCGTCTTCCACGCTGGCCGCTTCCTGGATGCGGTCGGCGTCATACAGCACCACACCGAGATAGCGGATGCGGCCCACGCAGGTTTCGCTGCAGACCGTCGGCTGGCCGGCTTCAATGCGCGGGTAGCAGAAGGTGCATTTCTCGGCCTTGCCGCTTTTCCAGTTGTAGTAGATTTTCTTGTACGGGCAACCCGAGACACACATGCGCCAGCCGCGGCACTTGTCCTGGTCGATCAGCACAATGCCGTCTTCCTCGCGCTTGTAGATCGAGCCCGACGGGCAGGACGCCACGCAGGCCGGGTTCAGGCAGTGCTCGCACAGGCGCGGCAAATACATCATGAAGGTGTTCTCGAACTGGCCGACCATGTCTTTCTGGACCTGGTCGAAGTTCGCCAGGTTGGCGTCCTTGCTGCGCTTGGAAAACTCGCCGCCGAGGATCTCTTCCCAGTTCGGGCCCCACTCGATTTTTTCCATGCGCTTGCCGGTGATCAGGCTGCGCGGGCGCGCCGTCGGCGTGGCCTGCATTTCCGGCGCCGACTGCAGGTGGTCGTAGTCGAAGGTGAAGGGCTCGTAGTAGTCGTCGATCTGCGGCATGTTCGGGTTGGAGAAGATGCGCATCAGCAGCTTCCACTTGCCGCCCTGGCGCGGCTCGATGGAGCCATCGGCCTTGCGTACCCAGCCGCCGTTCCATTTGTCCTGGTTTTCCCACTCCTTGGGGTAACCGATGCCGGGCTTGGTCTCCACGTTGTTGAACCAGGCGTATTCCATGCCGGGCCGGCTGGTCCAGACGTTTTTGCAGGTGACCGAACAGGTGTGGCAGCCGATGCACTTGTCCAGGTTCAGCACCATGCCGATTTGTGCGCGTACCTTCATGCTGCCTCTCCCATTTGTTGCACGGCGAAGGCACGCTCGTCATCGCGCGGCGTGTCCAGCCAGTCGACCTTGTCCATCTTGCGCACCACCACGAATTCATCGCGGTTGGTGCCTATGGTCCCGTAATAGTTGAAGCCCCAGGACAGCTGGGCGTAGCCGCCTATCATGTGGGTCGGCTTGAGCACGATGCGCGTCACCGAGTTGTGAATGCCGCCACGCTGGCCGGTGATCTCCGACCCCGGGGTGTTGACGATTTTTTCCTGCGCGTGGTACATCATTACCATGCCGGGCTTGACACGCTGGCTGACCACGGCCCGCGCGGCAATCGCGCCGTTGACGTTGTAGGCCTCGATCCAGTCGTTGTCTTCCACGCCGATCACCTTGGCATCGTCTTCACTGAGCCAGATGATGGGCCCGCCCCGGCTCAGCGTCAGCATCAACAGGTTGTCGGTGTAGGTCGAGTGAATGCCCCACTTCTGGTGCGGCGTGATGAAGTTCAGCAATATCTCGGTGTTGCCGTTGCTGCGGATACCGTGTACCCCGGCAGTGGCCTTCAGGTTCACCGGTGGCCGGTAGCTGGCCAGGCCCTCGCCGAAAGCCAGCATCCACGGGTGGTCCTGGTAAAACTGCTGGCGGCCCGTGAGGGTGCGCCATGGGATCAATTCATGCACATTGGTGTAGCCGGCGTTGTAGGACACGGTTTCCGATTCGATGCCGCTCCAGGTCGGCGAGCTGATGATCTTGCGCGGCTGCGCCTGGATGTCGCGAAAGCGGATCTTCTCGTCCTCGCGGTGCAGCGCCAGGTGGGTGTGCTCACGGCCGGTCTGCTTGCCCAGTGCCGCCCAGGCCTTGACCGCCACGTGGCCGTTGGTTTCGGGCGCGAGTTGCAACACCATTTCGCAGGCGTCGATGTCGCTGTTGATGCGCGGCATGCCCTGGGTCACGCCGGGCTCGGTCACCAGGCCGTTGAGTTCGCCGAGTTGCCGCACTTCGGTTTCGGTGTTCCAGGCAATGCCCTTGCCGCCGTTGCCCACCTTGGTGAGCAGGGGCCCGACCGCCGTGAAACGTTTGTAGACGTTGGGGTAGTCGCGTTCGACCACCTGCATCTGGGGCGCCGTCTTGCCCGGCACCAGTTCGCACTCGCCGCGTTTCCAGTCCTTGACCTCGAACGGCTGGGCCAGTTCGGCAGGTGAATCGTGCATCACCGGGGTCAGTACTATTTCCTTTTCGACACCGAGATGGCCTTCGCACAGCTCGCTGAATCTTTTTGCGAAGCCCTTGTAGATTTCCCAGTCGCTTTTTGATTGCCACACCGGGTCCACCGCGGTGGACAGCGGATGGATGAAGGGGTGCATGTCGCTGGTGTTGAGGTCGTTCTTTTCGTACCAGGTCGCGGTCGGCAGCACGATGTCCGAGTAAAGGCAGGTCGTGCTCATGCGGAAGTCCAGCGTGACCAGCAGGTCCAGCTTGCCTTCGGGCGCCTTGTCGTGCCAGACGACTTCCTCGGGCTTGCCCTCTTCGGCACCCAGATCCTTGCCCTGAACGCCGTTGTCGGTGCCGAGAAGATGCTTGAGGAAATACTCATGGCCCTTGCCCGACGAACCGATGATGTTGGAGCGCCAGACAAACATGTTGCGCGGCCAGTTGTCCGGATGGTCCGGGTCCTCGCAACTCATCTTGAGCGAGCCGTCCTTGAGCGACTTGACGACATAGTCCTTGGCGTCCAGGCCGGCGGCCTGTGCGTCCTTGACCACCTGCATGGGGTGGGTCTGCAGTTGCGGCGCGCTCGGCAGCCAGCCCATGCGCTCGGCGCGCACGTTGTAGTCGATCATGCTGCCGCCGTAGAGCTTTTTGTCGGCCAGTGGCGACAGCACCTCGTCCACGCCGAGCTTCTCGTAGCGCCACTGGTCGGTGTGCGCATAAAAGAAACTGGTGGAGTTCATCTGCCGGGGCGGACGGATCCAGTCGAGCGCGAAGGCCAGCGGTGTCCAGCCGGTCTGCGGCCGCAGCTTTTCCTGGCCCACGTAGTGCGCCCAGCCGCCGCCGCTCTTGCCGATACAGCCGCACATCATCAGCATGTTGATGACGCTGCGGTAATTCATGTCACTGTGGTACCAGTGGTTCATGCCGGCGCCGATGATGACCATGGAGCGGCCCTCGGTCTTGTCGGCATTGTCGGCAAACTGGCGTGCGACAGCGATGATCTGGTCGCGCGGCACACCGGTGATCTGCTCCTGCCAGGCCGGGGTGTAGGGGGTGTTGTCGTCAAAGTCGGCGGCGGCCAGTTCACCGGGCAGGCCGCGGGGAATGCCGTATTGCGCGGCCTGCAGGTCGAACACCGTGGCCACCAGCGCCGAGCGCTCCTCGCCGGCCTTGCCGAGCGAAATGCGCTGCACCGGCACGGTACGCACCAGCACATCGCCCTGTTCGTTGTTCTGGAAATGGTCGTGGTGGATGCCGCCGAAGTACGGGAAGCCGACCTGGGCGCTGTCGGCGCTGGGCGCGTCACCCTCCATCACCGACAGCTTGAGCGTGACCTCGTCACCCTGGCGCGCCTCTTTCGATTCGAGGTTCCACTGCCCGGCGTCGGCACGGCCATCCGGGCCCCAGCGAAAGCCGATGGCGCCGTGCGGCAACACGACCTTGCCCTGCGCATCGAAGGCCACGGTTTTCCACTCGGGGTTGTTCGCCTGGCCGAGCTTGCCGTTGAAGTCGGATGCGCGCACATAACGGTCCGGCACCATGACGGTCTCGCCGTTTTCCAGCTGGTGTTCCTTGAGCATGACCAGCATGGGCAGGTCGGTGTAACGGCGTGCGTAGTGGTCGAAGTAGGCCGAGCGCGGCTTGCCGTTGCCACCGAAATAGAAGTCTTTCAGGATCACATGGCCCATGGCCATGGCGACCGCGGCATCGGTGCCCTGCTTGGGGTGCAGCCACAGGTCGGAGAGTTTGGCGACCTCGGAATAGTCGGGCGTGATCGCCACGGTCTTGGTGCCCTTGTAACGAACTTCGGTGAAGAAGTGCGCATCGGGGGTCCGTGTCTGCGGCACGTTGGAACCCCAGGCAATGATGAAGCCCGAGTTGTACCAGTCGGCCGATTCCGGCACGTCGGTCTGCTCACCCCAAACCTGGGGGCTGGACGGAGGCAGGTCGCAATACCAGTCGTAAAAACTCATGCAGACGCCGCCTATCAGCGACAGGTAACGCGAGCCGGAGGCGTAACTCACCATGGACATCGCCGGGATCGGCGAGAAGCCGATGATGCGGTCGGCGCCGTGTTTCTTGATCGTGTGGACATTGGAGGCCGCGATGATCTCGTTGACCTCGTCCCAGCTGGAACGCACAAACCCGCCCAGGCCGCGCACGCTCTGGTAGTCGCGCCGCTTGGCGTCGTCCTGCACCACGGCCGCCCAGGCCTCGACCGGCGGCAGCGTCAAACGTGCCTCGCGCCAGTGCTTGAGCAGGCGCGCACGCACCATGGGGTACTTGACGCGGTTGGCGCTGTACAGGTACCAGCTGTAGCTGGCACCGCGCGAGCAGCCGCGCGGCTCATGGTTGGGCATGTCCCAGCGCGTGCGCGGGTAGTCGGTCTGCTGGGTTTCCCAGGTGACGATGCCGCCCTTGACATAAATCTTCCACGAGCAAGAGCCCGTGCAGTTCACGCCATGGGTGCTGCGCACGATCTTGTCGTGCGCCCAGCGGTTGCGGTAAGCGTCTTCCCAGGTGCGGTCTTCGGCCGTGGTGACGCCGTGCGCACCGGAGAAGGACTCCCTGGGGTTGGAAAAGTGGCTCAGCCGATCAAGAAAATGACTCATTGGTTTCTCCGTTAAAGCGGTAAAAGCGGGCCCAGCGGCGGGTCAGGGGTTTTTGATTTCGGCGCCGCGGCGCAGGTAAAACCACCAGTTCAGGACCAAACACAGGGCATAGAAGATGGCGAAGCCGTACATGGCGTTTTCGGGCGTGCCGGCCTTGATCTGCGCACCGATGACCACCGGGGCGATGAAAGCGCCGTAGGCGGCAATCGCCGAGGTCCAGCCCAGGACCGGGCCGGCCTGCTGACGGTCGAAGATCACGCCAATCGTGCGGAAGGTGGAGCCGTTGCCGATGCCGCTGGCGGCAAACAGCACGACGAACAGCACCATGAAGACCAGGAAATACTGCTCCGGCGTGGCCGACTTGTAGGCCAGCAGCATGACGTAGCCCACGGCGACCGAGGCCACCACCATGATGGCGGAGATGATCTGCGTCACGATGGAGCCGCCGACCTTGTCCGAGACCCAGCCGCCCACGGGCCGGATCAGCGCGCCGACAAACGGGCCTATCCAGGCAAAGGTCAGTGCCGACGGTGCGTTCGGGTTCTTCAGCGTGTGCTGCATGACGCCGGCGGCGTCCGGCACGTGGCTGATGCCGAAGATCACCGTGATCGCCAGCGGCAAGGCCATCGAAAAACCAATGAAGGAACCGAAAGTCACGATGTACAGCAGGGTCAGCGACCAGGTGTGTTTGTTGCTGAAGATCGAGAACTGCTTGGCAATGGCTTCCTTCATCGGGCCGAAAGCCGTCACTTTCAACACCATCAGGGTGCTCACCACAATCAATGGCATGGCGACCCACATGTTGAGCAGGCCCAGCCCCGTGGGTTTGGGCAGGTAGAGGTACAGCCCGACACCGGCCGGCACGAAGGACAGGGTGTACAGCCAGATGATTTTGAGGAAGGCCGGGATGGTGCCGCCTATGGCGGGCGAAACGGTGGTCAGGTTGTTCATGCCGAAAAAACAGATGACCGACAGCGGCACCAGCGACAGCAGCCAGGCGAAGCCGGCGTTCTGGATCCAGGTCGGCGTCCCGGCGGTGATTTTTCCGAGAATCCAGCCGCTGTCCTTGACCAGCGTCATCGATTCACCGCCGAAACTGCCGAACAGGCCGACCGTCATCACCAGGGGAATGACGATCTGCATGGCGGTGACGCCGAAGTTGCCCAGGCCGGCATTCAGGCCGAGCGCCGTGCCCTGCAGGCGCTTGGGGAAGAAAGTGCTGATGTTGGACATCGAACTGGCGAAGTTGCCGCCACCCACGCCCGACCACAGAGCCATCAGCTGGAAGGACCACAGCGGCCACTCGGGGTGCTGCAGCACGATGCCGGTGCCTATGGCCGGCGCCAGCAGCATCGACGTCGTCAGGAAGATGGTGTTGCGCCCGCCGGCCAGCCGGATCAGGAAGGAGGCCGGGATGCGCATGGTGGCGCCGGCCAGGCCGGCGATGGCCGTCAGCGTGAAGAGTTCGGCCTGGGTGAAAGGGAAGCCCAGGTTGAGCATCTGCACCGTGATGATTCCCCACATGCCCCAGACCGCGAAACCGCACAGCAGCGCCGGCACCGAGATCCAGAGGTTGCGGTAGGCGATCTTCTTGCCGGTGCCGGCCCAGAACGCTTCGTCCTCGGGGCGCCAGTCGGTGATGTCGGCACCGCTCGGTGCGCTCTGCGGCGCGCGGGCGGCGGTGTTGGCGTTCATGGTCTTTTCTCCTTGGAGTTCAGCGCGTGAAGCTGCGCGACAGCGGCGAGAGGGGCGCGTTGTCGCCCATCATTTCGGTCTTGCGAACCTCGGTCCAGTACATCCAGATCAGCGAGACCCAGACCACGCCGTACATCAGCATGAAGGCGCTGCTGCGGATGCCGGTGAGGTCCATCAGCGCGCCGAACATGATCGGCAGCACGAAGCCGCCCAGGCCGCCGGCCAGGCCGACGATGCCGCTCACCGTGCCGATGTTGTGCGGGAAGTCGTTGCCGATGTACTTGAAGACGCTGGCCTTGCCGAAGGCCCAGGCGATGCCCAGGATGAACATCAGCGCGGTGAAGGCATAGACGTTCAGGCCGACGTGGAAGGTCTTGGGCCCGTTGACGGTGAGGATGGTCATGTCGGTCTGCGGGTAGCTCAGCAGGAACAGGCAGACCCAGCTCACCCACAGCACCCACCACGTGACCTGGTGCGCGCCGTACTTGTCGGACAGCACGCCGCCCAGCGCGCGCAGCACGCCACCCGGCAGCGAGAAGCAGGCCGCCAGCAGCGCCGCGGTCTGGATCGACAGGCCGAACTCGCCGACGTAGTACTGCACCATCCACAGCGCCAGCGCGACGTAGCCGCCGAAGACGATGCTGTAGAACTGGCAGTACTTCAGCACCTTCGGGTCCTTCAGCATCTTCAGCTGGTCGGTGAACTTGACGTGCGAGGGCACCAGGTGCGCCGGGTCGCTGCTGCTGCCGAGCCAGAACACGATCACCGTGCCCAGCATCACCGCGGCGTAGACCTGCGGCACCAGCGTCCAGCCGCCGATGGCCAGCAGCGCCGGCGCGACGAACTTGTTCACCGCCGAGCCCGAGTTGCCGGCGCCGTAGACGCCCATCGCCATGCCCTGGCGGCTGGGCGGGAACCAGCGCGCCACGTAGGGCGTGCCGACCGAGAAGCTGCCGCCGGCCAGGCCGACGAAGAGGCCGATGACCAGGAAGTGCCAGTACTGCGTGGCGTAGGCCATCAGCCAGATCGCGGGCACGGTGGCGACCATCAGCAGCGTCATCACGACGCGGCCGCCGTACTTGTCGGTCCAGATGCCCAGCGGCACGCGGATGAGCGAGCCCGTCAGCACCGGCATCGCCGTGAGCAGGCCGAACTCGGTGGCGTTCAGGCCCAGCGTCTTCTTCAGCGGGATTCCGATGACGCCGAACATCATCCACACCATGAAACACACGGTGAAGGCCAGCGTGCTGACGATCAGCACGCTCCAGGCTTGTTTCGGGTGGGTCAGGGCTTTTGTGGCCATCGGGGGCTCCATTCGACTGGCATGGACTGTGGCCTTCGGGGGTGCCGCCGCCCATCCTCCCGGCGACCAGCCGCGGCGGGCCGGAAGAACGATGGCCGCGAGGTGTGCCATCGTTCGAAAGGTGTAGGGGCGGCGACTTCCGTCGGTGACTTGACCTGGCGCAAGGGCGGCGTGCCCGGCGGCCCGGCCCGGGCGCGCGTTTCTTGGGGCCGGCCCGCCGATTCAGGCCAAGGGGCTTTGTGAGCGGTGTCCCCAAACGTTTCAGCGCGCGGCGCGCCCGCTGGCCGCCCAGGCACCCGTGTGGCGCCCGAACACGCCCCGTGGCCACACACATCGTGTTGCACCGCCGCCGGCCACAGGCCCCACCCTGCGGGCCCGCCCCCTCGCTCGCAACGCCCCTGCTGATGTTCCGTCGCTCCCGTGCCGTCACCTTCTCCCGCTATGACCAGCGGCGCTCACGCTGGGCGCTGCCGCGCTGGCTCTGGCTGCTGCTGGCCGGTGCGGCCGCCGGCGCCGGCGGCCTGCTCTACCTGCAGACCGAGGTGCTGCCGCCACGCCTGACGGTGGACGCGTCGGCGCGCCTGAACAGCGCCTACACCCAGGCCGAGGCCGAGCGTGTGCGTCTGGCCCAGGGTCTGGCGCAGGCCGAGGGCCAGCTCGCGGCGGCCGTCGCGGCACGCAGCGCCCTGGACAAGGACCTGGCCAGCAACCGGGCCGCGGTCCAAGGCCTGCAGGCCGACCTGGCCGCGCTGGTCGAGACCCTGCCGCCCGACCCCCGCGGCAGCCCGGTCGCCGTGCGTGCGATGCGTTTTGAGTTCACTGCCGGCCAGCTGGCCTACGGCGTGGTGTTGACCCGCGAGCGCAACGCCGGCAAGCCGATGGCCGGCGTGCTGCAGCTGGTGGTGACGGGTGATGCCTCCCGGCGCGGCGAGGTGGCAGTCACGCTGCCGCCCGTGGCCATCGCCGTGGGCCGCCATGCCGTGCTGCACGGCGCGCAGCCGCTGCCCGAAGGTTTCCGGCCACGGCAGACGACGGTGCGCGTGCTCGGCGCCAACGGCGGCCCTTTGCTCGGCATGCGCGTGGCTCTGGTACGGTAGCGGCACATGACAACCCCCGACTTCCCTTTCCGGGCCGTGCGCGGCGCGGCGCCATTCGGCCTGCGCGGGCCTGCGGCAACACTGTGGCTGGTGGCTGCGCTGGCGCTGGCCGGTTGCGCCAGCGTGGCGCCGCCGCGTGCATCGTCACCACCGCCCGCAGTGCCGGCCCCCGGCGCGCCGGTCCCGGCGCCGGGGCCCGCCGCCGTCCCGCCCGGTGCGCCGGCAGCGCCCACAGCACCCGGCGCGGTGCCCAACGCCCGCACGGCCGGGGCGGAAGTGCTGGCCATCGAGCAGCGCTGGTTGCAGGACTGGTTCCGCGGCACGCCGGTGCGCATCGCGCAACGCAGCGACGGCACGCTGACCGTCGACGTGCCACGCGAGTTCTCCTTCGACGCCGGCCGCAGCCAGGTCAAGCCCGCGCTGGCGGCCGTGCTGGACAAGGTGGCCGAGACCCTGCGCCGGCGCCCCACCACGCACCTGACGCTGCTGGCCGCACCCACTGACCCCGCCAGCGGCTCGCCACCGACGCTGGCGCTGCAGCGCGCCGCGGGTGTGCAGCGCCACCTGCGCGACCGCGGCGTGGCGCCGGCGCGTCTGGGAGCCCCGCTGGCCGACGGCAGCGCCGCCGTGCAGCTGCGCATCGGCACGCTGGCGCCCTGACGATCGCCAGCGCCGCCGAACCGCCCCGGGCGGCCTGCGGCGGTGGGTGCGACATCGCACAGACCCCGTGCCACGCCGCCGCGAACCTTCGTGCCTTGCCGCCGCGCCCCGGCCGGCGCCCGCTTCCCAACCCCGCGAAGGTCGCCCTCATGAACCTGCATCTCAGCATCGGCCCGCTGGTCTCCCTGATCGCCGGCATCCTCATCCTCGTGGTGCCGCGCATGCTGAACTACATCGTGGCCATCTACCTCATCGTGATGGGCCTGCTGGGCCTCTTCGGCAGCGGCATGAACTTGCGCTAACGCAAGCAACGGCGCCGGCAGCGGCGGCTAGACTGCCGCTCGCACCGGCGGGCGGTGCTGCTGCGGCAGCGGGTCCGCGTGGACGCCCGCGCCCGGGCGTCCGACCCTGAGGACCTGCTGATGCCCATCGACCCGGCGCTGGTGAAAGAGCTCGAGCTGCGCCGCGAGGCTGTGATGCGCGGCGGCGGCGCCGACAAGTTGGCACGGCGGCGCGACGAAGGCCGGCTCAGCGCACGCGAGCGGCTGGACGCGCTGTTTGACGCCCACAGCTTCCTCGAATTCGGCATGCATGCCCACCACGCCAGCCACGCCTTCGGGCTGGCCGGCAAGGATCTGCCGGCCGACGGCGTCGTCACCGGCGTGGGCTTCATCGACGGCCGGCCCGTGGCCGCGTTCTCGCACGACTTCACGGTGGGCGGCGGCGCGCTGGGCCGCATCCACGCGCGCAAGGTCTGCGACCTGCTCGACTACGCGGTGAAGGCCGGCATGCCGGTCATCGGCTTCAACGACAGCGGCGGCGCGCGCATCCAGGAAGGTGTCGATTCGCTCAGCGGCTACGGGCAGATCTTCTATCGCAACGTCGAGGCCAGCGGCGTGGTGCCGCAGATCGCCATCATCGCCGGCGCCTGCGCGGGCGGTGCCGCCTACTCGCCGGCGCTGTGCGACTTCCTGATCATGGTGCGCAACGCGGCGACGCTGATGTTCATCTGCGGGCCCGAGGTCATCAAGGCCGCCACCGGCGAAAACGCGCAACTGGAGCAGTTCGCCACCGCCGACGCGCACGCCGCCATCAGCGGCAACATCCACTTCATTGCCGACGACGACACGCATGCCGCCCGGCTGGCGCACGCGCTGATCGGCTACCTGCCGCAGAACAACCTCGACGACCCACCGCACCGCCCCACGCCCACGCTGAGCCTGGAGCCCGTGCCCGGGCTCGACGAACTGATGCCGGCCGACCCGAAGATGCCCTTCGACGTGAAGGCGGTGATCGAGCACCTGGTCGACGCAGGCAGCTTCCTGGAGGTGATGGCCGCGTTTGCGCCGAACATCGTCATCGGCTTTGCGCGCATCGACGGCGTGGTGGTTGGCCTCGTCGCCAACCAGCCGATGGTGAAGGCCGGCTGCCTGGACATCGACGCTTCCGACAAGGGCGCACGTTTCATCCGCACCTGCAATGCCTATGGCATTCCGCTCATCACGCTGGTCGACGTGCCGGGCTACATGCCGGGGCTGGCGCAAGAGCGCGGCGGCGTCATCCGCCACGGTGCGAAGATGCTCTTCGCCTTCTCGGCGTCGACGGTGCCGAAGATCACCGTCATCATGCGCAAGGCCTACGGCGGCGCCTACCTCGCGATGTGCTCCAGCGACCTGGGTGCCGACCTCGTCTACGCCTGGCCCACGGCCGAGATCGCGGTGATGGGCGCCGAGGGCGCGGTGAAGGTGATCTTCGCGCGCGAACTCAAGCAGGCCGACGACCCGCCGGCCAAGCTGAAGGAACTGATCGCGCAGTACCGCGACGACTTCGCTTCGCCCTACCAGGCGGCGAAAAACGCGCTCGTCACCGACGTCATCACGCCGGCGCAGACACGCGGCATCGTCTCGCTGGGCCTGCGCACGCTGCTGTCCAAGCGCGAGATGCGGCCGCCGAAAAAACACGGGAACATCCCGCTGTGAGCCTCCCGGCCCGCACCGCCGCACCGCGCCGATGAGCGGCACGCTGGCGCAGAACCTGTGGGCGGCCAGCGAGCTGCTGGTCGGCTTCGGCATCGTGATGCTGACGCTGGCGCTGCTGTGGGGCCTGACGGCGCTGATGGCGCAGGTCGTCGCGTGGTTCGAGACGCGACCCGTCGCGCCGGCCCCGACGCCCCTGCCCGCGCCAGCCTCCGCCAGCGCCAGCGCCACCGGCCCCGACGATGAAGAAATCGCAGTCGTCGCTGCCGCAGTGGCGCTGATGCTCGACCGGCCACACCGCTTGGTGCACGTGCGCGTGGTGCCCTCGGCCTGGGGCCAGCAGGGGCGCAGCGACGCCCATTCCTCCCACCGCATGACCTGATGAAGCCGCCCCCGCCATGAAGAAGCACCTGCGCATCACCGTCAACGGCAAGACCTACGAGGTGCTCGCCGAGATCCTGGACGACAACGGCAACGCCGCGCCCGCCGCCGCCGGGCCGGCGCGGGTGGCCGGCAGCGCGGCGGTGCTGGCCGCAGCGCCGCCGCCCCGCGCCGCGCCTTCGTCGGCACCGGCAGCCCCATTGCCCGGCGAACTGCGCAGCCCGCTGGCCGGCAAGGTCGTGGCCATCGACGCCGCCCCGGGCACCGCGGTGACCGCCGGCCAGACGGTGCTGACGCTCGAGGCGATGAAGATGAACACGCTGATCGCGGCCACCGGCCCCGGCACCGTGACGGCCGTGCACGTCAAGCCCGGTGACGCGGTCGAAGAAGGCCAGTTGCTCATGACCATCGGCTGATCCGGGCCCCGCACATGGACCTGCTGCTGCGCGTCTGGGAGACCACCGGCTTCGACGACGTCACCGTCAAGATGGCGGTGATGTGGTGCGTGGTGGCGCTGCTGCTCTACCTGGCGGTGAAAAAGGGCTTCGAGCCGCTGCTGCTGGTGCCGATTGCCTTCGGCGCGCTGCTGGCCAACCTGCCCACGCACGGGGTGATGGAAGGCCTGGTCGACCTGGGCTTCCCGCTCAAGCCCGATGGCACGGGCGGGCTGTTCTTCTACATCTCGCAGGGCATCCTGCTCGAGCTCTTCCCGCCCATCATCTTCCTCGGCGTGGGCGCGCTCACCGACTTCGGCCCGCTGATCGCCAACCCGCGCACGCTGCTGCTGGGCGGCGCGGCGCAGTTCGGGGTTTTCGCCACCGTCTTCGGCGCCGTCGCCCTGGGTTTCACGCTGCCCGAGGCGGCGTCCATCGGCATCATTGGCGGCGCCGACGGGCCGACGTCCATCTTCCTGGCCAACAAGCTGGCGCCGCACCTGCTGGGGCCCATCGCGGTGGCGGCCTACACCTACATGTCGCTGGTGCCGCTGATCCAGCCGCCCATCATGCGGGCGCTGACGACCGAGGCCGAGCGCCGCATCCGCATGCAGACGCTGCGCAAGGTCAGCCGGCTGGAGAAGCTGGTGTTCGCGGTGATGGTGATGTGCGTCTGCACGCTGCTCGTGCCCGACGCCGCGGCGCTGATCTTCATGCTCTTCCTGGGCAACTTCCTGCGCGAGAGCGGCGTCGTCGAAAGGCTCAGCCAGTCGGCGCAGAACGAGATCATCAACATCACGACGATTTTCCTCGGCACCAGCGTCGGCATCACGATGACCGCCGAGCGTTTCCTCGCACTCGGCACGATGAAGATCATCGTCATGGGCGTGCTGGCGTTTGCCGTGTCCACCGCCGCCGGCGTGCTGATGGCACGGCTGATGAACGTCTTCAGCAAGACCAAGATCAACCCGCTGATCGGCTCGGCCGGCGTCAGCGCGGTGCCGATGGCCGCGCGCGTGAGCCAGGTCGAGGGCCAGAAGGCCGACCCGACCAACTACCTGCTGATGCACGCAATGGGGCCGAACGTCGCCGGCGTCATCGGCACGGCGCTGGTGGCGGGTTACTTCATCGCGGCCATCCCGCACTGAACGCAGCGGGCGTGCGCCGCCTCACTCGGCGCGCAGCGCGTCCACCGGGTCCAGCCGCGCCGCATGGCGCGCCGGCAGCACCCCCGCGACCAGGCCGATGACGGCGCTGCTGGCCACCGACAGCACGACGTAGAGCAGGGGCGTCGACACCGGCAGCGCCGGCAAGGCGACGCGGATGCCTTGCGCCAGGCCGAAGCCGATGGCCACGCCGAGCAGGCTGCCCAGCACCGCCAGCACCACCGCTTCGCCGAGGAAGAGCCACAGGATCATGCGGCGCTGGCTGCCCAGCGCCATCATCAGCCCGATCTCGGGCGTGCGCTCGGCCACCGCGATGGTCATGATGGTGACGATGCCCACCGCGCCCACCAGCAGCGAGATGCTGCCCAGCGCCGCCACCGCCATGGTCAGCACGTCGAGGATGTTCGACAGCGTGCTCAGCATCTCTTCCTGCGTCGTCACCGTGAAGTCGGCGCGGCCGTGGCGGGCGCTCAGGATCGCCTCGGCGGCCGCGGCGACGCTGCGCGAGGCCACCCCGGGGTCGTAGGTGAGGTGGATCTCGGTCAGGCTGTCGCGGTTGAAGAGTTCCATCGCTCGCGCTGCCGGCACGAAGGCCGTGTCGTCGAGGTCCAGCCCCAGGAACTGGCCTTTCGATGCCAGCACGCCGATGACGCGGAAACTCTGGCCACCCAGGCGCAGGCGCTCGCCGAGCGCGTTCTGCGTGCCGAAGAGTTCGTGTTTCAGCTTGGGACCGAGCACGACGAAGCTGCGCGCCTCGTCGGCGCCGTCGCCGGGCAGGAACTGACCCACGGCGACCTGCATGTTGAAGACCGCCAGCGCGGCGTCGGACACGCCGTAGACGATGGTGCGGCGCACGCGGCCGCGGGCCTGCGCCTCGGCATTGCCCCAGGCCGTGGGCACCACGCCGACGACACCGGGCACGCGCCGCAGCGAACGGGCGTCGTCCAGCGTCAGCGGCCGCACCGAGGTGGGCAGGCCGGCCGGCACGCCACCGCTGGCCGTGGTGCGGCCCGGCATGATGCCGATGACGTGGGTGCCGAACTGCGAAAACTCGCCCATCACGAAACGGTGCACGCCCTCGCCGATGGAGGTGAGCAGGATCACCGCCGCGATGCCCACCGCGATGCCCGACAGCGTGAGCACGCTGCGCAGGCGGTGCGCGGTGATCGAACGCCAGGCGAAGCGGACGGCGTCGGTGGCGTTCATGCGGCGGCCTCAGCGTCGCGCCAGGGCGGTGACGGGGTCGAGCTGCGCCGCGCGCCGCGCCGGCAAGACGCCGAAGATCAGCCCCGTGAGCACCGCCGTGCCCAGGCCGGCGAGCACCGCCCAGTCGGGCGGGTAGGCCGGGAACACCGGATACAAGGCGCGTATCAGCGCCGCGCCGGCCAGCCCCAGCGCATAACCGAGCAGCGCGCCGAAACCCGACAGCAGCGCCGCCTCGATGAGGAAAGCGCTGCGGATGGTGGCGCCGCTGGCGCCCAGCGCCTTGAGCAGGCCGATCTCGCTGCGCCGCTGCGCCACCGACACCAGCATCACGTTCATCACCAGGATGCCGGCCACCGCCAGGCTGATGGCGGCGATGCCGGCCACCGCCAGCGTCAACGTGCCGATGAGGCGGTCGAAGGTGGCCAGCAGCGCGTCCTGCGTGATCACGGTGACGTCCTGCTCGCCTTCGTGGCGGGCCTGGATGAGGGCCGTGGCCTGCGCTTTAGCGGCGTTGATGGCGTCGCGGCTGCGCGCTTCGACGAGGATGCGGAACAGCGTGTTGGTGTTGAACATCGAAAGCGCGATCGACACCGGCACCACCGCCAGTTCGTCGGTGTTCATGCCCAGGCCGCTGCCGGTGGCCGCCAGCACGCCGATGACGCGGAAACGCCGGTCGCCGACGCGCACGAACCGGCCCAGCGCGTTGGCGCTGCCGAACAGGTCGGCGCGCAGCTTGGCGCCCAGCACCATCACCGGCGAGCCGCGGCCCCAGTCCTCGGCGGGCAGGAACTGGCCCTGCGCCATCCTGAACTGCCGCACTTCCAGGAATTCGGCCGTCGAGCCCACGACCATGGCTTCGCGCAGGCGCCCGTTCACCGACAGCTCGGAAGTGCCCACGGTCAGCGGCGCCACGCGGCGCACGGCGGGCGCACGCAGCAGCGCGCGCGCGTCGTCGACGGTCAGGTCGCGCGGCGTGGCGCCGCCGAAGCTGCCAGGGTTGATGCCACCGGTCTCGGTGCGGCCGGGCAGCACGATGACGAGGTTGCTGCCGATGGCGCTGAACTCGCGCATCACGTAACGCCGCGCGCCGTCGCCCAGCGCGGTGAGCGTGACCACCGCGGCCACGCCGATGGCCATGGCCAGCATCGACAGCGCGGTGCGCACCCGGTTGCCGCGGGCGGCACCGAGCGCAAAGGCCAGCAGGTCAGGGGCGCGCATCGGTCGCCTCATGCGCTGGCGCTTGCGCCGGCGTTTGCGGTGGCGCGGGCTGCGTCTCGTCGCGCCGGATCGCCCCGTCCTCCATCAGGATGCGCCGCCGCGCGCGTGCGCCCAGCGCCGCGTCGTGCGTCACCATCAGCAGCGTCACGCCGCCGGCGTTGAGTTCCTCCAGCAGCCGGATGACCTCGTCGCCGGTGGCGCGGTCGAGGTTGCCGGTGGGCTCGTCGGCCAGCAGCAGCGCCGGCCGCATGATCGTGGCGCGTGCGATGGCCACCCGCTGGCGCTGGCCGCCCGAAAGCTGGTCGGGCCGGTGGCCGGCACGGTCGGCCAGGCCGAAGCCGGCCAGCGCCTGCTGCACACGGGCCTCGCGTTCACGCGCGGGGATGCCGGCCAGCACCATCGGCAGCGCGATGTTCTCGGCCGCCGTCAAGCGCGGCACGAGGTGGAAACTCTGGAAGACGAAGCCGATGCGCTGGCTGCGCACACGCGCCTGCTCGTCGGGCGACAAGGTGGTCACGTCGCGGCCTTCCAGCACATAGTGGCCGGCATCGGGGCGGTCGAGCAGGCCCAGCACGTTGAGCAGCGTCGATTTGCCCGAGCCCGAAGGCCCCATCACCGAGATGTACTCACCCGGCGTGATGCGCAGCCCGATGTCGGCCAGCGCATGCACCGTGCTGTCGCCGAGGTGGAACAGCCGCTGGATGCCGGTCAGCTGAATCTGCGCCGTGCCGCCCGGGGGCTCTGCCGTCGGGGCCATGGCGTCACTTCGCCGGGGCGGACGCGGCCTCTTCGGCCACCGCCACGGCGCCGGCCTTGACGCCGGCACGGTCGAGCGAGGTGACGATGCGATCGCCCGCGTTCAGGCCGCCGGTGACTTCGCTGTGCTCCCAGTTCGTCACGCCGGTCTTCACCACACGTTCGGCCAGCCGGCCGCCGTCCAGCAGCATCACCTTGCCACCCTGCATCAGCGCGGCCGTGGGCACGCGCAGCACGTCGCGCCGCACATCGAGGATGACCTCGACATCGGCGCTGTAACCCACCAGCAGCCGCCCGGCGGCCTTCGGGTCGTCGAAGGTGGCCTCGATCTCGACCGTGCGCGCCTGCTTCTCGACGGCGGTGACATAGGGCGCCACGCGCCGCACCTTGCCGGGGAAGGACCTGCCGGGCAGTGCATCGAGCGTGATGCGCACCGGCTGGCCGGCGCTGATCTTGGGCGCATCGACCTCGTCCATCGGCGCCTTCACGTAGAGGCAGGAGTCGTCGATGAGGTCGATGGCCGGCGGTGTGGCCACACCCGGCGGCGACGGTGTGGAGTACTCGCCGACCTCGCCGACGATCTTCGCCACCGTGCCGTCGAAAGGCGCCACCAGCACCGTGCGCTGGCGTGCAGCGCCGACCACGACCACGCGGGCCTGCGACTGCGCCACGTCGGCCTTGGCGGTGGCGCAGGCCGCCGTGCGGGCGTCGGCTTCGGCGCGCTGGTTGTCGATGCGGCCTTCGGAGACAAAACCCTGCTGGAACAGGCCCTGCTGCCGCGCCAGTTCACGCTGTGCCTGCTCGGCCAGGGTGCAGACCTCGGTGACACGCTTGCGCGAGGTTTCCAGCTGGGCCCGCGAAAACGCCTGCTCGGCCTGCTGGTCGTCGTTCCACAGCTGCATCAGCAGTTGGCCCTTGCGCACACGGTCGCCCTCCTTCACCGCCATCACCGCGATGCGGCCGCCGGCGATGGTGGACAGGCGCGTGCGCTGGCAGGCCTCGACCGTGCCGGCGCGGGTGTTGGCCACCGTCGCCTCGACGTTGCCGCGGCCGACGGCCGTCACCTGCACGGCCACGGGCACTGGGCAGCCCAGCCACCAGACGGTGGCGGCGACCAGCGTTGCCCCCACGAGCAGGATCAAGGCACGGCGGAGCCAGGGTGGGGAAGGAGCGGGGGGCATGCGCAACTCGGGCAAAGGGTGGTGAAGGTTCAGCTTAGCCCACGGCGCGTTCGCGCCTTTGACCAAGCGCAGTGCATCGGCGCGGCGTTGGCGCCAGACTGGCGCCGGACTGTCGCGTCGGGATGACAGCAAAACGCGCGAAAGTCACGTCCGAGAGCCCGCCATCGTGGTGTCGGCCCTTCGATGACTTGTAAGCAAACGCTGCGCCGCTTATGTTCGAGCGATCCAACACGGTGGTGATGGCGCAGACTGTGCGCGGCCGTGTCGGCAAACCCGTCGAAAGGCGGGGGCGCAAAGTCACGGGCCTAACGACGGAAGTCCATGGCAGCCGGACCGCTGGATGTTCAGGCGTGCCCCCCGGCTTTCGTCGCCCCGACACTTGCGGAGGACGAATGCAAGATTCACTGCAGACCCGATCGCCGGCCCTGCGGCGGCAGCGCCGCAACGATCGTCCGCGCGCCTGGAGCCCGGCATGACGGCCCACGACCATCCCGTGACCGCCAAGCCCCTGGTGCTGGTGGTGGACGACGCCACCGACAAGCTGCGCCTGGTGCACGAGGCACTGGACGACGCCTACATCGTCATCGCGGCGCACGACGGCGAACAGTGCCTGGCCATCGCACGCTCAGGCCAGCCGCCAGATCTGATCCTGCTCGACGTGGTGATGCCCGGCCTGGGCGGCCACGAGGTCTGCCGCCGGCTGAAGGCCGACGAGGCCACGCGCGACATACCCGTCGTCTTCCTCACCGCCCGGGCCGACGTCCAGGACGAGGAACTGGGGCTGCAGCTCGGCGCCGTGGATTTCATCGCCAACGCGATCAGCCCGACCCTCCTGCGTGCACGCGTGCAGGTCCAGCTGCGGGTGAAACAGGCTGCCGACTTCCTGCGCGACAGGAACGGTTTCCTGCGCGACGAGGTGGCGCGGCGCACGGCCGAGCTGGCCGCCATCCAGGACGTGACGACGCTGGTGATGGCCTCGCTGGCCGAGACCCGCGACGCCGAGACCAGCAACCACATCCGGCGCACGCAGTACTACGTCAAGGCGCTGGCGCGGCGGCTGTCAGGCCACCCGCGCTTCGCCGCGGTGCTGACGCCGGCCACCATCGAACTGCTGTTCCGCTCGGCCGCGCTGCACGACATCGGCAAGGCCGGCATCCCCGACCGCATCCTGCTCAAGCCGGGCAAGCTGAGCCCGGAAGAGTTCGAGATCATGAAAACGCACACGACGCTGGGGCACGACGCCATCGCCAACGCCAAGCGTGCGCTGGGCGTGGATGTCGACTACCTGCGCTACGCCAAGGAAATTGCGTACTCGCACCACGAGAAGTGGGACGGCACGGGCTACCCGCTCGGCCTGGCCGGCGACGCCATCCCGATCTCGGGCCGCCTGATGGCGCTGGCCGATGTCTACGACGCGATCATCAGCCGGCGCCTGCACAAGGAGGCGATGAGCCACGAACAGGCCGCGCACATCATCCAGCAGACACGCGGCCGGCACTTCGACCCCGACGTGGTCGACGCCTTCCTGGCCGCCGAGGACAACTTCAAGGCCATCGCGATTGCCTACGCCGATTCGCCGGCCGACCTGCGCAAGAAGGTCGACTACCTGGGCATTGCGCAGGTCTGAACGGCGCGCCGGGCCTCCGGGGCTGGGCAGCTTCGCCTTCGCAGCCTGCAGGGCCAGTTGCGCCTTCGGCAGTGCCAGCCGGGCTTCGCGTACCGGGCGGTCGGCGACGGCGTACGGTGAGCCGACCCCTTCTCCACTGCGGTCGGGGCACTTCACCAGGCGCCGCACCATCGTCCGCGGGAACGGGGTGTAGGTCAGGTGGTAGGAGGCGCCGACGAGCGGCGCTTTGTGGGCGTTGGTGATGCGGACGTTGTGCAGTTCGGTGGTGCAAGCCGTCAGCAGCAGGGCCGCGGCGGCCAGCGGCAAGGCGGCAACATGCCAGCGGGATGGGTGCGAGGTCCGGACCGGCATGCCGTCTTCACTCGGCGTCGGCGACCACCGTCCGACGTGACAACGGGCCTCGACGCGCCGGGGCGGATTCCGGTGCCGGGCGCCGCCTGGCGCCGCCTGGCGCTGCCGCCGCAGCACTCGGGCCTGCCCAAGGTGAAGAGCCGACGCGGGTGGCAGCGCGGCGGCCGAACCGCAGCGGCTGTCAGCGCCTGCGGTGGAGCCTCGGCGCCACTGCCGGCGGCGCGGGCAGCGGGGGCTGCCAGGTCGCGCGGGCCCGCTCGGCGCCTGCGGCATCGCGCAGCACGGCAACGTCGCCGGTGTTGTTCCACACCGCCTGGCGTCGGCCCCAGTGCAGGTTGTCGGCATCGTCGCTGCCACGGCCGCTCCACAGCCGCAGCGTGGCACCGGCGGCCAGCGGGCGGCCGGTGGCGAAGGTGTAGACATGCGTGCTGCGCGCGGCGTCGTGGAGAGTCCAGCCGCCGAGCTCGATGGCGAGGTCGGACGCGTTGTGCAGCAGCACATGTTCGGCCTGCAGGTCCTGGCCCGCAGGGTCGGCCTGGATCTCCAGGCGCAGCGGCACGCTGTCGTGCTTCACCAGGCCGCCGGGGCGCGTCAGCAGCACGTGCAGCAGACCTTCCAGGCGCAGCGTCGACACCACCTCGGTGGCGGCCACGCCTTCGTGCAGCAGTCGCTGCGAGCCCTGCCCGCGCAGGTGGGCCCGGCAGTCGACAAAACGCAGCTGCCGCGTGTGGTCGGCAGGGTCGCCCAGCAGCGGGCTCGGCAGCGTCTCCAGCGCGTCCAGCAGCACCGGCACCACCCGCCCGGCCAACTGCTGCGCGTCGGCAGGCTGGCCGCACAGGCAGCTGACCTCGATGTCGATGACGCCGGGGCGCTGCTCGGCAAAGCCGATGACGCCGCCGTCCAGGGTGACCGGCTGGCGCACGGCGCGTGCGCCGTCGGCCGTGATGCCGCCGGCATCGGCAAAAACCGCGGCATGCACGAAGACCTGCGCGCGCACGCCCGTCGCCGGCCCGCGCACGGCCGGTCCCGCCTGCCAGTCGATCTCTCCGGCTAGGCCTGCGCGCAGGGCGCGCAACAGCGCTTCTTCGTAGGGGGCCAGGTTCATGGTGCGCTGCTCCGTGGATCCGCTGCAGCGCATCAATGTAATCCTGCTGGCCAGGCCGTCAATCGGTGCGCAGGCGCTCCACCAGAGCGTCGCCGACGAACTGCATGAAGGCGCGCACGCGTGCCGTGTGACGCAGGTCGGGGTGGGTCAGCATCCAGATCGGCTGCGCCAGTTCGGGGATCGGTTCCGACACGGCCACCAGTTCGGGGTGGCGCGCTTCCATGAAGGTGGGCAGCACGCCGACGCCGATGCCCGTGCGCAGCATGGCCGCCTTGGCGTTGAAGATGTCGACGCGCACACGCACCCTGGCCTGCGCCAGGTGCTGGCGCAGCCAGTGGTCGTGTACACGCGACAGGCCGTCGCGCTCGAAGGCGACCCAGGGCGCGTCGCGTACCAGCACCGGCACCGGCGTCACCGTCTGGGGCAGGTCGGGTGCGCCGCGCAGCGCATAGATGCGGCACTGCGTGGTGCCGAGCTGGCGCCCGACGAGGTGCTCGGCGACATGCACCGACAGGCGCACCGCCACATCGGCCTCGCGGCGTGTCCAGCCCTGGTCGGTGTCGGCGTGCCGGCTGGCAAGGTCGACGAGGAAGGCGTTTTCGACGACCTCGGTCTCGATGCCCGGGTAGGCCCGCGCAAAGTCGGCCAGCGGCTGCGGCAGCAGGTGGTCCATGACGACGAAGGCGGTGGTCACGCGCAGCACGCCGGTGAGCTGGCGGTCGTGGCCGAGCACCTGGCGTTCGATCTCGTCGGCCCGCGCCGCCATGTAGCGCGCCTGTTCCAGCAGCGCCAGGCCGGCCGCGGTGGGCCGGTAGCCCTGGCGCTGGCGGTCGAAGAGGCGCGAACCCAACTGCGCTTCCAGCGTGTCCAGCCGACGCAGCACGGTCGTGTGATTCACGCCCAGCAGGCGCGCGGCACCGGCCAGCGAGCCGGCCGTGCCGATGGCGAGCGCATGGCGGAAGTGGTCCCATTCGAGGTCAGCCATCGCTTTGTTTGCGTTTTTGCAAAGTCAAACTGCAGCATGCCACGTTGTGCGCACAGATGCACAGGCCCAGACTGCACGCATTGCGCAGCCGGCCTTTTGCCGGGCGTCACGCAAGCACCCCAGGGGAACCACCATGGCCACGCACACCGCCCTTTTCGGCTTCCTTGCACCGAGCCCGCGCAGCACGCCGCAACTGGCTTGGCGAGGCAAGGCGGTTGCGCAACCGACGCCAGGGCCCGTCGCGTTGCCGGCCCCGGCCATACCCTGGCTCGAACGCCTGGCCGACTGGGCTGATCGGCAACCCGCGCACCACCGGCTGGGCAGTTGGACGAGGGCCTGAGAGCGGGCGGTCTCTGCCGCCAACGGCGCCGATCTCGGCCATGATCGGGCTCGCCCCTGCGTGCGGCAGGCCGCAGGCCCTCGTTCGGCCGATGCAGAATTCGTCGGCGGCGACCACTGCCTGCTTGCCGATCAGCCTCTGCCCGTGCGCGTTTGCCCGTTGAACCGTTCCAGCCCCTTGCCACGTTCCGGTCCGTTCCCGGTTCTCACCGTGTTCTGCCGCCCTGCCCCGCAGCCGGCCCATGGTCGGCGCACGGCCGGCTGACGGCATGCCGGCCTCAGACGACGGCCTGACCGACCGCCTGGCCCGCTTCGACCTGCTGCAGGGCGCACCGGCGGACGTGCTTGCGCTGTGCCAGCGCGCGGCCCGGCCGCAGCACTTGGCCGCTGGCGAGCTGCTGCTGCAGGCGGGTGAGCGCGGCGGCCGTCTCTTCCTGGTGTTGCAGGGCCGGCTGGCGATGCGCCTGCCGGGCGTGCCGGCGCCGATCCCGGTGGCCGAAGTGGAAGCCGGCGGCGTGCTGGGCGAGATCCAGGCCGTGACGGGCCTGGCCGCGGAGACCGACGCCGTGGCGCTCACGCCCTGCACGCTGCTGGTCTTCGACCGCCAGCTGCTGCAGGCCATCGGCGCGCGCTTTGCGCTTTTCGAGGCCCGGCTGGCGCAGCTGGCCATGCAGCGGCTGCGGGCCCTGATCTTCCGCAAGACCCTGGCCGGCCTGACGCCCGGGCTGGCGCCGGCGCTGCGGGATGCGCTGGCAGACCGCGCCACCGAAACCCCGCTCGCACGCGGTGCCTGCCTGATGCAGCAGGGCGAGCCGGCCGATGCCTGGTACGTGCTGACCAGCGGCCGGCTGAGCGTGAGCACCGCCGCCGCTGCCGGCCCACGGCGCAACGCCGACCTGCTGCCCGGTGCCAGCGTCGGCGAAATCGGGCTCATTGCCGGCGGCACCCGCAGCGCCACGGTGCGCGCCGAACGCGACGCCTCGCTGATGCGCGTGTCGAGGACCGATTTCGAACATTTCGCCGATCAGCACCCGGCTTTTGCACGCCGCCTGATGGGCACGGTGGTACAGCGCCTGGTGGACCAGCTGGCGCCGCGCCCGCCCCGGGGCGCCGAGGTGCTGGTGGTGCTGCGGGCCTCGGCCGCGCCGCGCCTGCAGGCGGCGCTGGACCAGTTGGGTGCGGCGCTGCAGCAGGCTTGCCCGGCGGCACTGTGCACACGCGCCGACTTCGAGGCCGCCACCGGCCGGCACATCGCCGGCCCGGCCGAACACGCGCCCGCGCATCCGCTGTGGCACCGGTTCGATCTCTGGCTGGCCGAGTTGCAGCGGGCGCACGGCGTCGTGCTGCTCGACGCCGGTGTGGCCGACGATCTGTGGTCGCGCGAATGCCTGCTGCATGCCGACCGCTGCCTGTGGCTGGCCGAGCCCGTGGCACCCGACGAGGCTGCACCGCCGCCGGCAGCGCACGCGCGGCTGCAGGCCCTGCGCCAGGGTGCCGAGGACGCCGGTCGCCTGCCCTGGTCCCTGCTCGTCGCCCACGACGCCGCGGCCGTCGCGCCGCGCAACACGCGGGCCTGGCTGGACGCTGAGGCCTTCGAGCGCCACTTCCACCTGCGCCTGGACGACGTCAGCACGATGTCACGCACGGCCCGGCTGCTGACCGGCCGCGGCCACGGCCTGGCGCTGTCCGGCGGCGCGGCGCGCGGGCTGGCCCACATCGGCGTGCTCAAGGCCTTCGGGGAAAGCGGCGTGCCCATCGACGTCATCGGCGGCACCAGCATGGGCGCACTGCAGGCCGCGATGTACGCGATGGGCCTGTCGATGGCCGAGCTGGAGGCCATGAACCGCTACGTCATCGCCCAGAAACCCTTCGGCGACTACACGCTGCCGCTGGTGGCCCTGGTGGCCTCGCGCCGGCGCGACGCCTGCATCCGCCACACCTACGGCGACCTGCGCATCGAGGACCTGTGGTTGCCCTTCCTGGCCGTCTCGACCGACCTCAACGCCGCCGAGGCCGTGGTGCACGAGCGAGGCTCGCTGGGGCTGGCGGTGGCGGCCAGCGCGTCCATCCCGGGCGTGCTGGTGCCGGTGACCGACGGTGCACGGGTGCTCGTCGACGGTGGTGTCGTCAACAACCTGCCCGCCGACCTGGTGAAGTTGCGTTGCGGCGGCACCGTGTTCGCGAGCAAGGTGGCACCCAGCGACGAACTGCGCGCGCCACCCGGCGGCTTTCCGTCGCCGTGGACGCTGCTGTGGAGCCGCCTGTGGCCGGGGCGCGCCGCTCTGCAGACACCGAAGATCGGCGACCTGATCGTGCGCACGATGACCGTGGGCGGCGAAGGCCACATGCAACGAGTGGCCTTCGACATCGACGTGCTGATCGAGCCCGATGTCGACCGCTACGGCATGTTCGACCTGACGGTGATGGCGCCGCTGGTCGACGCCGGCTGGCGCGAGGCCCGGCGTTGCCTGGCCGCCTGGCAGGCGACGCGGCGCTGAGGTACGGCCAGCGGCGGCCCGCTGCGGGCTAATGGGTCTCGACGCAGCGGAAGCTTGCCACCTGCGAGGCTTCGGCGCGTGGCTGGCCGAAGGCGATCCAGCCATGGCCGACCAGGGTCAGTTCTTCGTGGTGGACCTGGATCTCGGGTTTGCCTTCGAGCGTCACGAAGGTGCCGTTGGCGCTGTGGTCGGCGAGCACGAAGTGTTCGCGCCGGCGCTCGATGGTGGCGTGCGCCCGCGACACCAGCGGGTTGCGCACGGTGAAATCGGCCTCGAGGTCGCGCCCGCAACTCACCTTGCGGCGTTCCGGGCCCATCTCGATGTTGACGCCGTCGAGTGCCAGTTCCAGCCGGGCGCGGCCGGCCACTGCCTTGGCGGGCGAGACGAAGATCGCGGTCATCTCGTCGCTGGCGGGTTGCCAGGTGAGCTCGACGAGCGGTATCTCGTCGGCCTTGCCTTTCACCGGAATCGAGAACAGCGTGCGCAGCCGCGCCAGGTGTGCGGGCGACAGGCGCTGCGCGCTGTCCTGGTCGGTGATGGTCTGACCTTTCGAGGCCAGGTCGCACAGGCGCGAGGCCAGGTT
>JAUXPP010000169.1 GCA_030683705.1 Polaromonas sp. | reverse complement strand
CGGCCGCGGTATCGAGCTGGTGCCGCTGGCGCTGGAGCACGAAGCCGGCCTGCGCGCTGCGGCCGCCGACGGCGAGTTGTGGAAGCTGCGCATCACCTCGGTGCCCGAGCCCGACCAGACCCGCGCCTACATCGAAGACGCGCTGAAAGCCCGCGAGGCCGGCCAGCGTTTTGCCTTTGCCGTGCGCGACCAGGCCACCGGCACGGTGCTGGGCAGCAGCAGTTACCACGACATCCTGCCGGCGGTCAAACGCGTCGAGATTGGCTACACCTGGTACGCCGCGCGTTGCCAGCGCACCCATGTCAACACCACCTGCAAGCTGCTGCTGCTCACCCACGCGTTCGAGACGCTGGACTGCCACGTCGTCGGCTGGCGCACCGACAATTTCAACCACGCCTCGCAGCGCGCCATCGAGCGCCTGGGCGCCAAAAGGGACGGCGTGATCCGCGGCCATGCGCTGCGCCGCGACGGCACGATACGCGACACGGTGATGTACAGCCTGCGCTCCGGCGAGTGGCCGGAGGTCAAGGCGCAGTTGCTGTACATGCTGGATAAACCGCGCCTGTCGAAAGAATGAAGGAAGCCCGGCCATGCTGATCGACTTCTTCTACACCCTGCGCTCGGCCAAGCTGCCGGTCTCGGTCAAGGAATACCTGATGCTGCTGGAGGCCTTGCAGGCCGGTGTGGTCGGGCCCAACAGCGGCAAGGGGGAGGACGGCGACACCGACGAAGGCGAAGACAGCCGCACAGGCGAGGGCGCCTGGAAAATCGACGACTTCTATTACCTCAGCCGCACCGTGCTGGTGAAGGACGAAAAACACTACGACAAGTTCGATCGCGCCTTTGCGGCCTACTTCAAGGGTGTGGAGATGATTGCCGACTTCACCAAGGACATCCCGCTGGAGTGGCTGCGCAAGAACCTCGAGCTCGAACTCAGCGCCGAGGACAAGGCCAAGATCGAAAAGATGGGCTGGGACGAACTCATGGAGACGCTGAAGAAGCGTTTCGAAGAGCAGAAAGAGCGCCACGAAGGCGGCAGCAAGTGGATAGGCACGGGCGGCACCTCGCCCTTCGGTGCCAACGGTTTCAACCCCCAGGGCATACGCATCGGCCAGGAGAAAAGCCGCAACAAAAGCGCGGTCAAGGTCTGGGACCAGCGCGCCTACAAGGACTACGACGACACCCAGGAACTCGGCACGCGCAACATCAAGGTGGCGTTGCGCCGCCTGCGCAAGTTCGCGCGCGAGGGCCATGTGGAAGAGCTGGACCTGGACGACACCATACGCTCCACGGCCGCCAATGCCGGCTGGCTGGACATCAAGATGGTGCCGGAGCGCCACAACAACGTGAAGGTGCTGCTGCTGATGGATGTGGGCGGCACCATGGACGAACACATTGCGCGCGTCGAGGAGCTGTTTTCGGCGACCAAGTCCGAGTTCAAGCACATCGAGTTCTACTACTTCCACAACTGCGTCTACGACTTCATGTGGAAGAACAACCGGC
>JAUXPP010000168.1 GCA_030683705.1 Polaromonas sp. | reverse complement strand
GGCAGGCGTGGTTTTTGTCGCGATAAAGTTCCAGAGCCATGTCAGTGCTTAACGTCGATTTGAAGAAAACGACTGTACTTCCACCTCTGCAGACGTCACTTGATGAGCATCAAGTGACGTTGTGCTCACGGCAACAATTTTTCGCCGCGGAAGGTGTCGGCCGCTGTTTCGCGCTCGCGTATGAGGTGGGCTTGTTCACCATCGACCAGCACCTCGGCGGCACGGCCCCGGGTGTTGTAGTTGCTGGCCATGCTCATGCAGTAGGCGCCCGCTGAAAGCACGGCCAGCAAGTCGCCGGCCTTGACGTCGAGCACGCGGTCGTGGCCGATCCAGTCGCCGCTTTCGCACACCGGGCCCACGACGTCGTACAGGCTCTCGTTACCGACCGGGCGGCCCGGCTGGACGGGAACAATGGCATGAAACGCCTGGTACATCGCGGGACGAGGCAGGTCGTTCATGGCGGCGTCGATGATGCAGAAATTCTTCTGCTCGCCGGGTTTGACGTACAGCACTTCGGTCAGGCAGACGCCTGCGTTGCCGACCAGCGAACGGCCGGGCTCGATCATCAGCTTTCGCTGGCCGTAGCCGCGCGTGTCAAGTTTGGCCAGCAGTTCGCGCCACAGCGCATCGGCTTCGGGGGGCGTGTCGTGGTTGTAGTTGATGCCCAGGCCGCCGCCAAAGTCGATGTGATGGATGGAAATGCCGGCGGCCTCGATGGCGGCAACCAGGTCCAGCACCCGGTCCATCGCATCCAGGTAAGGCGTGGTCTCGGTAATCTGTGAGCCGATGTGGCAGTCGATGCCGACGATCTTGAGCCCGGGCAGCGACGCTGCATGCCGGTAGATGCGCAAGGCGTCTTCATGCGCCACGCCAAACTTGTTGCCCTTCAAGCCGGTGGAAATATAGGGATGGGTTTTCGGGTCGACATTCGGGTTGACACGAATGCTGACCGGTGCCACCTGGCCCATGGCCACGGCCACCTCCGACAGCACATCCAGTTCGGCTTCGCTTTCGACGTTGAAGCAGCCGATGCCGGTCTTCAGGGCTTGCTGCATTTCGGCGCGCGTTTTCCCCACGCCGGAAAAAATGACCTTGCGGGCATCACCGCCAGCGGCCAGCACGCGCTCGAGTTCACCGCCCGAAACAATGTCAAAGCCACAGCCGG
>JAUXPP010000144.1 GCA_030683705.1 Polaromonas sp. | reverse complement strand
TGCTCACAACCATCACCGGGCGTCGGAAAGGCACCACTATTAACGACCGGTAGCTGAATGCACACCAATTTCGAGCTACGACTCCAAAGAAAAAAAAACGCCCACAATGTGGGCGTTTTTTCACTACCAAGTTGGTAGTTTTTGGTTGCGCGGGCAAGATTTGAACTTACGACCTTTGGGTTATGAGCCCAACGAGCTACCAGGCTGCTCCACCGCGCGATATGTCTTCATTGTACCTTATTCTGACGCAGCCGTGGTAACCGAAGCGTCATCAGTTACATCCGGGCGATCGACGAGCTCAACCAAAGCCATCGGCGCGTTATCACCGACACGAAATCCCATTTTCAGAATGCGGGTGTATCCGCCAGGACGGGCTTTATAGCGTGGGCCAAGCTCAGCAAACAGCTTCACGACCATATCGCGATCGCGCAGACGATCAAATGCAAGTCGCTTGTTCGCGACAGTCGGCTCCTTCGCCAACGTGATCATCGGCTCCACAACTCGACGCAGCTCTTTGGCCTTTGGCAGTGTTGTCTTGATCACTTCGTGCTGAATCAGGGAATTCATCATGTTGCGAAGCATGGCCAGCCGATGAGAGCTGGTCCGATTTAGTTTACGAAGTCCGTGTCCGTGACGCATGGTGCTATCCTTTCATTTGTATTTTCGGCCAGCCGTATCAGGTACTGCCCGTGCACTACGCCTCCTAATGAGGCGCTATTCATTAACGTTTGTCGAGTCCGGCAGGCGGCCAGCTTTCCAGACGCATGCCAAGGGTGAGGCCGCGCGATGCCAAAACTTCCTTGATCTCATTCAAGGACTTACGTCCCAAGTTTGGCGTTTTCAGAAGCTCGTTCTCGGTCCGCTGAATCAGGTCGCCGATGTAATAGATGTTCTCGGCCTTCAAGCAGTTGGCAGAACGAACCGTCAGTTCAAGCTCGTCGACAGGACGAAGAAGGATCGGGTCAAACTGCTGTGAGCTGCGCTGAACAGGGGCATCAAATGCCGCAAGTTCATTGCCTTCGAGCTGCGCAAATACGGCGAGTTGCTCTACAAGAATTTTTGCCGATGCACGAACTGCATCCTCGGCAGTAACCGCGCCGTTTGTTTCGATCTCCAGGACCAGCTTGTCCAGGTCTGTCCTTTGTTCGACCCGGGCGCTCTCCACGGTATAACTCACGCGCTTGACAGGCGAGAAAGATGCATCAAGAACAATTCGGCCAATCGACTTTGTCGATTCGTCACCGTAGCGACGCATGGTGCCCGGGACATAGCCGCGGCCATTCTCAACCTTGATCTGCATGTCGATCTTGCCGCCGTGCGACAGATTGACGATGACGTGCTCAGGATTGATGATCTCTACATCGTGTGGCGTCTGGATGTCGGCAGCGGTAACAGGACCCTCGCCATCCTTGCGCAAGCTCAGCGTGACTTCGTCGCGGTTGTGGAGCTTGAACACCACGCCCTTGAGATTCAGGAGAATGTTGACAACGTCTTCCTGGACCCCGTCAATCGACGAGTACTCGTGCAAAACCCCAGCGATGGTGACTTCCGTGGCGGCGTGCCCGACCATGGACGACAGCAGCACACGACGCAAAGCATTGCCCAGTGTGTGACCATAGCCGCGCTCGAACGGCTCCAAAGTCACCTTTGCGCGATTGGCAGCAAGTTGCTCAACGTTGATGGTTTTTGGTTTAAGTAAATTTGTTTGCATGCATTCTTCCTCTCAATACCCTCGGCTCGTTACACCGATAAGGCCGGGTGAAGCGACCCTGCGACTACAGTGCCCCGTAAGCGCAGGAACGAAAATTAACGTGAGTAGAGTTCGACGATCAACGACTCGTTGACGTCGGCAGCGAACTCGTCGCGATCGGGCACTTTCTTGAAAATACCTTCGCCCTTGTCAACGCTGACGTCAACCCACGCCGGCAAACCGACCTGTTGAGCCAATTGCAGTGCTTCCGTCACACGGGTCTGCTTCTTGGACTTATCGCGCACAGCAATCACGTCGCCCGTTTTAACCATGTAAGACGGAATATTGACGGAGCTGCCGTTGACGGTGATCGCCTTGTGTGACACGAGCTGACGCGCCTCAGCACGTGTGGAGCCAAAGCCCATCCGATAAACGACGTTGTCGAGGCGTGACTCCAGGATGAACAAGAGGTTGGCGCCGGTATTACCTTTGCGGCGATCAGCTTCTTCGAAATAGCGGCGGAACTGCTTTTCTAGAACGCCATACATGCGCTTGACTTTTTGCTTCTCGCGCAGTTGCAGACCGAAGTCCGAGGTCCGCGTGCCAGAAGTACGGCCGTGTTGGCCGGGCTTGGAGTCAAATTTTGCCTTGTCACCGATCGCGCGTCGAGCGCTCTTCAGAAACAGGTCTGTGCCTTCGCGACGGGATAGTTTGGCCTTGGGGCCGAGATAACGTGCCACTTGAATTCCTTATGTCATCTGCTGCAAAAGCTTGCAGGAGCCTTCGGTGCAAACCTAACGGCGGTGGGCTTTGATAAAAATGCTCTCAGAACGTGAATGGGCAATGCCCTCCAATTCCGAAAACTCAACTTAAATACGGCGACGTTTCTGGGGGCGGCAGCCGTTGTGGGGAACTGGCGTCACGTCGGCAATCGAATTGATCCGGATGCCGAGCGCTGCAAGCGCCCTCACGGATGATTCGCGTCCAGGGCCAGGCCCCTTGATTTCGACATCAAGGTTTTTGATTCCCTGCTCGATAGCCGCACGGCCGGCAACTTCCGAAGCCACCTGGGCTGCAAAAGGCGTCGATTTACGCGAGCCCTTGAAGCCCTGGCCACCAGAAGAAGCCCAGGACAACGCATTGCCTTGACGATCCGTGATGGTGATGATGGTGTTGTTGAAAGACGCGTGAACGTGAGCGACGCCGTCGGCGACGTTCTTGCGTACTTTCTTGCGAACGCGTTGTGCTGCGTTACTGCTGGGGGCTTTTGCCATAACTACCTCTTACTCAATTATTTCTTCAAGGACGCTGCGGCCTTGCGCGGACCCTTGCGAGTGCGGGCGTTGGTACGCGTGCGCTGACCGCGCATCGGCAAGCCACGACGGTGACGGAAACCACGGTAGCACCCGATATCCATCAAGCGCTTGATATTCATCGTCGTTTCACGACGCAAGTCGCCTTCGATGGTGAACTGCGCGATCTGATCGCGAATTTTCTCAAGATCACCGTCCGAGAGGTCTTTGACCTTCTTGGAATACGCAATATCACATGCTTCGCAAATTTTGCGAGCACGAGTGCGGCCGATGCCGAAAATAGCAGTCAAGCCGATTTCGGCATGCTGCTGAGGCGGAATATTGATACCAGCTATACGAGCCATGTGCGTCCTCTAAAACTCTTGAAAATCAGCCTTGGCGCTGCTTGTGACGTGGGTCCGCGCAGATCACGCGTACAACACCTTTGCGGCGAATGATCTTGCAGTTGCGGCAAATTTTCTTAACCGAAGCTGAAACTCTCATATATTTCTCCTAATCTTCTGAACTGCGCTTACTTGGCGCGAAACACGATACGTGCCCGCGACAAATCGTAGGGCGTTAACTCAACTGTCACCTTGTCTCCCGGAAGGATGCGGATGTAGTGCATGCGCATCTTTCCAGAAATGTGACCCAAAACTACATGACCATTTTCCAGCTTCACGCGAAACGTCGCGTTGGGCAGATTCTCCACGACCTCCCCTTGCATCTGGATGACATCATCTTTCGACATCGGTCAACCACCAGGTGAGGTCTTAAAATTTGCTTTCTTCAACAGCGATTCGTACTGTTGCGACATCATGTAGTTCTGTACTTGCGCCATGAAATCCATGGTCACAACCACAATAATAAGTAAGGAAGTACCGCCGAAATAGAACGGCACGTTGTACTTCAAAATCAAAAACTCCGGCAGCAAACACACAAAGGTGATGTAAATAGCACCTGCCAGCGTGAGCCGAACCAAAATCTTGTCAATGTAACGCGCCGTCTGGTCGCCCGGGCGGATACCAGGAATAAACGCGCCGCTCTTCTTCAGATTGTCTGCTGTCTCGCGGCTGTTGAAAACCAGCGCCGTATAAAAGAAGCAGAAAAACACAATGGCGATGGTATACAGCAAAACATAAATAGGCTGGCCAGGCGTCAATGTCCCTGCGATGTCTTTCAACCAGCGCATGCCGTCACCCGCGCTAAACCAGCCGACAACAGTCGCGGGCAGCAAAATGATCGAAGACGCAAAAATCGGAGGAATCACACCAGCCATGTTCAACTTCAGGGGAAGGTGGGAAGACTGCCCGCCATACACCTTGTTGCCGACCTGACGCCTGGCGTAGTTAACCAGGATCTTTCTCTGGCCTCGCTCCACAAACACCACAAAGTAAGTCACCAAGGCAACCACGATCACAATCACGATCGCTACCAGAATGCTCATCGCACCAGTGCGCACCAGCTCCAGCAAACCACCCATCGCGCTCGGCAAACCTGCAGCGATACCCGCAAAGATGATGATGGAAATCCCGTTGCCCAAACCCCGCTCGGTGATCTGCTCGCCCAACCACATCAAAAACATGGTTCCAGCAGTCAAACTCACTACCGCAGTCATCCGGAAACCAAAGCCGGGAGCCAGCACCAGGCCCGGTGAGCTTTCCAGCGCAATCGCAATACCCATGGACTGGAACAAAGCCAAGCCCAGAGTCCCATAACGCGTGTACTGGGTGATCTTCCTGCGACCAGCTTCACCTTCCTTTTTCATCTGCTCGAATGTCGGCACGACATACGTCAGCAACTGCATGATGATCGATGCCGATATATACGGCATGATTCCCAGCGCGAACACTGTAAACCGAGACAAAGCGCCACCGGAGAACATATTGAACAAACTCAATATGCCGCCTTGCTGCCCTTTAAAAAGCTGCTGCAGCTGGGCCGGATCAATGCCCGGAACCGGAATATGGGCGCCCACACGGTAAACCACCAGCGCAAGCAGCAAAAATACTAGCCTGTTGCGCAGATCACCGAACTTGCCGGTTTTTGCAATTTGTGCGGAGCTGGTCGCCACGTGTGGTTGTCCGTCTGGTTAGGCGAGCGTGCCGCCGGCTGCTTCAATCGCAGCTTTTGCACCCGCAGTCGCGCCGATGCCGTTGAGCTTGACGGCCTTGGTCAGGGCGCCGGACTTGATCACCTTGACATTTTTTGCGATCTGGCCAACGAGGCCGGCGGTTTTCAGCGCCAGCAGATCCACTTCGGCCAGGCCCAACTGCTCAAGAGCAGCCAGGGTCACTTCAGCATTGAACTTGAGCAACTGTGACTTGAAGCCGCGTTTTGGCAAGCGACGCTGCAAAGGCATTTGACCGCCCTCGAAACCAACCTTGTGATAGCCGCCAGCCCGTGACTTTTGACCCTTGTGACCGCGACCGGCGGTTTTACCCAGGCCCGAACCGATGCCACGGCCAACGCGACGCTTGGCATGTTTTGCGCCTTCGGCAGGCTTGATTCCGTTTAATTCCATCATAAGCTCCGCTTACAGCACCTTGACCAGGTAGCTGATCTTGTTGATCATGCCGCGCACAGCAGGCGTATCCTGAAGTTCGCTCTTGCTGTTGATACCGCGAAGGCCCAGGCCACGCACGGTGGCGCGATGAGACTCTTTGGTTCCAATCGGGCTGCGAACCAGGGTCACAGTGAGTTTTTTCTCTGTCGTCATTGGGTACCGCCTTAGCCGAAGATCTCTTCGACTGATTTGCCACGCTTGGCCGCGATGTCCGAGGCGGTCGTGGAGTTGTTCAGCGCGTCCATCGTTGCACGCACCATGTTGTAGGGATTGCTGGAACCGTGGCTCTTGGCGACGATATCAGTGATACCCATCACTTCAAACACCGCGCGCATCGGACCGCCAGCAATGATGCCGGTACCCTTGGCTGCCGGCATCATCATGACGCTGGCCGCACCCCAATGACCGAACACGTTGTGGTGAATCGTGCCGTTTTTCAACGAAACCTTGGTCATGTTGCGGCGAGCCTCTTCCATGGCCTTCTGCACGGCAGCAGGCACTTCTTTCGATTTGCCCTTGCCCATGCCGACACGGCCGTCACCGTCACCCACCACCGTCAACGCAGCGAAGCCGAGGATACGGCCGCCCTTGACGACTTTGGTGACGCGGTTGACCGCGATCATCTTTTCCTTCAGACCATCGTCTGGAGCGTCGTTGTTCGATTTTGCTTGAAACTTAGCCATACTTAATTCCAGTCTGCTTAGAACTGCAAGCCAGCTTCGCGGGCCGCATCAGCCAGCGCTTTGACGCGGCCATGGTACGCAAAACCGGCGCGATCAAACGCCACTTTTTCTACACCTGCGGCTTTTGCTTTTTCAGCAATGCGCTTGCCAATGGCCTGCGCAGCAGCAACGTTTCCACCTTTACCCGAAGCACCGATTTCCTTACGGATTTCGGCTTCTGCAGTAGAAGCAGCCGCGAGGACTTTCGTACCGTCGCCAGAGATAACGCTGGCGTAAATGTGCAGGTTGGTACGGTTGACGGTCAGACGCGCAACACCTTGCGTGGCGATGCGGATACGGGTCTGAC
>JAUXPP010000128.1 GCA_030683705.1 Polaromonas sp. | reverse complement strand
GGCATCGCTTTCTCTGGCGGCCTGGACACCAGCGCCGCGCTGCACTGGATGAAGCTCAAGGGCGCCGTCCCTTACGCCTATACCGCCAACCTGGGCCAGCCCGATGAAGCGGACTATGACGAGATCCCGCGCAAGGCCATGGAATACGGCGCCATCAAGGCGCGCCTCATCGATTGCCGCCCACAACTGGCGGCTGAAGGCATTGCCGCGCTGCAGGCCGGCGCCTTTCACATCACCACCGCGGGCTCCACCTACTTCAACACCACGCCGCTGGGCCGCGCGGTGACCGGCACCATGCTGGTCAGCGCCATGAAGGAAGACGAGGTCAACATCTGGGGCGACGGTTCCACCTTCAAGGGCAACGACATCGAGCGCTTTTACCGCTACGGCCTGCTGACCAACCCCGCGCTGAAAATCTACAAACCCTGGCTGGACCAGCAGTTCATCGACGAACTGGGTGGCCGCTCCGAGATGAGCGCCTTCATGACGGCCAACGGCTTTGGCTACAAGATGAGCGCCGAGAAGGCCTACAGCACCGACAGCAACATGCTAGGTGCCACGCATGAAGCCAAAGACCTGGAAAACCTCAACAGCGGCATCAAGATCGTCAACCCCATCATGGGCGTGCCGTTCTGGAAAGACGACTGCGTGGTCAAGGCCGAAGAAGTGAGCGTGAGCTTTGAAGAAGGCCGCCCCGTGGCCCTCAACGGCGTGCACTACCCTGACCTGGTCAGCCTGCTCCTCAAAGCCAATGAAATCGGCGGCCGCCACGGCCTGGGCATGAGCGACCAGATCGAGAACCGCATCATCGAAGCCAAGAGCCGCGGCATCTACGAAGCCCCCGGCCTCGCGCTGCTGTTCATCGCTTACGAACGCCTGGTCACCGGCATCCACAATGAAGATACCATCGAGCAGTACCGCGACAACGGCCGCAAGCTCGGCCGCCTGCTCTACCAGGGCCGCTGGTTCGACAGCCAGGCCATCATGCTGCGCGAAACCGCCCAGCGCTGGATCGCCAGCGCGATCACTGGGACGGTGACGCTGGAACTGCGCGGCGGCAACGACTACAGCCTGCTGAACACCGAATCGCCCAACCTCACC
>JAUXPP010000119.1 GCA_030683705.1 Polaromonas sp. | reverse complement strand
GCCTACCGCTTTATCGCCGACAGCCGCGACGAAGCCACGGCCGAGCGCCTGGACAACCTGGAAGACCCCTACCGCCTGTTCCGCTGCCACACCATCATGAACTGCGTCGACGTCTGCCCTAAGGGACTGAACCCGAGCAAGGCCATCGGCAAGATCAAGGAAATGATGGTTCTGCGGACCGTCTGAGCATGCACGCAAGCGAAGAACTTCTTGGCGAACGCGCCCTGAGCAAGCTCAAGTGGCGTTGCCGCCGTGGTTTGCTTGAAAACGACCTGTTGATCGAGAAGTTCTTTCGGCGGCATGAAGCCACGCTGACCGTCAGCCAGGCTGAAGGCTTGAATGATTTAATGGATCTGTCCGACAACGACCTGCTGGACCTGCTGCTAAAACGTCGGGAGCCCGAGCAACTTGCAGAAGTGAGTGCTCAGGTAAGTGCGTCTACTTACGCGGCGCGAGAGGTCTTAAACTTGATCCGCGCCGCCGCAACAGGCCATCCGTCCGATTTGATTTGATTTGACTAGAAAGACGCAAGAAATGAAGCTCGCTGACAACAAAGCCACCCTCTCCTTCAGCAACGGCAGCCCCAGTGTTGAACTGCCGGTCTACCAGGGCACGGTCGGCCCCGACGTGGTCGATATCCGCAAGCTGTATGCGCAGACCGGCATGTTCACCTATGACCCGGGTTTCCTGTCCACCGCGTCCTGCCAGTCGGCCATCACCTACATCGACGGCGACAAGGGCGAACTGCTGTACCGCGGCTACCCGATCGAGCAGCTCGCCACCAACTGCGACTACATGGAGACCTGCCACCTGCTGCTGTACGGAGAGCTGCCGAACGCCAGCCAGAAGAAGGAATTCAACAGCCGCGTGACCAACCACACCATGGTCAACGAGCAGATGCAGTTTTTCCTGCGTGGCTTCCGCCGTGACGCACACCCGATGGCCATCATGACCGGCCTGGTCGGCGCCCTGTCGGCCTTCTACCATGACAGCACCGACATCACCAATCCCGAGCACCGCGACATTTCGGCGATCCGCCTGATCGCCAAGATGCCGACGCTGGTCGCCATGGCCTACAAGTACACCGTGGGCCAGCCCTACATGTACCCCAAGAACGACCTGAGCTACGCCGGCAACTTCCTGCACATGATGTTCGCCACGCCGTGCGAGGAGTACAAGGTCAACCCGGTGCTCGAGCGCGCGCTCGACCGCATCTTCATCCTGCACGCCGACCACGAACAGAACGCCTCCACCTCCACTGTGCGCCTGTGCGGATCGTCGGGCACCAACCCGTTTGCAGCAATTGCCGCAGGTGTCGCCTGCCTCTGGGGCCCGGCCCACGGCGGCGCCAACGAAGCGGCGCTCAACATGCTGGGCGACATCCAGAAGAACGGCGGCATCGACAACATCGGCGACTTCATCAAGCAGGTCAAGGACAAGAATTCCGGCGTCAAGCTGATGGGTTTTGGCCACCGCGTCTACAAGAACTACGACCCGCGCGCCAAGCTCATGCAGGAAACCTGCAAGGAAGTGCTGCAGGAAATGGGCCTGGAAAACGACCCGCTGTTCAAGCTGGCCATGGCACTGGAAAAAATCGCGCTGGAAGACGATTACTTCGTTTCGCGCAAGCTTTACCCCAATGTGGACTTCTACTCCGGCATCGTGCAGCGCGCCATCGGCATCCCGGTGCCGCTGTTCACGGCGATCTTCGCGCTGGCCCGTACCGTCGGCTGGATCGCCCAGCTCAACGAGATGATCGGCGACCCCGAATACAAGATCGGCCGCCCGCGCCAGTTGTTCGACGGTTCGGTGACACGCAACGTCAAACCGCTGACGGCACGTTGATCCGCCGGCGCGTTTGAATCCGGCCCGCCCGTGGCAACACCGGCGGGCTTTTTTCCGCCTGGTTTTCCGGAGCAGACTTTTGAAATTGATCCAGACCTCTGACGAACTGCGTTCAACCCTCGCCGGCGCGGCGCCGCCGCGGCCCTGCAGCTGCGCCCTCGGCGCCTGCACCGGCTGGGAAAGCCTGGCCGAGTACCGCTGGGAAGCCGGCCAGATGAGACAAGTCGCCACCCTGCGCGACCCGGCCGTCGAGGAAGCGACGCTGGAGGAATTTCACCCCGAAGGCACACGTTACGAATCGCCCGAGGCGCCGGTGGCGCCGGCCTTCTTCCCCTACAACCGCTGCGATGTCTGGCACTGCAGCCGCTGCGACCGGCATCTGCTGCGTTACACCGAGTTCGGCGGCTACAACGTCGATCCACGGGTCCGCGAACTCGATCCGGACAGGATCGCCGGCTGACAGCCCGCTCCTGATTTGATAGCTGGCTACGCAATGAGCACGGGCGCTGCGGGCCCAAAATGCCATCAATGCCGGGCAGGCCCGCAGCGCCCGGCCTGACAGGCATGTCACCCATCGCGTTTCGCGATGGCAAAAACCCTCAACTCAAGAGAAAATACGTCATCCATCGTCCGATGCGATGACCATGAAAACCTCCGAACGCAACTTCGCCCGCCGAATCGACCTGACCTCGCTGCAACTGTTTGTGGCGGTGTGCGAGCTCGGCAGCATCGGCAAGGCGGCCGAGCGTGAGTTCATTGCGGCGTCCGCCGTCAGCAAACGCCTGTCGGACCTCGAAGCCGCGCTAGACACCCCGCTGCTCTATCGCCACACCCGCGGCGTGGACCTGACACCGGCCGGGCAAAGCCTGCTGCACCATGCGCGTTCGGTGTTGTTCAGCCTCGAAAAAATGCAGGGCGAGCTCAGCGAATACGCCGCCGGCGTGCGCGGCCATGTGCGGGTGCATGCCAGCATCTCGGCCATCGTGCAGTTTTTGCCGGAAGACCTGGGCGCCTTCACCGGCCGGCACCCTGAGGTCAAGATCGACCTCGAGGAACACCTGAGCACGGAAGTCGTGCGCGCCGTGCAGGAAGGCGCGGCCGACCTCGGCATCTGCAACACCGCCGACGGCACAGGCGGCCTGCAAGCCCTGCCCTACCGGCAGGACCGCCTGGTACTGATCGTGCCGCGCGGCCATGCGCTGGGCGAGCAGGACGCGATCGCGTTCGAAGACACGCTGGACTTCGACCAGGTCGGCCTGCATTCCAACAGCTCGATTTACCTGGCGATGCGCGACGCGGCCGCGCTGGCCGGCCGCACCATCAAGCTGCGCATCCACGTCACCGGCCTGGACGCCATGTGCCGCATGATTCACAACCGCCTGGGCGTCGGCGTGATGCCGCAACGCGCCTTCGAACTGATGCACGGCGTTGGCGAACTCGAAGCCGTGGCCCTGACCAATGCCTGGGCCACCCGCCAGATCGAACTGGTGGCGCGCGACTTTTCCAGCCTGCCGGTCACGGCCCGCCTGCTGGTCGATCACCTCACTACGCATGCTGCGAGCCCTGCAGCGCTTGCTGCCTAACTAAAATCAGCCAACCACGAAGGAAACCACATGGGACGCACCCTCTACGACAAGATCTGGGACGAACACGTCGTCCACACCGAGGAAGACGGCACCGCCATCCTCTACATCGACCGGCACCTGGTGCACGAGGTCACCAGCCCCCAGGCCTTTGAAGGCCTGCGCGAGACCGGCCGCAAGGTCTGGCGCATCAGCTCCATCGTCGCCACCGCCGACCACAACACGCCGACCACCGGCTGGGAACTCGGCTACGACGGCATCACCGACCTGGTCAGCAAGGAGCAGATCACCACGCTGGACAGCAACATCGCCGAGTTCGGCGCAGCCGCCTACTTTCCCTTCCTGTCCAAGCGCCAGGGCATCGTGCATGTGATCGGCCCCGAAAGCGGCGCGACCCTGCCCGGCATGACGGTGGTCTGCGGCGACTCGCACACCTCGACCCACGGCGCCTTCGGTGCACTGGCGCACGGCATAGGCACCAGCGAGGTGGAACATGTGATGGCCACGCAAACCCTGCTGGCCAAAAAGGCCAAAAACATGCTGGTGTATGTGGACGGCAAACTCGCGCCCGGCCTGACCGGCAAGGACATCGTGCTGGCCGTCATCGGCAAGATCGGCACGGCGGGCGGCACCGGCTACACCATCGAGTTCGGCGGCCCGGCGATACG
>JAUXPP010000104.1 GCA_030683705.1 Polaromonas sp. | reverse complement strand
ATTAGTTAGGTATGAGGGGTTTTCCCTTACTCAAGTAGGCGTGGTTCATGCTTCAACGTGTTGCACGATGCTTCCCCGCGCGATCAGTGCGTCAATGGTGGCAGCGCCGTAGCCATGCTCCAGGAGCAGCTCACGCGTGTGCTGGCCGAAGCGCGGCGGCGCGCTGTGGGCCCGTCCCGGGGTGCGCGACAGCTTGACCGGGATACCGATGCCCGGCACCCCCTCCACCTGCACCACCATATTCCGATGCAGGGTGTGGGGATCGGTCAACACGTCTGGAATGGCCCTGACGGCGCCGGCCGGAATGCCGGCGGCCAGCAACTCGCGGCATAGCCACTCGCCATCGACCTGCAGCAGATATGCCTCCAGCAGGGCGCGCAGCGCGTCGCGCTCACGGAATCGGTCGGCGTTGGTGGCAAAGCGTGGCTCATCGGCCATCTCGGGACGGCTGAGGAACTCGCACAGTTTCTTCCACTGTCCGTTGTTGCCGATCCCCAGGAATATCTCGCAGGTTTGGGTCGGAAACTTGTCGTAGGGCACGATGTTGGAATGCGCATTGCCGCTAAGTTTCGGCGTCTGGCCCGACTGCAGCCAGTTGGCGCTTTGCGGGTGCAGCAGCGACACGGCGGTGTCGTACAGCGTGGCCTCGACGAACTGCCCGCGCCCGGAGCGCTGCCGCTCGATCACCGCCAGCAGCACGCCGATCATGGCCGACAGGCCGGTGGCGATGTCCACCACCGGGACCCCGACCCGCAGCGCTCCGGTGTCCGGCGTGCCGTTGACGCTCATCAGGCCGCCCAATGCCTGTGCCACCGCGTCGTAGCCCGGTGCGCCGCCGAGCGGTCCATCGGCGCCAAAGCCGCTGACCCGGCAGTGGATCAAGCGCGGGAAGCGTTCGCGCAGCGTCTGCTCATAGCCGATGCCCCAGCGCTCCAGCGTGCCGATCTTGAAGTTCTCGATCAGCACGTCGGCATCCGCGAGCATTTTTAGCACAATCTCGCGTCCCTCGGGCTTCGACAAGTCGATCACGATATCGCGCTTGTTGCGGTTCAGCCCGTTGTAGTAGGCGGCGGTGCCGTCGTCGGCAAAGGGTGGGCCCCAGGCGCGGGTTTCGTCGCCGGCGGGCGGCTCGACCTTGATGACCTGCGCGCCGTGGTCGGCCAGGATCTGTCCGCAGTATGGACCACCAAGCACGCGCGACAGGTCGATCACCTTCAGGCCGGCCAGGGCGCCAAAGGCGGGCAGGGGAGCGTTGATACTCATGGCGGCTGTCAGTACGAGCGCGGCAGGCCCATCACGTGCTCGGCAATGTGGTTGAGCACCATTTCACGGTTCAGCGGCGCGGTGCGCAGCAGTCGCACCAGGCCGTACAGATCGTACATGCCGTATTCCTTGGTGAACCCGTTGCCGCCGAAGCACTGGATCGCGCTGTCGACGGCGTGAATGCCGGCCTCAGCCGCGGCGTACTTGGCCATGTTGGAAAATTCGCCGGCTGGCAGGCCCTGGTCGAAAGCCCAGGCGGCCTTGAGCGCCATCAGCGAGGCCAGCTCGATCTCGCTGCGCGCCATCGCCAGCGGGTGCTGCACGCCCTGGTAGGCGCCGATGGGGGTATTGTTGAACACCTTGCGGTCGTTGGCGTAGGCCACGGCCTTCTTCAGTGCGAAGCGGCCGACGCCGGTGCACAGGCCCGACAGGATGATGCGCTCGGGGTTCAGCGTGTCGAACAGGATGTTGAAGCCCTTGCCGACCTCACCCAGCACGTCGGCTTCGGTCAGCGCCACGTCGTCAAAGAACACCTGCCACTGCGTCTCGGGCACCGGGAACGCAATCGGAATCAGCGTCTTGCTGATGCCCTTCTTCTTCATGTCCACCATGAAGATGGTGAAGCCGTCGGTCTTCTTCTTCACGTCGGCGCGCGCCGTGGTGCGGGTGACGACCATGGCGTAGTCGGCGCAATTGGCATCGGTGATGAAGACCTTCTGGCCGTTGAGCCGGAAGCCGCCCTTGCCGTCGGACTTGGCGATGCTGGTGATCTCGATCGAGTTCGAGCCGGCGTTGGGTTCGGTGATGGCGAAGCAGAACTTGATCTCGCCGGTGCAGCCGCCCGGCAGAAAGCGGCGC
>JAUXPP010000087.1 GCA_030683705.1 Polaromonas sp. | reverse complement strand
AATCCCAACGAACGGTCATGTGTGCACGCGAGCGCAGCGCACGCGGCCACATGAGGCTCCCTTCTCTCGCCCAGCGGGGCGAGGGAAGGGCGGGGGGTTGGGAGTGGGGAGTTAAGTCCAGTTATCTGTCGCATACCCGAGGCCTTGCGGGGCGCCCGCTTTGAATAAGCGCAGTTCCGTCAGGCCATCACACCGGCGCTGACGGCAGATATCCCCAGCCGTTAACATGGCTGCATGAGCGACAAGTCCACCCAACTGATACACCATGGCTACAAGCCGCCCGCCGGCTTTGATGCGGTCCAGCCCGGCATCCACAAGGCCTCGACCATCATCTTCCCCAGCGTTGCGGCGCTGCGCCAGCGCGACTGGAAACACAAGACCGGCTACACCTACGGCCTGCACGGCACGCCGACCACCTTCACGCTGGAGGAGCGCATCGCCACGCTGGAAGGCGGCAACTTCTGCACGCTGGTGCCCAGCGGCCTGGCCGCTGTCGCGCTGGTGGACATGGCATTCCTCAAGGCCGGCGACGAAGTGCTGATCCCCGACAACGCCTACGGCCCGAACAAAACCTTTGCGCAGCATGAACTCGCCAACTGGGGCGTGCGCTTTGCGTATTACGACGCCATGTCGCCGGCCGACCTGGCGGCCAAACTGACGGCAAAAACACGATTGGTCTGGCTGGAAGCGCCGGGTTCGATCACGCTGGAGTTTCCCGACCTGCCGGCGCTGGTGGCTGCGGTCAAGGCGCATGGGGACAAGCATCCGCAAGGCATCGTCACCGCGCTGGACAACACCTGGGGCGCGGGCATGGCCTTCAACGCCTTCGACCTGGGCGCCGACATCTCGGTGCAGGCCCTGACCAAGTACCCCAGCGGCGGCGCCGATGTGCTGATGGGCTCGGTCGTCACGCGCGACGAGGCCTTGCACCAGCTGGTGCACTTTTGCCACATGCGGGTCGGTTACGGCGTCAGCGGCAACGACGCCGAGCTGGTGCTGCGCGGCCTGAACACCATTGCCCTGCGTTACGCCGCGCAGGATGCCACTACCCGCGCGCTGGCTGGCTGGCTGCAGCAGCAGCCGCAGGTCGAGGCCGTGTTTCACCCGGCGCTGCCGGGCTCGCCCGGCCATGCCGCCTGGCAGCGCGACTGCACGGCGGCGGCCTGCCTGGTCAGCGCGGTGTTCAAGCCCGCTTACAGCCAGGCCACGCTGGACACCTTCTGCGACAACCTGAAACTGTTCAACATCGGCTACAGCTGGGCTGGCCCGATCAGCCTGTGTGTGCCTTATGACGTGCCGTCCATCCGGACCACGGCCTGGCCTTACCAGGGCGGGCTGGTGCGGTTTTCGGTCGGGCTGGAAGCGCTGTCCGACCTGCAGGCCGACCTGGCCCAGGCGCTTGCCCTGATGCAGTACAGTTAGGACATATTCCTGAAGAAAGCACGCCGTGGCAACTCCCAATTACTCCTACGAAAAACGCCAGAAAGAGCTGGCCAAAAAGAAGAAAAAAGAGGAAAAACTCAAGCGCAAGGCCGAAGGCAAGCCGGACCTGCCGGATGACGACACGCCCGAGGGCCAGCCCGGCGAGGCCGGCACGCCGCCCGCCGACGCCGCCTCTTGAGCCGCAAGGCCATCTCCTTGTTTTGAATCAAATCGGGCTTCGGCCCAGATAAATCAAGCGTAGACAGCTACACTTTTAATAGCAGCTTCCGCCGACAAGGCTCCGCCGGGACAGTCCCCTGTCCCCCGGAGCCTTTTTCATGGGCGCGGTTTGGGTGGCGGTTTAGGGCGCGAGCAGCTCGCGCGCCAACTCGTCCATGGCCGCCGCACTGTGGTCGCGCGGCGCCAGCGCCTGGGCGCTGTCGTACTGCGTGAAATTGCGCCGCATCGACTGCAGGTAGACCGGGTCGTAATGCTGCAGCAGCAGCTCGCGCACCACCGAGGCGACATCGCCGCTGCGCGCGCGCGCCTGCCAGTCGCTCACCACCTCCTTGCCGCGTGCCTCGGTCAGGGCGCCCAGGCGCTCGCAGAAAAACCCGGTGTCCTTGACGAAAAAGTCGTAGTCCTCGAGCAGCAGCGCCACGCGTTCGTCCTCGGCCAGTTCCAGCCGCAGGCAGGGACTGGCGCGCATGGCGCTGATCAGGCCTTCGGGCACCGCCACATTGCCGACTTTTTTGCTTTCGCTCTCGATATACACCGGGCGCGCCGGGTCAAAGCTGCGCAGCGCCGCCCAGACCAGGGTGTCGAAGGCCTTCTGGCTGGGTTGCGGCACGCCGGGAATCATGCCCAGCACCGAGCTGCGGTGATTCGCCAGGCCTTCCAGGTCCAGCACCTGCGCGCCCTGGGCCGCCAGCGCATGCAAGAGCCGCGTCTTGCCCGCGCCTGTGGGGCCGCAGACCACCTTGTACTGGTGGCGCGCCGCCAGTTGCGGCAGGTCGGCCACCAGCGCCGCGCGGAAGGCCTTGTAGCCGCCGTCGACCAGCGTGACCCGGAACCCGATCTGGTCCAGGATGAGCGCCAGCGAGCCGCTGCGTTTGCCGCCGCGCCAGCAATACACCAGCGGCTGCCACTCTCTGGGCTTGTCCAGCACCTCGCGCTGGATATGCGCCGCGATGTTGCTGGCAACCAGCGCGGCGCCCAGTTTTTTGGCCTCGAACTGGCTGATCTGCTTGTAACGCGTGCCGACGATCTTGCGTTCCTCGTCGTTCAGGCTGGGCCAGTTGACAGCGCCGGGCAGGTGGTCCTCGGCGTATTCGCCCTCGCTGCGGGCATCGATCACGGCGGAATAGTTGGCCAGGCTGGCCAGCGCCTGTTCGGCGGAGATGCGTTCCAGGCTCACTTGAGGAGCTTTTTGAGCTCGGGCCAGACATTGGCCAGCATCAGTGGCTGCGCCTGCTCGTTGGGGTGGATGCGGTCGGCCTGGAAGTTGCCCGTAGCGTCCTCGACATCGGCAATCCCCTTGAGGAAAAAGGGCACCAGTGCCACCTTTTCAGCCCTGGCAATCTTGCCGAACAGCCCGGAGAAGGTCGCACCGTAAGCGCCGCCGTAGTTGGGCGGCACCTGCATGCCCAGCAGCAGCACTTTGGCGCCGGACTTTTTGGCGGCCTGTGTCATGGCCCGCAGGTTGGCTTCGGTCATGTTCAGCGGCAGGCCGCGCAGTGCGTCGTTGCCGCCCAGCTCGATCACCACCACCGACGGTTGGTGCCGGGTCAGCAGCGCCGGCAGCCGCGAGCGGCCACCCGAGGTGGTGTCGCCGCTGATGCTGGCGTTGATCACACGCGCGGACTTTTTGTCAGCCGCGAGCTGTTTTTCCAGCAGCGGCACCCAGCCGGTGCCGCGTTTGAGCCCGTATTCGGCGCTCAGCGAGTCGCCGACGATCAACACCGTGTCGCGGACGGCAGCAGCGGCCGCCGTCTGGGCCGGTGCCAGCATCGGCGCGGCGGCAAAACCTGCCAGCAGCAGCGCACCCAAAGGTTTTACCAGGCGCGCTGCCGCGGCGCGGGCAAGCTTGGTAAAGTCTGATCTCAAGTTTTCTGACAAGGCTGACATGTTTGAACCCGCGGTTAATGTGCCGAATAACGCTGCTTCGGCGTCCACTTCCTCTTCAATTATTTCCGTGGAGCACGTTTTCAAGAGCGTGAGCGACTCGACCGGCACATTGACCATTTTGCGCGATATTCATTTTGCACTGGCGGCCAGGGAGACTGCGGCGATTGTGGGCGCCTCCGGTTCCGGCAAAAGCACCTTGTTGTCCATCATCGCAGGGCTGGACACGCCCACCCAGGGCACCGTCCGCCTGGCCGGCCAGGACCTGTTTGCCCTCAGCGAGGACGACCGCGCCGCGCTGCGCGCGCAAAAGGTCGGTTTTGTGTTCCAGAGCTTCCAGCTCATGGGCAACCTGACGGCGCTGGAAAACGTCATGCTGCCGCTGGAGCTCTCGGGCGCCAAAAACGCGCGTGCGCAGGCGACCGAGATGCTCAAGCGCGTCGGCCTCGGTGAGCGGCTCGGCCACTATCCCAAGGTCTTGTCCGGCGGCGAGCAGCAGCGGGTGGCGCTGGCGCGGGCCTTTGTGGTCCAGCCGGCCTTGCTGCTGGCCGACGAGCCGACCGGCAGCCTGGACTTCGCCACCGGCGAAACCGTGATGGCGCTGATGTTCGAGCTCAACCAGGAACTGGGCACCACGCTGGTGCTGGTCACGCACGACCGCGGCATCGCGGCCCGTTGCGAACGCCGGATCACGCTGGAAGCCGGTCAGGTGATTGCCAATTAGTGGTCAAAAAGGCTGACAGCCCATAGCTGACAAGCGTAAGAAGCTACTTTTTTGATAGCAGTCCGGCTTAACCCGGTGTGCGTCTATAGACCGCCAGCGAGCCGGCCAGGCCCAGCAGGGCGCCGCCGCAGATCCGGTCCAGCCAGCGCGTGGCGCCGGCCTTGAGCAGGCGCAGGGCACGCGCACCGATCACCGCATAAGCCAGCATCACCGTGAAGTCCAGTGCCCCGAACACCAGCGTGATCGTGATGTACTGCGGCGCCTGGGCGGCGGCCGGGTCGATGAACTGCGGCAGCAGGGCCGAACAGAACAGGTAGCCCTTGGGATTGGTCGCAGCGACCAGAAAGGATTTCATGAAGATGGCGCTGCCGTTGCGCGGTGCGGCCTCCAGCTCGCCGGCCGGCAGCGCGAAGCCGCCTTGTGACCTGAGCAGTCGCAGCCCCAGCCAGGCCAGGTAAGCGGCACCCACCCACTTGAGCACGCTGAACCAGAACTCCGAAGCCGCCAGCAGCGCGCCCAGGCCCAGCGCCACCGCGCCGACCAGCACGAAGTCCGAGGCCACCGCGCCCAGCATGCCGGGCACCGAGCGGCGCACGCCGTAACGCGAACCATTGATCAGCGCCAGCAGCACGGTGGGACCGGGCGTGGCGATCACCGCCAGCGCGACGGCGGCAAACAGCAGCAGGGCGGTGGCTGTCATGCGGCGGCGCCGCAGCCGGCTGGCTTGAAAACCCGTTCGCTGGACGCCGGATATTTCGCCAGCTTGTCGGCGGGCCGGCGCGGCCGGGCCAGCAGCTCGCCGCCGCAGTTGGGGCAAATGCCCTGCAGCTTGCTGCTCGCGCAGTCGCTGCAGAAGGTGCATTCAAAGGTGCAAATGCGGGCGTCAGCCGAGTCGGCTGGCAGGTCGCGGTTACAACATTCGCAGTTGGGGCGGAGTTGGAGCATGGCAAATCACTATGCGGTGTGAGGGTGGAAAATGCTTGAATTTCGCAGTTTTGCGCCACATGTTACCGTTTCCGAGCTGTCTTTCGAAGCAGCTTTTGCCCACCACCCCAGAGCCCTTGCCATGACCACCACCACCGCTCCCGTTCCCCTGAAAATCGATTTTGTCTCCGACGTGTCCTGCCCCTGGTGCGTGATCGGCCTGAAGTCACTCGAAGACGCGCTGGGCCAGGTCGGCGACACGGTGAAGGCCGAGCTCCATTTCCAGCCCTTTGAACTGAACCCGAAAATGCCGGCCGAAGGCCAGGACATTGGCGAACACCTGGCGGAGAAGTACGGCTCCACGCCCGAGCAGTCGCAGAAGAACCGCGACATGATCCGCGCACGCGGCGCCGACGTGGGTTTTACCTTCAGCATGGACAAACGCAGCCGCATCTACAACACCTTCGATGCGCACCGCCTGCTGCACTGGGCCGGTGAAGAGGGACAGGGCCTGCAACTGGCGCTCAAGCAGGCGCTGTTCAAGGCTTACTTCACCGATGGCGACAGCCCCGGTTCGCACGAGGTGCTGGCGCGTGTGGCCGGCGAGGTAGGACTGGACGTGGTGCGCGCCCAAGCCATCCTTGCATCAGACGACTATGCGGACGCCGTGCGCGAGCGCGAGAATTTCTACCTGCAGCACGGCATCCACTCGGTGCCGGCAGTCATCATCAATGACAAACACCTGATCTCGGGCGGCCAGCCCGCCGAGGTGTTTGAGCAGGCGCTGCGGCAGATCGCCGCAGCAGCCTAGGCTGGGCTCAGGTCTTCAGCGTGGCCTTCAGCGTGATGACACCCACGCTGCCCAGCGCCTTTGACAGCGGGCAACCGCGCTTGGCCGCTTCGGCAATCTGCTGAAACTGACTGGCATCGATGCCGGGCACCTTCGCGTCCAGCGTCAGCGCAATGCGGTCGATCAAAAAGCCTTCGCCGTCACGGATCAGGCTGACCCTGGCTGTCGTGTCCACCTGCTCGGTGGCGAAACCGGCCTTGTCGCAGGCAAACGAAAACGCCATGGTGAAACAGGCCGCATGCGCCGCGCCCAGCAGCTCTTCGGGGTTGGTGCCGGTGCGGTCGTCTTCGAAGCGGCTGCCGAAGCCGTAGGGATGGTCTTTCAGTGCGGCGGTTTCGGTGCTGATCTGCCCCTGGCCTTGTTTGCCCCGGCCTTCCCAGTGAACGCTGGCGGTTTTTTCGGTCATGGTGTGTCCTTTGGATGATGAAGTGATGGAGGGCGGTCCACGGCATGCGTGGCTGCTGCTTCACTCTGCCCAGCCGCTGCGGGGCAGGGCGTGAGACATCATCGCCAGCGGGCGCTGGCCTTCTCCTACGCCGGAGGCCAGCGCGTGGCGATGCCGGTGCCCAGGGCGCTGGCTTGGCTGGCGTAGCCGATCTGGGCATCCCACGCAGGGCGGCTATGTGCGGCACCGCACAGACCGCAGCCAAAGGCGCAGCTAGCATTTTTTCTCCTCCCGGTCCAAAACGGAGCTAGAACATGGTGAAACCTGGTTTGTCGGGCATCACGGCGGTGCGCTATTCAGGCTCCCTGATTGAGGTGGCCATCGCGCAGCTCAGGGATCAAGACGGCACCTCGGCCCAGCTCACCTTGACAAGGGATGCGCTGATGGAACGGATTCGTACCTCCGGGCCGATGCTGACCCTGCATCAGCAGCTGGACGGTCAATGGGTTGCCTGGGACAAAATTCAGCTGCTTGAGATCGATGGGGCGGAGTTCCTGAAATGCATCATCGATGGGTACGCGTGTGACGATCAGGGTGATGTCCCCCTGGAAGAATAGGGTGGCCAGCTTGAGAAAGTGTCCTACACGCGCTGACGGATAAGCTCGGCAAGCCGAACTTGTCGGTATTGACGAACCGCGGTAAAAACCCGACATGCCGAACTCAAAAGCCCTTGCGGCCCTGCGCTCTGCCATTCTGGAGGAACAGCTGACGCGTGTCGATGCGCAACATGTGCTGGACCGGTACAACGACTTTACGGCCAAACTGACCGAGTTCCAGACCAGCGACGGGCCCAGCCCGACGAAGGAAGAATTCGAGGAATGGCGCTCCAACATCCTGCTGGTGTGGGCGGTCAGGGAAGAGGCTCTGAAAGCAGAGTGCGCCCAAAAGCAGGCGCCAACGGGACCCTGAATGGCCAGAACGCCCGCTGGGCCCGGTGTGACGGCAGTCGCGGCACTCCGCTACAGGTTTTTCACCAGCACCTGACTCTTGCGGTTGATGTTGTACTTGCGCTTGCGGGCGTCGGGCAGCCAGTCGGGATCGACCTGCACAAAGCCGCGCTTGATGAACCAGTGCATGGTGCGGGTGGTCAGCACAAAAATGGACTTCAGGCCCATGCCGCGGGCACGCTGCTCGATGCGCTTGAGGATGCGTTCGCCGTCGCCCTGGCTCTGGCTGTGCGGTGACACCGTGAGCGCCGCCATCTCGGCGGTCCTGGCTTCGGGGTAGGGATAAAGCGCGGCGCAGCCGAAGATCACGCCGTCGTGCTCGATCACGGTGTAGTGGTCGGCATCGCGTTCGATCTCGGTGCGGTCGCGTTTGACCAGGGTGCCGTCCTTTTCAAACGGCTCGATCAGCTGCAGGATGCCGCCCACATCGTCGGCGGTGGCTTCGCGCAGGCTTTCGAGCTTTTCGTCGATGACCATGGTGCCTATGCCGTCGTGCACATAAATCTCCAGCAGCAGCGAGCCGTCCACCGCAAACGGCAGGATGTGGCTGCGCTCGACACCGGCCGTGCAGGCCTTGACGCAATGCTGCAGGTAAAACGCGGTGTCGGTCGGCTGGGTCGGATTGGGCAGGCTGGCCAATAATTTTTCGGCGGCGGCCAGCGGCAGTTCGGTGTCTATCGGGTTGTCCTCGCCCTCGGGCTGGTCCGGGCTGGTGCGGATGCCGGGGATCTCCGTCAGGAAGATCAGCTTGTCGGCCTGCAGCTCGATGGCCACGCTGGTGGCGACTTCCTCCATGGTCAGGTTGAAGGCTTCGCCGGTCGGTGAAAAACCAAAAGGCGAGAGCAACACCATGGCGCCGAAATCCAGCGTGCGCTTGATGCCGGCGGTGTCGACCTTGCGCACCATGCCGGAGTGCTTGAAGTCCACGCCGTCCACGATGCCGACCGGACGGGCGGTAATGAAGTTGCCCGAAATCACGCGCACGGTGGAACCGGCCATCGGTGTGTTGGGCAGGCCCTGGCTGAAGGCGGCCTCGATCTCGTAACGCAACTGGCCGGCGGCTTCCTGCGCGCAATCCAGCGCCACGGTGTCCGTGATGCGCATGCCGTGGGAGTACTTCGCCTCGTGGCCCTTGGCGGCCAGCTGTTCATTGACCTGCGGCCGGAAGCCATGCACCAGCACGATCTTCACGCCCATGCTCTGGATCAGCGCCAGGTCCTGGGCCAGATGCGGCAGCTTGCCGGCGGCAATCGCTTCGCCCGCAATGCCGACCACAAAGGTCTTGCCGCGGTGCAGGTGGATGTAGGGCGCCACCGAACGGAACCAGGGGACAAAGGTGAAATTGAAGACCGCTGACATGGGCGCGCTTTCGGGTTGCAGGAGGGCCGGGGCCGATGGCAGAGAGTGTAAGGGAGGCGCGGGTTTTCATTGAGGCAGGGAAGGGCTTGCGGCGCCGGCTTCGCCGGATAATGAGGCCATCCATGGACAAACTGGCTTACGGCTTCTGGGGATGTTATTTCGGCACGACGGCGCTGATGCTGGCCGGTGCCGGGATAGGGTTCACACGCTCGCTGCACCGGATCTCCCTGAATGCGGCCCTGTCCGCGGCGGCATCGAGTTTTTTTGTCATCGCTTTTCTGGGCGGCCTGCCGATCAGCGACGAGGACACGCTGCTGCGCTTTCTCGCCCATGTGGCACTGGCCGTGTCCATGATCCTGGCTTACCTGCTGTTTGCCATCGTCGGCGCGCTCGACCGGCGCAGGGCCCGGCGGGCAACGCAGCTGGCGCTGCTGATGCTGGGCGCGGGGGGCGTGGTCCTGGGCTGGCAGTTGCCACCGGTGCGGGCGCTGGCGCTGGCGGTGGCGATTGCCGGCTGGCTGGGCCTGGTGGCGCTGGGCGTGGCCCTGCGCAGCGCCTGGCGCGGTGACCGGCTGGCCTGGCGAGCGGTGTTCGGGGTTCTTTTCATGCTGGTGGCGATGCTGGGCCTGAGCTGGATTGCACTGGCGCGCGGACAGGTGCCCTGGCAGTTGCACGCTGTGAGCGCCCTGTCGGGCACTGCCTACCTGGTCATGATGGCATCGGCGCTCTGGGTGCGTTATTCCTACCTGATCGAGCTCAAGCAGATCATGGCGATGGGCCCCAGCTATGACCCGGTGACACGCATGCGCTCCCACACCGAGACCGGCCAGATGCTGGGCCATGCCTTCCGGCGCCAGCACGACGAAGCCACCGTGCTGGGCATGCTGGTGGTGAGCATTGGCAACCTCTATGCGCTCGAAAAACTTCATGGCAAGGCGGCGGTCAACCATGCGCTGTTTGTTTGCGCCGGCCGCTTGCGCCGCGCCGTCCCCCGCGACGTGGAACTGGGCCGTTTCGGTGAAGACGGGTTTGTGCTGCTGATGCACGACTGCCGCGACAGCGGCCGCCTGATCAAGCTCGCCCACCGCGTGGCAGCCCGCCTGGCCAAGTCGGTGGTGCTCAATACCAGCCTGGATGAGGCCAGGCGCGAAAGCGAGCAGACCCGATGGAAAGCGGAGGTCGGCGTCGGCGTCGTGATGGTGAACGGGCTCCAGGGTACGGTTGCCAGCACCATGGCCACCGCGCGCGCCATGTCCCGTACCGCGCTCAGCTACAGCAGCCGCGTGGCCTGGCATGACCAGGGCAGCGGCGAGGCGGTCGAGCTGCCCGTGCCCGAAACCGACTGATCCTGCGTCCGGGCCCCGGCAGCGGCCAGGACGGCCGCCTGCACCGATAATTGGTGCTTCATTTGCAGAAGCCTCACCTTGTCACTGACCCCGCCCGTTTCCCTGAAGATCGATTTTCCCGAGTCCTTGCCCGTTTCGGGCAAACGCGAGGAAATCACCGCCGCCATGCAGGCGCACCAGGTGGTGATTGTTTGCGGTGAAACCGGCTCGGGCAAAACCACGCAGTTGCCCAAGATTGCGCTGGCCATGGGCCGGGGCAAGCTCAACTACCCGCCGGGGCAGGGCAAGCTGATCGGCCACACGCAGCCGCGCCGGATTGCCGCGTCCAGCGTCGCCAAGCGCATCGCCGAAGAGCTCAAGACACCGCTGGGTGACGTGGTCGGCTACAAGGTGCGTTTCCAGGACCGGCTGAGCCGCGACGCCTCGGTCAAACTCATGACCGACGGCATTTTGCTGGCCGAGACGCAGACCGATCCGCTGCTCAAAGCTTACGACACCATCATCATCGACGAGGCGCACGAGCGCAGCCTGAACATCGACTTCCTGCTCGGCTACCTGCGCCAGTTGCTGCCGCGCCGGCCCGACCTGAAG
>JAUXPP010000011.1 GCA_030683705.1 Polaromonas sp. | reverse complement strand
GGCGCATGTTGCTGGGCAGCGGTGCCGAGCAGATTGTTCGTCTCGCGCCGGGCCAGGTGCTGGTGGTACGAAATGCGGAGAGTGGCGACGCTGCCAGGGCCGCTTGAACCGGGGCTTGACCCGGGACGGACCCACACCCCGCTCACACTGACGTTCAGGCGCAGATCCCGGATCGGTTCGCGCCTGCAAATAGCCAACCCCCTGATAGCAGGCAGTTCTAGTCACCCATCACCACACCTTCGCGGCGCGGGTCGGCGCCGCCCAGCAGCAGGGGTGTGCCATGCGCCTGGCCGCGGGCGATCGCCTGCAGGCCGCTGGTCATGGCGGTCTCGCGGACTTCGTGGCCGCGCGCCTTGAGCGCGTCGACGGTGGCCGGCGCGAAGCGTCTTTCCTCGAGGATGGTCGGACCGTTGAGTGAGGCGAAGTTGGGCAGGTTGATGGCCTGCTGCGGCATCATTCCCCAGTTGAGCACGCCGTACAGCGTCTTGGCGGTGTAGTGGATGATCAGCGCGCCGCCCGGGCTGCCGCCGCTCATCACCAGCTGGCCTGTGGCCTTGTCGAACACCAGCGTGGGCGCCATCGACGAACGCGGCCGTTTACCCGGCTGCACGCGGTTCGCGACCGGCTTGCCTTCGGCGTCGGCGGGCGCGTAGCTGAAGTCGGTCAACTCGTTGTTCAGCAAAAAGCCACGCACCATCTGGCGCGAGCCAAAAGCGTCTTCAATCGTGGTGGTCATGGCAATCGAATTGCCGAAGCCGTCGATGATGCTGATGTGCGAGGTGCCGTATTCGGGCTGCTCCGGCATGGGCGCATAGGCCGTGCTCACCGCGCCAGGCACGCCCGGTTTGCCGGTTTTCATGCTTTGCCCGCCGGGCTGCTGGGCGATCAGCTTGCTGCGTTCGGCCAGGTAGGCTGGCGCCAGCAGGCTCATCCAGTTGCCGCCGGGCGCCTGCACAAAGTCCGGGTCGCCCAGGTACTGCGCGCGGTCGGCAAAAGCCAGGCGCGATGCCTCGGTGTACAGGTG
>JAUXPP010000077.1 GCA_030683705.1 Polaromonas sp. | reverse complement strand
AGGCTCACGTCCACGTCGGGCATTTCCTGGCTGGCAAATTCGCTGGCCGTATAGATTGAGGCGACGGCTTCGCTGTCCACGACCTTTTCAATCAGCTGTTCGACTTTGGCCATGCCCTTGATCAGGTCGGCGGCGAGTGTGTCGGTTTCGCGGCTGGCCGTGCCGTTGCCGATGGCGATCAGGTTGACGCCGTGTTTTTCACACAGTTTGGCCAGGGTGTGCAAGGAGCCGTCCCAGTCCTTGCGCGGCTCGTGCGGATAGACCGTGGCGGTTTCGACCAGCTTGCCGGTGGCGTCCACCACCGCGACCTTGACGCCGGTGCGTATGCCCGGGTCCAGGCCCATCACCACACGCGGGCCGGCCGGCGCGGCCAGCAGCAGGTCGCGCAGGTTGTCGGCAAACACCTTGATCGCGACTTTTTCGGCCTCTTCCCGCAAGCGGCTGAACAGGTCGCGCTCGATCGACAGGCTGAGCTTGACCTTCCAGGTCCAGGCCACACATTTGCGCAGCAAGTCGTCGGCCGCCCTGCCCTTGTGGCTCCAGCCCAGGTGGATGGCGATTTTTCCTTCGGCGATGCTGGGCTTGCCGGGCTCGGGCATTTCCGGCAACAACAGCTTGGCGTCCAGGATTTCCAGCCCGCGGCCGCGAAACACCGCCAGCGCGCGGTGCGAGGGCACGCGGCCAATCGGCTCGTCGTAGTCAAAATAGTCGCGAAACTTGGCTGTATCGGGGTTGTTTTCGTCCTTGCCGGCGACCAGCTTGGACGACAACAGCCCTTCGCTCCACAACCACTGGCGCAGCATCTGCAGCAGGGCAGCGTCTTCCGCCCAGCGTTCGCTCAGGATGTCGCGCACACCGTCCAGTACCGCCTGCACCGTGGTGAAGTCGTCGCCGCTTTCCATTTTCTGGGCCTTGACGAAGGCCACAGCCTCGTCCGCCGGCACCAGCGACGGGTCGGCAAACAGCCTGTCGGCGAGAGGCTCGATGCCGGCTTCGCGCGCCATCTGGCCCTTGGTGCGGCGTTTCTGCTTGAAAGGCAGGTAGAGGTCTTCGAGCTCCTGCTTGGTCGGCGCGGCGGCAATCGCGGCGGCCAGCTCGGGCGTCAGTTTGCCCTGCTCGTCTATGCTTTTGAGCACGGCTTCGCGCCGTTCTTCCAGTTCGCGCAGGTAGCCGAGGCGGAATTCGAGCTCGCGCAGCTGGATATCGTCCAGACCACCGGTGACCTCCTTGCGGTAACGCGCAATAAAGGGCACGGTGGCGCCGCCGTCGAGCAACTCCACGGCGGTTTTGACCTGGTGCTCCTGGACCCTGATTTCTGCGGCGATCTGGCGAATGATTTTTTGCATGGATGTCTGGAATGCGCTGGGAGAAAGGGGGCGAGTTTGCCACAGGCGGCAGCGCCGCCAGGCCGCCAAACTCCGCTACCATGTTCACCTCCCGCCCCTTCTTCCCATCCAGCAGCACACAGGACACTCATGGCAGTCGAATCAGGCAGCGAACTCCTCAAGGTGGTGGTCCTGCTGGGCGCCGGCGTGCTGGCCGTGCCGCTGTTCAAGCGCCTCGGATTGGGCTCGGTGCTGGGTTACCTCGCCGCCGGCCTGGCCATCGGTCCCTTTGGCATGGGTTTTTTCACCGATGCGGCCACCATCCTGCATGTGGCCGAACTCGGCGTGGTGATGTTCCTGTTTGTGATCGGCCTGGAAATGCAGCCGACGCGCCTGTGGAAGCTGCGCCGCGAGATTTTCGGCCTGGGCCTGCTGCAGGTGGTGGTCTGCGGCGCGCTGCTGACCGGCGTGGGCGCGGCGGCCGGGCTCAAGCTGCCGGTGGCCTTTATCGCGGCCATGGGTTTTGTGCTCTCTTCCACCGCCATCGTGATGCAACTGCTCGACGAACGCGGCGACACCTCGACACCGCGCGGCCAGCGCATGGTGTCCATCCTGCTGCTGGAGGACCTGGCCATCGTGCCGCTGCTGGCCATTGTCGCCTTCATGGCGCCGGCCACCTCGGGCGGTGTCTCGCGCTGGGTCACGATTGGCGCGGCGCTGGCCGCCATCGTCGGCCTGGTGGCGGTCAGCCGCTGGCTGCTCAACCCGCTGTTCCGCATCCTGGCCCGGGCGCATGCGCGCGAGGTCATGACCGCCGCGGCGCTGCTGGTGGTGCTGGGCTCGGCGCTGGCCATGCAGTGGGGCGGCCTGTCCATGGCCATGGGGGCCTTTGCCGCCGGCGTGATGTTGTCCGAATCGACCTTCCGGCACCAGCTCGAGGCCGACATCGAGCCTTTCCGCGGCATCCTGCTGGGCCTGTTTTTCATGGGCGTCGGCATGTCGCTGGACATCCCGCTGGTGCTGGCCGACTGGCCACTGATCCTCGGTGGTGTGCTGGCCTATATGGTCTTCAAGGGCCTGGGCATTTACGCCGTGGCGCGGGTGACCAAGTCCAGCCATGGCGACGCGCTGCAGCGCACTGCACTGATGGCCCAGGGCGGCGAGTTCGCCTTTGTGCTGTATTCGGCGGCGGCCGCGGCCGGGATTGTTGATGCCAGTGTCAATGCGATCCTCACGGCGGTCATCATCATCTCGATGGCGCTGACGCCGCTGGCGGTTTTTGCGCTGCGCTGGGTCACCCCGGCCGAGGGCGAGCCCGACCTGGACGGCATCGAAAGCGTGGAGGAAGCCCGCGAGATCAAGGGCAGCGTGCTGATCATCGGCTTCGGGCGCTTCGGACAGATCGCCAGCCAGGCGCTGCTGGCGCGCGGCATCGACATTGCCCTGATCGAAAACGACACCGACATGATCCGCAGCGCGGCGCGGTTCGGCTTCAAGGTGTATTACGGCGACGGCACCCGCATGGACGTGTTGCATGCCAGCGGCGCATCACACGCGCGGGCCATCCTCGTCTGTGTGGACAACAAGGAGGCCACCACCCGCATCGTCGAGCTGGCCAAACACGAGTTTCCGCTGACGCCCATTCTGGCGCGCTCGTATGACCGGCAGCACGCGATCGAATTGATCCGCCACGGCGTGGACTACCAGATGCGTGAGACCTTCGAATCGGCCATGGCCTTCAGCAGCGAGGCCTTGCGCCAGCTCGGTGTCGCCGACGCCGAGGTGGCCGAGATTGCCGCAGACATCCGCCGCCGCGACGCCGAGCGCCTGCAACTGCAGCTGTGCGGCGACATCAGCAGCGGCATCGACCTGATGCACGGCGGGCGCTGGACCCCGACCCCGTTGACGCGGCCCAAACAGGCCGGCAAGGCGCTCAATGAAGAAGCTGCCGAAGTGATCGAGGAGGCGCCGCCGTCCTCGCCGCCTTCGCCGCCGGACCCGCGGGTGCCCGGACCCGGCTAGGGCCTGGCTGCAGGCGCGGATTCAGGCCTTTTTCCTACAGACAAGGCCGGCCCGGCCGCGGGAAGATCAGGACTTCCATTTTGAGGAGTCCCGAGCATGCGTACCCGAACCATTGTGTTGATTGTGGCCATTGTGTTGATGGCCGGTTTTGCCGCGCTGAACATGGACGAATTCACCCGCCCCGCCCTGTTGAGCCTGGGTTTCACCACGGTGCAGGCGCCGCTGGGCCTGGTCATGCTGGTGATCCTGGCGGCGGCGCTGTTGCTGTTCCTGGCGACCACGCTGTATATCCAGAGCACTCACCTGATCGAAACCCGCCAGACCGCGCGCGAGCTGCATGCCCAGCGCGAGCTGGCCGACAAGGCCGAGGCATCACGCTTCACCGAACTGCGCAGCTACCTCGAGGCGAAGGAAGTCGCCGCCCAGCATCGCGAGGCCGCGCAGGTGACCGCGCTCACGGAACGGCTGGCGCAGAGCCAGCAGGCCCTGGCTGCCAAAATCGACCAGTCAGGCAACACCCTGGCGGCCTATATCGGCGAGCTGGAAGACCGGCTGGAACGCCGGGACGGCGTGCCCCGCGCACCCGTGCTCGCAGAGAGCCCAATCCTGCGCTAAAAAAGCGCTGCAAGCACTGGTTCAGCGCTTCCCTACAACGCTCTGCCGCGCAGCGGCTGTAAGAAGCCGCCGCGCCACGCGACCAACCGGAATTGCCGCTCAAAAGAATTCCGGACATGTTCGCATTTGCTCCCAAAATCATAGCTGCCAGCGCTTGCCTGGTGTGCGCTACAGCCACATTCGGCATGCAAGCCCAGTGCGCCGCGAGTTCCGGCCCGCAAGTGACGCCAGTGCTGGAGCTGTACACCTCGGAAGGCTGCAGCTCCTGCCCGCCGGCTGACCAGTGGGTCTCTGGCTTCAAGGGCCAGGATGTGGTGGTACAGGCCTTTCACGTCGGCTACTGGGACCAGCTCGGCTGGGTGGACCGGTTTGCCGCGCCGGCCCACACCACCCGCCAGCGCGAGATTGCCGCCCACAACCGCCTGCGTAACATCTACACCCCGCAAGTGGTGGTCAATGGCCGCGATTGGCCGCAATGGGGCAACGCGCAGTCACGTATCACCGGCCCGCGCGGCGCGGCCCGCATGCACATTGCCCTGAAGCGGCTGGCCGACGACCAGTTCGAAGCAAGCGTCACCCCGGCAGCCGGGAGCGGCGCGGCGCAGGCCTGGGCCGCCTACTGGACGGTGACGGAACACGGCCACAGTTCCCGGGTCAAGGCCGGTGAAAACGCCGGCGAATTCCTGAAACACGACTTTGTGGTGCGCCAGTACACCCAGGCCGGCACCTACCAGGGCGGCAGCACACCGCAGAAACTGGGCTTGCGCAGCCTGGCCGCGACACCCGGCCACGAGCGGCAAATCAACCTGGTGGTGGTCGAGCCACAGAGCGGCAACACTTTGCAGGCCTTGAGCCTGCAATGCGGTATCGTGAAAGCCTCATGAAAAAAATCCTTTGGCTGGCGGCTTCGCATCTGGCCGTGCTGCTGACCGGTTTTGTGCTGGGCATCTACCTGCTGCCCATCCTGACCGCCCCTGCCGCCCCGTCCGCGGCACAGGTGCAGGCGGCGGCAGGGCCCGCCAGCTTCAAGGGAAACTTCCGCCGCGACCTCGCCGGCAGCGACCTGCTGCACTGGGGTGAAGGTGAGGTGTCGGTGGGCCAACACAGCATTGCGCTGATGGGCAAGGTCTCGCCCGGACCCGACTACAAACTTTACCTGGTGCCGGAGTTCGTCGAGAACGAAGCGCAGTTCCTGCAGCTCAAGTCGCGCTCACAGCGTGTCGGCGACATCAAGACCTTCGAAAACTTCATCGTGCCGGTGCCGGAGGGCGTGGACGTGGCGCAATACACCACGGTGCTGGTCTGGTGCGAAACCTTCTCGGAGTTCATCTCGGCGGCGAAGTACCGTTAGCAAGCCTCAGGCGCAAACAATCTTCGCGGATTCGGCCTCCGCCATCAGCCAGCGCACGAAATCCTGCGCATCGGCATTGGCCGCCGATCGCGGCGCCACCGTCACGAAATAACCAAAATGCGAAGCGGCGCCGCTAAAGGGCGCAACCAGCCGGCCTTCGCGCAGCAGTTCCGCCAGCAGGGGCAGGCGGCCGATCGCCACGCCCTGTCCGGCCACCGCTGCGGCCACCACATCGGAGTACTGCGAAAACTGCAGCGTGTTTTTCATGCGAAGTTCCGGCAGGCCCATGACCCGGAACCAGGGCTCCCAGTCCATGGCCAGCGGCTGGCCCTGCGGTTTGTCGATGGTCAGCAAGGTGTGGCCGGCCAGGTCGGCGGGCTTTTTCAGAGGCAAGGCGCGGTTTTTCAGCAGCAGGGGTGAACACACCGGGGTGACCGTCTCCTCGAACAGGGAACGGCCCTGCGCATGTTCTATGGTCCTCAGGCGGACCGACACGTCGATGCCGCTGCGCTCCAGGTCCAGCACCTCCAGCGTCGCGGAAATCCGGACGTCCACCCCCGGATGGGTCGCGGTGAAACGCGCCAGGCGCGGGATCAGCCAGAGCGACGCAAAGCCCGGCGTGGTGGTGATGGCGACCTGCCGCGGCGCCGTGATGGCGCGCACGCTGGCGGTGGCGTCGCGCAGCCGCTCCATGCAGTCGGCGACCGCGCGCTGCATCACGCTGCCGGCTTCGGTCAACACCAGCGCACGATGCCGGCGCTCGAACAGCGCAACACCGATCTCGGCTTCGAGTTGCTGGATCTGCCGGCTGACTGCCGACTGGGTCAGGAACAGCTCTGCCGCCGCCCGCGTGAAACTCAGGCTGCGCGCTGCGGCCTCAAAGCTGTAGAGCAGATCCAGGCGCGGGAGCTGCCCGCGCCGGATGCCCGTGACGGGGGGCACGCCGGGGACTTTGGCATTCGCTGGACGCATGCAACAGATTCCAATTCACCGTTTGATGCCTCTGGGGCTGGCCAGTATATTCATTTCCATACCGAATGTGAAAGGACTGCCATGACACCCTGCCCTACCCCGCTGACCAGCCAGTTCGACCTGTCCCTGGCCCATCAGGGCATGTTCAGCGTGGCTGATGCCGCTGGCCTGCTGATGACCTGCCGCGACGGCAGCCTGTGGATCACGCTGGACAACGACACGCGCGACATCGTGCTGTCCGCCGGCGAGCGTTTTCTCACCACCCAGCACCGCCGCGCGATCATCTACGCGATGGGACCGTCATCGCTGAGCCTGGAACTCGCGCCTGCTGCGCAAGCGGCACGCCGGACCGGCAAGGCCGGCGGTGGCCGTGGCGCCCGGATGATGCTGGCGCTCCAGCCCGCCTGAGCGGCCCGCTCAGGGGCACACCGCTTCGACGTTGTTGCCGTCCGGGTCGATCAAAAAGGCGGCGTAATAGGTCGGGCTGTAGTCGGGGCGTGGGCCGGGTCCGCCGTTGCCCTCGGCACCCGCCTTGAGCCCGGCCTGGTAAAACGCATCCACCGCCGCATGGCTGGCCGCGCGGAAGGCCACATGGGTGCCGCGCCCCTTCGCCTCCTCGCTGGCATACAGCCACAAGGCCGGCGCGCCGGCCGGGCCGATGCCGGCGTAGCTGTCGTCGTGTGAACCCAGCACATGGCCCAGCGGTGCGAGGGCGGATTCGTAAAAACGGATGCTGGCGGCGAGATGGCTGACTTTTAAACCGAGGTGGTCGTACATGGTGTTTTCCTGCTGGATGGGTGGATCAGGCGTCCATCATCGAGCAGCGCAGCCATGCGGTCTTGGAGAATCTTGCGCTCGCCTTTCAGTCCTGTTCTGGCGGCCCGGCGGAAAGCACCCGGGGACAGACCGGCCGCGCGGTGAAAGGTGCGAACGAAGTTGCTGAGGTCGGCAAAACCGACGTCCAGCGCCACCTCGGTGACCGGCTGCTCGCCTCCGGCCAGCAGCCGCGCGGCGTGACGCAGCCGGGAACGCACCAGGTATTGGTGCGGCGAAACCCCCAGCACCCGCGAAAACAGCCGCAGGAAATGAAACGGGCTGAGCCCCGCGCGGCCCGCGGCCTGCTCGAGGTCGATGTCCTGCTGCGAATGGCTGCTGATCCAGAGCGCCGCTTCCACCGCACGCCGTCTATCACTGGCCGTGGCACGCTTGAAGGCCTGCTTGCGGCCGCTGACCACGTCCACAAAACGCGAGGCCAGGTACAGGCCGGCTTCGTCGAGACCGACATCGCTGCGGCCCTCGGCCACCGATTGCGCCAGTTCACCCAGCACCATCAGTTCGGGCAAAGGCGGCAGTCCGCCGGTTCGCCAGGCGCCGTCATGACCACCGACCAGGTCCACAACTTCCGGTGAAAGATGGAAAGCCAGGCATTCGTCACCGCAGACATGGTGGTCGTGGGTGCACATGAACTCGTCGCCGGGTTTGCCGATCAGCATCGATCCGGCCACCAGTTCGTGATGTTCGCCGCGCGCGCGGTAACCGAAACTGCCCTTGCGCACATAGGCCAGCGAATACGCCCGGTGCAGCTCGGTGAACGGCCGGGCGTCTGGCCCCGCGCTGCAGCGCACGTCCCGCACCGCGATAGCGCCGGACTGCAACTGCGTGACGCTCAGCATGGCCTGGCCTCAGGCCTCGCGCAAGGCCTTCTTCAGCTCTTCCCCGAGTTCCGGCTTGTGCGCAAACGGACTGGTCGGGTTGCGCGCCTGCAGGATGTCCTCCAGTCGCGTCTGCACCGAGCCGATCGCCTTGGGGTGGCTGTAGATATAAAACTGGTTGGCCGCGATCGCGTCGAAAACCTTTTGCGCGACCTCGGCGGCCGTGACCTTGCCGGAACCCACGGCCTTGTCGCTCATGGCCTGGCCGATCAGCTGGCTGCGCGTGGGTTTGGCCGCTTCCAGCCCGTCCGGGCGGTTGCGGTGGCTCTGGCTGATGCCGGTGGGCACAAAGAAGGGGCAGAGCACCGAGGCGCTGATCTGGTCGGTCACCAGGGCCAGGTCCTGGTACAGCGTCTCGCTCATGGCCACTACCGCATGTTTGCTGACGTTGTAGATGCCCATGTTGGGCGCATTGAGCAGGCCGGCCATGCTGGCGGTGTTGACGATGTGGCCTTGCCAGGCCGGGTCTTTGGCGGCCGCCGCCAGCATCATGGGCGTGAACACACGCACGCCGTGGGCCACGCCCATCAGGTTGACGCCGATCACCCACTCCCAGTCCTTCAGCGTGTTTTCCCAGACCAGGCCGCCGGCGCCCACGCCGGCGTTGTTGAAAACAAAATGCGGCGCACCGAAACGCTCAAACACCGCCTGGCCCAGGGCCTCGACCTCGGCGGCTTTGGACACGTCGAGCCGGAAGGCCAGCACCGGCGCGCCAGTCGCCGAAATTTCGGCAGCCGCCTTGTCGAGGGCGTCCTGCTGCACATCGGCCAGCACCAGGTTCATGCCCAGGCGCGCGCCTATACGCGCGCATTCGAGGCCGAAACCCGAACCGGCACCGGTCAACACCGCTGTTTTTCCCTTGAAATCACTGATCATGTTTAGCTCCTGAAAATTAAACGGGCCGCAGCATCTCGATATGAGGAATGCCGTCTTCGATATAAGGCTGCCCGGCCACCTGGAAGCCGTGCTGCAGGTAAAACTTTTCCAGCCGGGCCTGCGCGCCTATGCGTATGGGCTGCGGACCCCACTGGGCAAACAGGCAGGCGATGGCTTGCCGCATGAGCGCGTGGCCTGTGCCCTTGCCGCGCTGTGACTGGCGCGTGATGACGCGGCCTATGCTGGCTTCGGCAAATTTCACACCGGCGGCAAAACAGCGCGCATACGCGACCAGCAGGCTGTCGGTGTTGCCCAGCAGGTGCAGCGCCTGGGCGTCCGAGCCGTCCATGTCCTGGAAAACACAGCCCTGCTCGATCACAAACACCTCGGTGCGCAACTGCAGAACGTCATAAAGCTCGCCCGGGGACAGCGCGGTAAAAGAAAGCGCGCGCCAGGCGATCCCGCTCATGCGCCGGCGGCTTTCAGCACATAACCGATACGCGGAAAGTGAACGTGCAACGTGCCGGCGCGTTCGTCGCTGCGGCGCAGCGTGTAGTGGGTGCGTGTGGCGGCCACCAGTTCGCCCTCGGTCGGCTCGGGGCCGAAACTTTCGGCGCTGATGCTCACCCGGCTGCCGAGCGGGATGCCGTGTTCGTCCTGGAAGGTGCTGTCACGCAGCAGGCCGTGGCCGATGGCCATGGGTTCGGCAGCGGCCGCTTCGGCGATCGCCTCGGCGGCACTGGATTTTTCCATGCGGCCGCTGCCGATGGCCGCCATGCGGTCCATCCAGTCCAGCACCGCCGGTGTGAGTTGCAGGATGTCGGCCACCACCGGCGTGCGCACCCGCGTGAACCACAGCGGGTGGTAGGCCGAGAAGTCGGCGATACAGGGCACCTGGCCGAGCAGAAAGGGCTGGTCGTCCAGCATGTCCGACAGGCGCCGCAAGTAGGACTTGTAGGCGGCTGCGGCATCGGCCGGGCGCAGCCGCACCATGTTGCTGCTCATGGCCTTGCGGTCTTCACCAAACGCCCGCGCGGCCTCCGGTGGCGCGCCGGCAAACATGTGGGCTGCGCCTTTGGGGCCGAGGTTGTGCGCCATCGCCGCCCAGAACAGCGTGCTGTCGGCCCACTGCGCCAGCGTGCGCGCCAGGCCCTTGGCCGGTTCGGGGTAGATCGACGGTGTGGGTTGCAGGTGCTCAAGCACGTCGGCGATCAGGGCGCTGTCGCAATAAATGTCGGCGCCGACCTGCAGGAACGGTGTCTTGCGGTAACCGCCGGTCAGCGCCAGCACATCGGGCTTGGGCATGATGGCGGGGATCACCACCGATTTCCACGGCAACTGCTTGTAGGCCAGGATGAGCCGGACTTTTTCAGAAAACGGCGAGCTTGGGTAGTGGTGAAGAATCAGGTCGGCCATCGGGTGTCTCCTTTTCGTTTTCGTTCTATTGCGGCATGGCGCGCTGGATCAGCGCGTCCAGGTCCAGGCCGGCACCCAGCGTGCCAAATGCCTGGCCCCAGTTACCGGCCAGGCGGGAATCGCAGAAGGCGCCAAACACGGCAGGTGGTGCGGTCTGGTACAACAGCGCGGCCTGAACCGCCAGTGCCACGTCCTGCGCGAGGCGTCGCGCCTCGATTTCGGTAGCCATCTCTTCGACCCGTGCCGGCAAGGCGCTGGCCATGCGGTCCAGCGCCGGGTGCGCGCCTTTGGCGGGCGCCAGTTCATGCGCCAGCGCGGCGGCGGCATCACCCTTGCGCAGCGCGCGCAGCAGGTCCAGCGCCATGATGTTGCCGGCACCTTCCCAGATCGAGTTGAGCGGCATCTCGCGGTAGATGCGGGCCATGATGCCCTCACCGCCCTCCTCCACATACCCATTGCCGCCCAGGCACTCCATGGCTTCCTGCGCAAAGTGGCTGCCGCGTTTGCAGATCCAGAACTTGGCGACCGGCGTGAGCAAGCGCGCCATCGCCTGCTCATGCGGGTCCGTGTTGTGGTCAAAGGCGCGCGCCAGGCGCATGGACAGCGCGGTGGCCGCTTCGGACTCGAGCGCCAGGTCGGCCAGCACATTGCGCATCAGGGGCTGGGCCATCAGCGCTTTGCCGAAGGCCTGGCGCTGGGCGCAGTGGTTCAGGGCGATGGCCAGCGCCTGGCGCATCAAGCCGCTGGTGCCGAGTGCGCAGTCCAGCCGGGTCATGGTGCCCATCTCGAGGATTTGCGGCACGCCACGGCCTTCGTCGCCGACCAGCCAGGCGCTGGCGTTTTCAAACTCGACCTCGGAACTGGCATTGGCCTTGTTGCCCAGCTTGTCCTTCAGGCGCTGGATGCGGATCGCATTGAGGCTGCCATCGGGAAGAACGCGCGGAATGAAAAAACAGCTCAAGCCCGCCGGTGCCTGGGCCAGGACCAGGAAGGCGTCACACATGGGCGCCGAGAAAAACCACTTGTGGCCGGTCAGGCGGTAGCGTTGGCCCCATCCGTCGCTGCCATCCGGCGCCGCCTGCGTCGTGTTGGCGCGCACGTCCGAGCCGCCCTGCTTTTCGGTCATGCCCATACCCATGGTCACGCCGGTTTTTTCAGAGAACAGCTTGAGGGCCGGGTCGTACTCGCGGCTGGTGAGTTTAGGCGCCCAGTCGGCATGGATGGCGGCGTTGCTGCGCAAGGCCGGTGTGACCGCGTAGGTCATCGAGATCGGGCAAAGCGTCGAGGGCTCGAGCTCGGTGAACAGCATGAAGCCTGCTGCTCGCAGGACATGCGCCGACGCAGCCCGCTTCGGCGCCGGGCCGCCCCAAGCCGAAGCAGCCCCCTCGGGGGGCAGCGCAGTACGCGAAGTGACAAGCGTGGGGGCCACATCGCCGGACCAGGGCGTGCCGTGCAGGCCCGCACTCACCGACAACTTCATCAGCTCGTGGTAACCAGGATGAAATTCGACCTGGTCCACACGCCGGCCGAAGCGGTCATGGCTGTGCAGCACCGGCATGTGCACGTTGGCCAGCCGTGCGTGAGACTGCATCTCCGCACTGCCGAGTCTGGCGCCCAGCGCCGACAGCTCAGCGGTCGCCAGCGACGGTGCGTTGAATGTCAGCGCATCACGCAGCGGCCGGTTCGTCTCGAAAACGTTGTAGTCGACCAGCGGCACGGGCTGGTTGAAGACGTCGTGGGTCATGTGCACTCCTTTCGGCCGCGCAGTCGCCGCATCAGATCAGTTTCACGAGCTGTTTGCCGAAGTTTTTTCCCTTGAGCAAACCGAGAAATGCTTCAGGTGCTGCGGCTATGCCCTGCGCAATGGTTTCGCGCGGCTTGAGCTTGCCGGTGGCGACCAGCGTGCCGAGTTCCTTCAGCGCTTCCGGCCAGACTTCCATGTGTTCGCTGACGATAAAACCCTGGATTTTCAGGCGATTCGTCAGGATCAGCTGCGGATAACTCATGGGCAAAGGTTGGCCGTCGTAGCCGGCGATCATGCCGCACAGCGCGATCTTGCCGAAGGCGTTCATGCGGCTCAGCACCGCGTCCAGGATCATGCCGCCGACGTTTTCGAAGTAGCCGTCGATGCCATCGGGGCAGGCTTGCTTGAGCGCTTTCGACAGCGAAGCCGCATCCTTGTGCTCTTTGTAGTCGATGCAGACGTCAAAGCCGAGTTCTTCGACCGCGTACTTGCATTTGTCGGGGCCGCCGGCAATACCGACGGCGCGGCAGCCGCGCGCCTTGGCCAGGGCACCGAAGGCACTGCCCACCGCGCCGGTGGCAGCACTCACCACCACGGTCTGGCCGGCTTTGGGTTCTATGATTTTCACCAGGCCATACCAGGCTGTGACGCCCGGCATGCCGACTGCGCCCAGGTAGTGCGACAGTGGCACATGGGTGGTATCGACCTTGCGCAGCGCGCCTGGCTGGTTCGCATCCACCACGCTGTACTCCTGCCAGCCACCCATGCCAACCACCTTGTCGCCCACGGCGAACTTCGGATTTTTCGATTCGACCACCTCACCGGCCGTGCCGCCACCCATGACCTGGCCCAGCGCCTGCGGCTGGGCATAACTCTTGGCATCGTTCATGCGGCCGCGCATGTAGGGGTCCAGGCTCATGAAGTGATGCCGCACCAGCACCTGGCCGTCGGCAAGCGCCGGCGTGTCGCTGCTGACAAGTTTGAAGTTGGCGGCGACCGCCTCGCCGGCGGGACGGTTGTCAAGAAGGATTTGCTGGTTTTTTGGCATGGAAGTCTCCTGGTGTGCTATTAATTTGAGAGCTGCTCACGCTTGCTGGACAAGGGATGGAGCCTGTTTTTACTTGAGAATCCGGGACCGGCGAATCAGTCGGTCGAAATCACGGTGTTGAGGGGATTCACGCCTTTGGGACCGACGGCCAGGCGTTTGACGTACTTGAAGGTGCCGGTGGCATGCGAACAGACCTGCCCCTTGACGTCATACACCGTGCCTTCGGTAAACGCCATGGTCGCCGTGCGGTGGATCAGCCGGCCTTTGGCGGTGAGCTTGCTGCCGTCGCCGGGCGCCGGGCGCATGAAGCTGGTCTTCATCTCGATGGTGACCACGCCCATGTCGGGCTCCACACTGCGCGCGGCGGTGGCCATCACCACGTCCTGCAAAGTCATCAAGGCGCCGCCGTGCGTGACGTGGAAAGAGTTCAGGTGTTCCGGCCGCGGCGTGTAATCGATCTGCGATGCCCCACCCTCGAACAACATCAGCTCGAAACCGAGGTGGTGGACAAAAGGGATGTCTACGCCGAAGTTCATGGCTTGATCAACCACCCGTCACCGCGGACACGCCGCCATCCACCGCCATCCACTGCGCCGTGATGTGTTTGCCGGCGTCCGAGGCATACAGCACACACAGGCCCTTCAAATCCTCGTCGTCGCCCAGGCGCAGCAGCGGTGCGTGGGCCGCGAGTTTTTCCTCGCCCAGGGCCTTGAGTGTGCCCACCGTCATCTTGCTCGGGAAAAAGCCCGGGCAAATCGCGTTGACGGTAATGTTGTACTTGCCCCATTCGCAACCCAGTGCGCGGGTGAAGTTGATGACGGCGCCCTTGGAAGTGTTGTAGGCGACCGTGGTCATCTCGGGCGGGTTGCCGCCCAGGCCGGCAATGGAAGCGACGTTGATGATGCGGCCGGAGCGGCGCGCAATCATGCTGTGTTTGGCGATATGCTGGCTCAGGATGAAGTAACCGCGGATGTTCAGGTTCATCACCTTGTCCCAGGCTTCCACCGGGTGATCTTCGGCGGGCGCGCCCCAGGCCGCGCCGGCGTTGTTGACCAGGATGTCCACATGGCCGAAGCGCTGGATGGTGTCGTCGGCCAGCCGGCGGATGTCGGCTTCTTTCGCGCAATCGGCGGCGATCCAGTCGACATCAATGCCGGCGGCCTTGAGCGTGGCGGCCGACTCCTCGAGGTCATCGGCCTTGCGCGAACTCAGCATGATCTTCGCGCCGGCTTCGCCGAGTGCCTGGGCAAGCTGCAGGCCGAGGCCGCGCGAGCCGCCGGTGACCAGGGCGGTTTTTCCGGTGAGATCAAACAGTTGCTGGATGGTACGGGTCATGGTCGGGGTCCTTGCGTGTTGGAGAGATAGCACAAGTGTCGCGCAAGCAGCGCTTGCCGCTTGTCGCCCGGTAGACGCATCAGTCGCTGCTGGTCAGCCGGGACCGCACATAAATCAGGAAAAACCCGAGCGCGGCGAGCACACCGCCGCCCACCACCATGGACCAGCCGATGGCGTCATCGCTGCGCTGCACCGACAGGCCCAGCACCAGCGTCAGCAGCCCGCCATAAATCAGCACCCAGATCAGCTGCTGCAGGCGGGTGATGGTTTTGCTGGGTGTGGCGCTGCCTGTTTCCTTGAAAAACCCCATTAAAACGCGTCCTCCGGAAAATCGGCGCAGGTCGGGTCACGGGCGGCGACCACCTGAAGCCAGGCGCTGATTTTAGGCAATTCGTAGTGATAAAAATAGCGCAGGGCGCCGAGCTTACCTGCCGTAACAGCTATCGATTTCGTAGCATCGGCAGACAGAGCGGAAAGTGCTACATCCAGCCAGATCCAGGCCAGCACGGTGTGGCCGAAGCCCTGCATATAGGGCACGGCGTTGGCCAACGCCTCCTGCGGATTGCCGGTGGCCCAGGCGGCTTTTGTCGTCGCCCCCACTTGCTGCAGCGCCTGGGCCAGCGCGTTGGCATGGGCAGCGAGCTCGGGAAGCTGAATGGCCCGCGCGATGGTGGCGTTGATGCGCGCGGCCAGCAACTGCAGGCCCTTGCCGCCTTCCATCAGCACCTTGCGGCCCAGCAGGTCGGTGGCCTGGATGCCGTGTGTGCCTTCGTGGATCATGTTCAGGCGGTTGTCGCGCCAGTACTGCTCGACCGGGAAGTCGCGGGTGTAGCCGTAGCCCCCGTGGATCTGGATCGCCAGCGAGTTGGCTTCCAGGCACCACTCGCTGGGCCAGCTCTTGGCGATGGGCGTCAACACCTCCAGCAGCAAGCGGGCCTCGTCGGCGGCCTGCGCGTCAGCCGTGTGCTGCTCGTCCACCAGGCGCGCGCAGTACAGCTCCAGCGCCAGCGCACCTTCGCAATAACTCTTCTGGGCCAGCAACATGCGCTTGACGTCGGCGTGTTCGATGATGCGCACCTGCGGCTGGGCGGCGTCCTTTACTGGGCCGATTCCACCGCCGGGCCGCCCCAAGGTGGAATGCGCCCCCTCGGGGGGCAGCGACGACGCGGCAGCGCGGAGCGTGGGGGCTTGAATTGGCCGTCCCTGCGGCCGGTTTTTCGCGTAATCCAGCGAGGCGTAGTAACCGGCCATGCCCAACATGACGGCAGCGGTGCCGACTCCGATGCGTGCCTCGTTCATCATGTGGAACATGCAGCGCAGGCCTTCGTGCGGCTTGCCGACCAGGTAGCCGATGGCACCCGCTTTTCCGTTCAACGGGTACTTGCCTTCGCCGAAGTTCAGCAGCGTGTTGGTGGTGCCGCGCCAACCGAGCTTGTGGTTCAAACCGGCCAGCGCAACGTCATTGCGTTCGCCGGTGAGCTGGCCGTCCATGCCCACCATCTTTTTGGGCACGATGAACAGCGAAATGCCGCGCGTGCCGGGGATCAGCTTGCCGTCCGGCCCCGGAATCTTGGCCAGCACCAGGTGGATGATGTTTTCGGTCAGCTCGTGCTCGCCGGACGAGATCCACATCTTGTTGCCGGTGAGGCGGTAACGCGGGCCCAGCGGCTCGGCTTCGAAATCCGGGCCGTCCGGAACGGCACGCGTCGTGATGTCGCTCAGCGAGGACCCGGCCTGCGGTTCGGACAAACACATGGTGCCGGAGAAGCGCCCGGCAAACTCGTTGCGCGCAAACACCTCTTTCTGCGCCTCGGTGCCGTGCACCAGCAGCAAATTGGCATTGCCCTTGGTCAGCAGGCTGGAGCCTATGCTGACCGAGGCCAGGGCGAAAAAACAGTTGGCCGCCGCCTCGATGGTGTAGGGCAGCTGCATGCCGCCTTCGTCGTAGTCCTGGGCGGCGCTCAACATGCCGGAACCGGCGTAAGCCTGGTGCGCATCGTGGGTCGCCTGCGGCAGGATGACCGTCTCGCCGTCGAAATGCGGCTCCTGGGTGTCCACCAGCCGGTTGAACGGCGCGTACTTTTCCCGCGCGATACGTTCGCAGGTATCGAACACCGCGTCGAAAGTTTCGCGCGAATGGTCGGCAAAACGCGCGCGCTGGTTCAGCGACTCGGCGTCCAGCCATTGGTAGAGCAGGAAATCAAGGGTCGGACGAAGGGACATGCAGGAACTCCGGATGTGTCATCCCGGGCTGGACCCGGGATCCATGCTGCGTTGGCCGAGGTCCCGACCGGGGGATGGATTGCGGGTCAAGCCCGCAATGACATGCCTTGGTGGATCAAAGAACTTCGAACACGCCGGCTGCACCCATGCCGCCGCCGATACACATGGTCACGCAGACGAGTTTGGCGCCGCGGCGCTTGCCTTCGATCAGGGCGTGGCCGGTCAGGCGCTGGCCGCTGACACCGTAGGGGTGGCCCACGGCAATCGCGCCGCCGTTGACGTTGAGCTTGTCCATGGGGATGCCCAGCTTGTCGCGGCAGTAAATCACCTGCACCGCAAACGCCTCGTTGAGCTCCCACAGGTCGATGTCGCTCACCTTCAGGCCCAGGCGCGCCAGCACCTTGGGAATCGCGTAGACCGGGCCAATGCCCATCTCGTCAGGCTCACAGCCGGCGACCGAGAAGCCGAGGAAACGGCCCAGCGGTTTCAGGCCTTTTTTCTCGGCCAGGGTTTCGTTCATTACCACCACCGCGCCGCCGCCGTCGGAGAACTGGCTGGCATTGCCGGCCGAAATCACGCCGCCGGGAATGGCCGGCTTGATGCCGCTGATGCCTTCCTTGGTCGTGCCTTCGCGGATGCCTTCGTCCTTGCTGACGGTGACTTCCTTGGTGGTCAGGCCCATGACCGCGTCGGCCACACCCATGGTGACGGTGATGGGCGCAATCTCGGCGTCGAACAGGCCGGCGGCCAGCGCGGCCGTGGCCTTTTGCTGGCTGGCGGCACCGTACTCGTCCATCTGCTCACGCGTGATGCCGTAACGCTTGGCGACCTGTTCGGCCGTCTGCAGCATGTTCCAGTAGATCTCGGGCTTGTTCTTGGCCAGCCAGGAATCGGCCAGCATGTGGGTGTTCATCTCCTGCTGCACGCAGGAAATGCTTTCCACGCCGCCGGCGACATACACATCGGCTTCGCCGGCAATGATGCGCTGCGCAGCCAGCGCAATCGTCTGCAGGCCGGACGAACAGAAGCGGTTGACCGTCACGCCGGAAACGGTGATGGGACAACCGGCGCGCAGCGCGATCTGGCGCGCGATGTTGGCGCCGGTCGCGCCTTCGGGGTTGGCGCAGCCCATGATCACGTCGTCAACCTCACCGGCCTCGATGCCGGCGCGCTTGATGGCGTGTTCGACCGCATGGCCGCCCAGGGTCGCGCCATGGGTCATGTTGAAGGAGCCCTTCCAGCTTTTGGCCAGGGGGGTGCGGGCGGTGGAAACGATTACGGCTGAAGTCATGGGATTCTCCGGGAATTAATTGAACGTCTTGCCTTCGGCGGCCAGCTTGGCCAGCAGCGGCGCGGGCTGCCAGAATTTCGCGTCGTCCAGCGGGTTCTGGGCAAAACGCTTCATGCTCTGCACCACATTGAACAGGCCGATCTGGTCGGCGTACAACATGGGGCCACCGCGGTAGATCGGGAAGCCATAACCCATCAGGTAGACCATGTCGATGTCGCTGGCGCGGGAAGCAATGCCCTCTTCCAGGATGTGCGCGGCCTCATTGACCAGGGCGTACACCAGGCGCTGGACGATCTCCTCGTCGGAAATCTTGCGCGGCGTGATGCCCTGGGCAGCGCGGTGGTCCTCGATCATCTTGACCACTTCAGCGTTGGGAATGGCGTCGCGCTTGCCGGGCACATAGTCGTACCAGCCGGCGCCGGTTTTCTGGCCGAAGCGGCCCTTCTCGCACAGCAGGTCGGCGGTCTTGCTGTATTTCATGTCCGGCTTTTCGGTGTAGCGGCGCTTGCGGATGGCCCAGCCGATGTCGTTGCCGGCCAGGTCGCCCATGCGGAACGGGCCCATGGCCATGCCGAATTTTTCCATCGCCTTGTCCACCTGGGCCGGGGTGCAGCCCTCGTCGAGCAGGAAGCCGCCCTGGCGGCCGTACTGCTCGATCATGCGGTTGCCGATGAAGCCGTCGCACACGCCGGACACCACCGCTGTCTTCCTGATCTTCTTGCTGACGGCCATCACCGTGGCCAGCACGTCCTTGGCGGTTTTTTCGCCGCGTATCACTTCCAGCAGCTTCATCACGTTGGCCGGGCTGAAGAAATGCATGCCCACCACGTCCTGCGGGCGCTTGGTGAAGGCGGCAATCTGGTTGACATCCAGCGTGGAGGTGTTGGAAGCCAGGATGGCGCCGGGCTTCATCACGCGGTCCAGTTCCTTGAAGACTTTTTCCTTGACGCCCATTTCCTCGAACACCGCCTCGATCACCAAGTCGGCATCTTTCAGGTCGTCGTAGCTCAGCGTGGTGCTCAGCAGGCCCATGCGCTGCTCGTATTTGTCCTGCTTGAGCTTGCCGCGCTTGACCTGCGATTCGTAGTTCTTGCGGATGGTGGCGATACCCTTGTCCAGCGCTTCCTGCTTCATCTCCAGCATCTTCACCGGGATGCCGGCGTTCAGGAAGTTCATCGCAATGCCGCCGCCCATGGTGCCGGCGCCTATCACGGCCACCGACTTGATCTCGCGCTTCACGGTGTCCTCGGGCACGTCCGGAATCTTGGAAGCCGCGCGTTCAGCCGCAAAAATATGGCGCAGGGCCCGGCTTTCGGGCGTCCACATCAGGTTGATGAAGTTCTCGCGCTCGTACAACATGCCGTCGTCGAACCTCTTCTTGGTGGCGGCCTCCACGGCATCGACACACTTGAGCGGCGCCGGGAAGTTCTTGGCCATGCCCTTGACCATGTTGCGCGCGAACTGGAAGTAGGCGTCGCCGTTGCGGTGTTTGCACGGCAGGTTGCGCACCAGCGGCAAGGGACGGGTGTCGGCAATCGCCTGGGCAAAAGCCAGGGCTTCTTCGGCCAGCGATTCGGCCGACGCTGACATCCGGTCGAACAGTTTCTGGCCGGGAATCTGGGCCAGCAATTCGCTCTTGACCGGCTCGCCGCTGACAATCATGTTCAGGGCGGGTTCGACGCCGAGCGCACGCGGCAGGCGCTGCGTGCCGCCGGCGCCGGGGATCAGGCCCAGCTTGACTTCGGGCAGGGCAACATTGGTGCCGGGCGCCGCGATGCGGTAGTGGCAACCGAGCGCCAGTTCCAGGCCGCCACCCATACATACCGTGTGCACGGCAGCCACCACCGGCTTGGACGAGTTCTCGACAGCCAGGATCACGCTGAGCAGGTTGGGCTCGGCCAGCGCCTTGGGCGTGCCGAATTCCTTGATGTCGGCACCGCCCGAAAAAGCCTTGCCCGCGCCGGCCAGCACAATCGATTTGACAGCCGCATCGGCATTGGCTTTCTGCAGGCCGTCCGTGATGCCCAGGCGTGTCGCGTGACCCAATCCGTTGACTGGCGGGTTGTCGAGGGTGATGACCGCCACACTGCCGTGGACTTCGTATTTCGCTGTCATGTGTTTCCTTTGATGCGTGATAAGCAGCCGCCCGCCGGGTTGCAGCAGGCGGCCGGACCGACAAAAATAGTACGACCGTTCTTTTCTTATTGTAGAGAGCTTGTGTTGCAGTGCAACCTGAAAGCGGTCTTTATTGTCCCTGTCGCGACAAAACCCGGCTCAAACTTCGAGCCATTCCTTGCGGATGTAGGCGTCGGCGCGCAGGCTGTCCGGCGTGCCCTGGAACACGATGCTGCCATGCCCCATGACCAGCGCCCGGTCCGAAATCGCCATCGCAATCGTCAGCTTCTGCTCGATCAGCAGCACCGAAATACCCTTGGCCTTCAGGGTCTGCAGGTACTGGCCGACCAACTCGACAATCTTGGGCGCCAGGCCCTCGGTCGGTTCGTCGATGATGATCAGGTCCGGGTCACCCATGAGCGCGCGGCACAGGGTCAGCATCTGCTGCTCGCCGCCGGACAGGACGCCGGCCTCGGTGTGCTGGCGCTCCCTGAGGCGCGGAAACATCTGGTACATGTCCTCGAAGGACCAGCGGCTGCCCTTGCCATTGCCCTTTTGACCCAGCATCAGGTTCTGGTGGACCGTCAGCGTGGGGAAGATGTCGCGGTTTTCCGGCACATAACCGATGCCCAGGTGCGCGACCTCGTAGGCCTTGCGCCCGGCGATCTGCTTGCCCTTCCACTGGATGTCGCCCTGGCAGTCGACCAGGCCCATGATGGCCTTGGCGGTGGTGGACCGGCCGGAACCGTTGCGGCCCAGCAGGGCCACGATTTCACCAGGCTGGACGTCGAAATGAACGCCGTGCAGCACATGGCTTTTGCCATAGTAGGCGTGCAGGTTTTCTATCTTCAACATCAGTGACCTCCTGCCTGTGATTCTGCGACGTGGGAGCCGAGGTAGGCCTCCTGCACACGCGGGTTGGCCCGCACCGCGTCGGGCGTGTCGAAGGCCAGCACCTCACCGTACACCACCACGGCGATGCGGTCGGCCAGGCCGAACACCACGCCCATGTCGTGCTCGACCGTCAGCAGGGTCTTGCCCACGGTCACTTCCTTGATCAGGCTGATGAAACGGCTGGTTTCGCTGCGGCTCATGCCGGCCGTCGGTTCGTCGAGCAGGATGACGCCGGCGCCGCCGGCGATGGTGATGCCGATTTCCAGCGCGCGTTGTTCCGCATAGGTCAGGTTGATGGCCAGCACGTCGCGCTTCTTGTCGAGCTTGATCATCTTCATGAGCTCATCGGCACGGTCGTTGGCGTCGTCGAGGTCGGCCAGGAACTTCAGGAAGGTGTATTTGTAGCCCAGGCTCCACAGCACACCGCAGCGCAGGTTTTCGAAAACGCTGAGCTTGGGGAAGATGTTGGTGATCTGGAAACTGCGCGACAGGCCCATGCGGTTGATCTCGAATGGTTTTTTGCCGTTGATGCGCTGGCCGCCGAGCAGAACGTCGCCGCTGCTGGGCTCAAAGCGCCCGCTGATCAGGTTGAACAGGGTGGACTTGCCCGCGCCATTGGGACCGATGATGCCGACACGTTCACCCGCATTCACGGCCAGGTTGACGCCGCGGATGATCTCGGTTTTCCCGAAACTCTTGCGCAGGTCTTTCAATTCAAGTGCGTAGGTCACGACAAAGCCTCCCGGCGCTTGATTTCTTTTTCGATGTACTCCTGGATCTCGCCCCATTCGACGAGGAACTGGCGCCGCGTCACTTCAAACAGGCCCAGACCGGTCAGCATCACGAAGGCTGAGCCAAACCAGCTGTTGAGGTTCTTCGCATCCAGTGTCACTCCCATAAACTGGAGCTGTGACCCCAGCGAGGTGGACAGTTGCAGGTGGTAGACCATCTCGATCATCGCGCCGGCGCCGACCAGCAACACCAGAACCGTCACCGTCATGGCCAGGTAGCTGACCCAGAGTTGTCGCAGCTTGCCGAAGGCGGCCACACGCAAATTCATCATGATCAGGCTGGCGATGCCGCCGGGCGCGTACATCACCATGAACAGGAACACCAGGCCAAGGTACAGCAGCCAGGCCTGGGTGTACTCGGACAGCAGCACAAAGGCCAGCACCATCAGCACGGCGCCGATGATGGGGCCGAAGAAGAAGGTCGCCCCCCCGAGGAAGGTGAACAGCAGGTAGGCGCCCGAGCGCGCAGCGCCCACGACCTCAGCGGTGACGATCTCGAAATTGAGTGCCGCCAGCCCGCCCGAAATGCCGGCAAAAAAACCGGCGATGATAAAGGCGAAGTAGCGGACCTTCTGCGTGTCGTAACCGACGAACTCGACACGTTCGGGGTTGTCCCGCACGGCGTTGAGCATGCGCCCCAGCGGCGTGCGCGTGAAAGCGAACATGGCGGCCACGGCCACAAAGGTGTAGAGCGCAATCAGGTAGTAAACCTGGATCTGCGGCCCGAAGGTGACGCCCAGCACGGCCTTGCCGACCATCCGGTTGCCTGAGACCCCGCCTTCGCCACCGAAAAACTCGGGGATCATCAGCGACAGCGCGAACACCAGCTCGCCCAGGCCCAGCGTGATCATGGCAAAGGTGGTGCCCGACTTGCGGGTGGTGACATAACCAAACAACACGGCAAACCCGACGCCCGCCAGTCCGCCCACCAGCGGCACCAGCGAGACCGGCAGCGGCAAAGCTCCGGCGCCGACGCTGTTGAGCGCGTGGATGGCCAGAAAGGAGCCCAGACCGGTGTACACCGCATGACCGAAGCTCAGCATGCCGCCCTGCCCCAGCAATATGTTGTAGGACAGGCAGGCAATGATGGCAATGCCCATTTGCGAGAGCACCGTCAGGGCCAGCCCGCTGCCGAATATTTTGGGCGACACGACAAGCAGCAGCGCGAACAGGCCCCAGGTCAGCCAGCGCCCGACATTGAGCGGCTTGAATTCATAATGGGTTTTCATCGCTCAGCCCTCCCGCTTTCCGAGCAGGCCGCGCGGCCTGAAGATCAGGATGAGGACCAGGAACAGGTAGGGCAGGATGGGCGCGACCTGCGACAGGGTGAGCTTGATGTAGGAATTGTTCATGACGGCGCTGCTCAGCGGCAAACCAATTTGTTGCGCCAGGGTCGCCAGCGAGTAGTCGAAAGCCACGGCGAAGGTCTGGATCACGCCGATAAGCAGGGAGGCCACAAAAGCCCCCGACAGCGAGCCCATGCCACCGACCACCACCACCACAAAAATCACCGATCCCACGGTGGCGGCCATGGCCGGTTCGGTCAGGAAGGTGCTGCCGCCGATCACGCCGGCCAGGCCCGCCAGCGCCGAGCCGGCGCCGAACACCATCATGAAGACGCGCGGCACGTTGTGCCCCAGGGACTCGACCGCTTCCGGATGGGTCAGCGCAGCCTGGATCACCAGGCCGATGCGGGTACGCGTCAGCAGCAGCCAGACCGAAGCCAGCATGATCACGGCCACCAGCATCATGAAACCACGGGTGGCGGGGAATGGGGAGCAGACAATCCGGACGGCTGCATCGGCCGCGCTGCACAGCTCGGCAGGTGCGGCACCCCAGTGCAGGCTCAAGCCCTTGATGGAATCGTTGATGAGCGTGAAAGCCGGCCCCTGCAGCAACTCGGGCGGACGGAACTCGACGGCGATGCGGCCCCAGATCAACTGCACCAGTTCGACAATCACATAGGACAGCCCGAAGGTGATCAGCAGTTCCGGCACATGACCGTATTTGTGGACCTTGCGCAGGCACTGGCGCTCGAAGACGGCGCCCAGGGCGCCCACCACCAGGGGCGCGATCAGCAGCGCGGGCCAGAACCCGACAAACTGGGCGACCGTGTAACCGACATAAGCGCCCAGCATGTAAAAGCTGGCGTGCGCAAAATTGAGCACGCCCATCATGCTGAAAATCAGCGTGAGTCCCGAACTCAGCATGAACAGCAAGAGCCCGTAGCTCAAGCCGTTCAGCATCGAGATGATGAAAAACTCCATTCCGGTTGACCTTCCTCGTCGATGAAATAAAAGAGCCCGATACGGTGCGACCCGCTCGGGCTCAGTCTGCAGGCACCATGGCCTGATAACGCTGTTTTTTTACGAAGGCAAAAACAGCATCAGCAGGCCCTGCTGGTTAGGAGGGACGTTTCATCTGGCAGCTGGTCGGCGTGCTGGATACATAGTTGGGATATTCCGCAACCGGCGCCAGCGTCATGCCGGTTTTCTCGGGGCTGTAGGGGAACTTGCCCTCGGCTTTCTGCCACACCGACATGTATAGCGGCTGCTGCAACTGGTGGTCGGTCTTGCGCATCTCGACTTCACCGTTGAAGCTCTTGACCTTCAGGCCTTCCATCGCCGCAGCGACCTTGACCGGGTCGGTGGATTTGGCCTTGGCCATGGCAGCACCGAGCATCTCGAAGATGCGGATGGTCGAGCCGGTGTAGAAGTCGTCGTTGTACTTGGTGTTGAACTCCTTCATCCACTTTTCCATCTGCCCACCCATGTTGTAGTGGTTGTAGGCAATCTGGTAAACGCGCCCGGCGCCGTTCTGGCCCAGGGCCGTCGGCGTGCCGGTGACGCCAGCGTAGTAGGTGAAGAACTTGCCGTTGTAGCCGTTCTCGTTGGCCGCCTTGATCAGCAGCGACAGGTCGGAACCCCAGTTGCCGGTGATCACGGTGTCGGCGCCGGAAGCCTTGATCTTGGCGATGTAGGGTGCAAAGTCACGCGTCTGCGCCAGCGGGTGCAGGTCTTCGCCCACCACCTGGATGTCCGGACGCTTGCGTGCCAGCGACTCCTTGCCGTACTTCACGACCTGGTGGCCGTGCGAGTAGTTCTGGTTCAGGAAATAGACCTTCTTGATGTCGGGCTGCTTGGCGATGAAGCTGGACATGGCTTCCATCTTCATGGAGGTGTCGGCATCAAAGCGGAAATGCCAGTAGCTGCACTTGCTGTTGGTCAGGTCCGGATCCACGGCGGAGTCATTGAGGTACATCACCTCTTTGCCGGGGTTGCGGGCATTGTGTTTTTCCACCGCATCGGAGAGAGCCAGAGCCACCGATGAACCGTTGCCCTGGATGATGTAGCGCGCGCCCTGGTCAATGGCTGCCTTCAGCGCGTTCAGGCTTTCGGCCGGGCTGAGCTTGTTGTCGATGGGGGTGACTTCGAATTTCACGCCGGCGGGGTTGCCCGCGCCGCTGAATTTTTCGGCAAAAAACTGGTAGCCCTTGATCTGGCTGACGCCGACCGGGCCGAGCAGGCCGGTGAGAGGGTCGATGCGGACCATCTTCACGGTTTCGCCCTTCTGGGCGAAGGACATGCCGGCGGCCATCATCATGGCCGTTGCTGCAACAATTTTAAGGGTCAACTTCATCTAATGTCTCCTGGTTACTGATATCAGCAGAGTACAAGTTTTTGTGCGCTGCAAGGTAGGGGATTGCCCGTAAAAATTCGCCAGGCTATCGCGCAGGTGACAAGGCGCCGCAACCCGAAAGTCCGGCCGCTTGCTCCGCGCGACAAAGCGCACCCTTGCGGGGCACTTTGCGCGGGCCTGTGGCGGCGCATCAAACGCCTGGCAAGGTGTAGTCCTTGAGCTGTTCGCGCAGCCGTGTCTTGAGCATTTTTCCGGTGGCGCCCAGCGGGATCGCATCGACAAACACCACATCGTCAGGGATCTGCCACTTGGCGGTCTTGCCTTCGTAGAACTTGATCAGTTCCTCGCGCGTGACCTCGGCGCCGGGCTTTTTCACCACGGCGATGATGGGCCGCTCGTCCCACTTCGGATGCCGCACGCCGATACAGGCCGCCATGGCCACCGCCGGGTGCGCCACCGCGATGTTCTCGATGTCGATGGAGCTGATCCACTCGCCGCCGGACTTGATCACGTCCTTGCTGCGGTCGGTGATCTGCATGTAGCCATCAGGGTCAATGGTGGCCACGTCGCCGGTCGGGAACCAGCCATCGATCAGGGGATCGCCGCCCTCGCCCTTGAAATACTCGGCCACGATCCAGGGCCCACGCACATGCAGGTCGCCGAAGGCCTTGCCATCCCAGGCCAGCTCCTTGCCCTCGGGGTCCACAATTTTCATGTCCACACCGAAAATCGCGCGGCCCTGCTTGAGACGGATCTTCATCTGCTCGTCTTTGGACATGTCCAGGTGTTTGTTCTTCAGCGTGCACAGCGTGCCCAGGGGTGACATTTCCGTCATGCCCCAGGCATGCAGCACCTCGACGCCGTAGTCCTCCTGGAAGGCATGAATCATGGCGGGCGGACAGGCCGAGCCGCCAATCACCGTGCGCTTGAGGGTGGAGAACTTCAGGCCGTCAGGCTTCATGTGGCCCAGCATCATCTGCCAGACGGTGGGCACACCCGCGGCATAAGACACCTTCTCGGCTTCGATCAGTTCATAAATCGACTTGCCGTCCATTCCCGGGCCGGGAAACACCAGCTTGGCGCCGGTCAGCGCGGCCGAATACGGGATCCCCCAGGCGTTGACGTGGAACATCGGCACCACCGGGAGGATGGAGTCACGTGCGCTCAGGCACATCACGTCCGGCAGGGCAGCCGCATAGGCGTGCAGGATGGTGGAGCGGTGGCTGTACAGCGCCGCCTTCGGGTTGCCCGTGGTGCCACTGGTGTAACACATGCTGGATGCCGAGTTTTCGTCGAAGCTGGGCCAGCTGTAGTCGGCCGAATGCGGAGCGATCCAGGCCTCGTAGCTGCTCAGGTTGGGGATGCCGCTGTCCGTCGGCAATTTGTCGGCATCGCACAAGGCGATGTAGTGCTTGATGGTGCTGCATTTTGCGTGAAAGGCCTGCACCAGCGGCAGGAAGGACATGTCAAAAAACAGCACCTGGTCCTCGGCATGGTTGGCGATCCATGCCACCAGGTCGGGATGCAGGCGCGGATTCAGGGTGTGCAACACGCGGCCTGAGCCACTCACGCCGAAATACAGTTCCAGGTGGCGGTAACCGTTCCAGGCCAGCGTCGCCACACGGTCGCTGAACGCCAGCTTGAGGGCGTCCAGCGCGCTCGCGACCTGGCGCGAGCGGCGTGCCACATCGCGCCAGGTGTAGCGATGGATGTCGCCTTCCACCCGGCGCGACACGATCTCCGCGTCGCCGTGGTGGCGCTCCGCAAAGTCGATCAGCGATGAGATCAGCAGCGGCTGGTTTTGCATCAAACCCAACATGGTCGTGTTTCCTTGTTTTTCCGGTAAAAAATCGCTGTCCTGCGACAACGTCGTGCTCTGCATGGTAACGCCCGCACCCATGCTTTCGTACCGGTGAATCCTCAAATCCGCACACGGCGGCAAGCCCCGACTGTGAACCGGCACAGCTCGCCCCGCAAGGAATGTCTCTGCCCCGACAGTTCCTAGGTACAAACCCGGAATTCCCGGCTGCTGGACAATCGCCCCATGTCCTTTGAACCCGCCGCCCTGCCCCACCATCGCTTCCTGCGCGGCCAGCCGTGGTTTGCCTCCCTGTCCGAAGATGCGCGCACGACGCTGCTGGAGCGCAGCCTGACGCTCGCCGGCCGCAAGGGCGAGGTGATGCTGGCGGCCGGCACGCCGGTCCAGGGCTGGTACGCCGTCTTGTCGGGTCTGGCCAAGCTGCAAAGCACCTCCTCCGAGGGCCGCGTTTCGGCCTTTCTCGGCGTGCCGGATGGCGAGTGGTTCGGCGAAGGTTCGGTGCTCAAAACCGAAGCCCGCCGTTACGATGTGATCGCGCTGCGCGACACCGTGCTGCTGTGCCTGCCGCGCACCGAGTTCAACACCCTGCTGGCGAACTCCCTGCCCTTCAACCACTTCCTGGTCGCGCACCTGAACCGCCGCCTGGGCCAGGCCATGACCATCATCGAGGCCGGGCGCCTGCGCTCGCCCGAGCAGCGGGTCGCCCTCTACCTGAGCCGGGTGTTCTGGCAGGGGCGGCGGCGGCTGGTGCTGTCGCAGGAGGAGCTGGGCCACCTGGCCGGCCTGTCGCGTCAGACGGTCAACCGCGCCCTCAAGTCCATGGAGCAACTGGGCCTGGTGTCACTGGAGTTCGGGCGGGTCGCCATGCTCGACGAGCAGGCGCTCGCAGCTTATGCCACAAGGCCGGGCACGACCTCGACCAGCCCGCCGTAGCGGCCGGTCCGGGGGTTTAACCCTGCGGTGACGGGGCTGTTGACCAGCAGGGACAATAGGGGCCATGAACGCAGTCTTCCAGGATTCCCCTGCTGCCGCTCCCGGTCTCGCATGGAACAACCGTTTCGCGACCCTGGGACCGGATTTTTTCACCGAACTCCAGCCGACGCCGCTGCCCGCGCCTTACTGGGTCGGACGCAACCACGCGCTGGCGCGCGAACTCGGGCTGGACGAGGCCTGGTTGGCGTCGCAGGATGCGCTGCAGGTGTTGACCGGCAACCGGGTCGCCGAAGGCTCGCAGCCGCTGGCCAGTGTGTACAGCGGCCACCAGTTCGGCCAATGGGCCGGGCAACTCGGCGACGGCCGCGCCATCCTGCTCGGTGAGCTGCAAACGGCCGCCGGGCCGCAGGAAATCCAGCTCAAGGGCGCGGGCCTCACGCCCTACTCCCGCATGGGCGACGGGCGCGCGGTGCTGCGCAGTTCCATCCGCGAATATTTGTGCTCGGAGGCCATGCACGGGCTGGGCATCCCCACCACCCGCGCGCTGGCGCTGACCGGATCGGACGCCCGGGTCCGGCGCGAAGAGGTCGAGACGGCGGCCGTGGTGACGCGGGTCGCGCCCAGCTTTATCCGTTTCGGGCATTTCGAGCATTTCAGCTACAGCGACCAGCACGACCAGCTCAAAACCCTGGCCGACTTCGTGATCGGCAATTTTTATCCCGAGTGCCGCGACGCCGGCCAGCCTTATGCCGCGCTGCTGCAGGCGGTCAGCGAACGCACGGCGACCATGGTGGCGGCCTGGCAGGCGGTCGGCTTTTGCCACGGCGTGATGAACACCGACAACATGAGCATCCTGGGCCTGACCATCGACTACGGCCCTTTCCAGTTCCTCGACGCCTTCGACCCCGGCCACATCTGCAACCACTCGGACACCCAGGGCCGCTACGCCTACAACAAGCAGCCCAACATCGCCTACTGGAACCTGTTCTGCCTGGGACAGGCGCTGCTGCCGCTGATGGACACGCAGGAGCAGGCGCTGGCAGCGCTCGAGTCCTATAAAACCGTGTTCCCGCAGGCGCTGGAAGCCCGCATGCGCGCCAAGCTGGGCCTGCCGGACGTCCAGCCCGAGGACAAGGCGCTGATCGAGGGCATCTTCAAGCTGCTGGCTGCCGACAAGGTGGACTACCCGATTTTCTGGCGCCGGCTGGGCGGCTTCGAGCCCGGCGCGGCCCATGAACCGGTGCGCGACCTGTTCCTGGACCGGCCCGGGTTCGATCTCTGGGCGCTACAGTATTCAGAGCGCCTTACGCAGGTGGACAAAGGGCTGCGGGCCGATTTGATGCTCAGAACCAACCCCAAGTATGTGCTTCGCAACCACCTGGGGGAACAAGCCATCCGTGCGGCGAAACTTCAGGACTATTCGGGGGTCGATACCTTGCTGAAGCTGCTGCAGGCCCCATTTGAGGAACATCCCGCACACGAAGCTTTTGCCGGCTTCCCGCCCGACTGGGCGTCGTCCATTGAAATCAGCTGCAGTTCGTAAGCAAGATAAAAGACCCTCTCAAAAGGTAAACCATGACCGCAAAAATCCAGAAAACCGATGCCGAATGGAAAGCCCTGCTGGCGGAAAAAGGCGCAGAACGCGGCGCTTTTGAAATCACGCGGCAGGCCGCGACCGAGCGTCCCTTCACGGGCAAATACGAGGCGGTCTGGGCCGACGGCAGTTATCACTGCATCTGCTGCGGCAACCAGCTGTTCGACGCCGGCACCAAGTTCGATGCCGGCTGCGGCTGGCCGAGTTTTTCCGAGGCGGTGCCGGGCGCGATCACCGAGATTGTGGACCGCAGCCATGGCATGACACGCACCGAAACGGTGTGCAGCCAGTGCGGCGCCCACCTGGGCCACGTCTTTCCCGACGGACCCACCGACACCGGCCTGCGTTATTGCATGAACTCGGCGTCGCTCGATTTTTCACCCAGGTAGTCGTTTGTTGGCTCCCCCGATAATCTGTTCATGAAAATTCTCTTCGACTTCCTCCCCATCATCCTGTTTTTCGGCATGTTCAAGTACGCCGAAGGCAACACCGAATGGGCTGCGCGCACCGCCACCGAGTGGCTGGGTTTCATGGTCTCCGGCGGCGTGGTCGGCGTTGCCGAGGCGCCGGTGTTGCTGGCCACGGTGGTGGTGATCCTGGCGACCCTGGCGCAAATCCTCTGGCTGGTCGCGCGCGGCCGCAAGATCGACACCATGTTGTGGGTGAGCCTCGGGCTGGTGACCCTGCTGGGCGGCGCCACCATCTACTTCCACAGCGAAGCTTTCATCAAGTGGAAGCCGACCGTGCTGTACTGGGTCATGGGCGGTGCGCTGCTGGTCGGCCAGCTGGTGTTCCGCAAGAACGGCATCCAGAAACTCATGGGTGCGCAGCTTAGCCTGCCGGATGACATCTGGCGCAAGGTCAACTACAGCTGGATCGCCTTCTTCGCGGTCATGGGCATCCTCAATCTCTGGGTGGCCTACAGCTTCTCGACGGCGACCTGGGTCAACTTCAAGCTGTTCGGCGGCATGGGCCTGATGCTGGTGTTCGTGATGGCGCAGGCGGTGTTCCTGAACAAACACGTCAAGGCCTGACCATGACCCTGCCGTCTGTCGCGCCGCAACCGGTTCACGCCATTCGCATCGAGCAACAATTGCGCGAGCGACTGGCGCCGACCTTCCTGGAAGTCCTGGACGAAAGTGCCGCGCACGCGGGGCATGCCGGTGCCAATGCGCAGGGTTTTGGCAGCCATTTCCGGGTGCGTATTTCCAGTCCCCTCTTTGCAGGCAAAAGCCGCGTCGCGCGCCACCGGCTTGTGTATGATGCACTGCAAAATTTCATTGACCAGGGCCTGCATGCGCTGGCCATCGAAACCGTAGACACACCCTGATTCCACCGCCCGCAACGCGGGGCGCGGGAAACCAACCGATTACCCAAGGAAACCATGAAAAAACACCTTTTATTTGCCGGCGCACTGAGCGCCCTGATGACCGTCGGCGCGGGCAGCGCCTTCGCGCAGAACGTCGCCATCGTCAATGGCAAGGCCGTGCCCAAGGCCCGCGTTGATGCGCTGGCGCTGCAGCTGTCGCGTTCCGGCCGCCCGGTGACGCCCGAGATGCAGGGCCAGATCCGCGAGGAAGTGATTGCCCGCGAGGTCTTCATGCAGGAAGCCGAGAAGCTGGGCCTGTCGTCCACCGACGACTTCAAGGTCCAGATGGAACTGGCCCGCCAGGCCATCCTGATCCGCGAACTGTTTGCCGACTACCAGAAGAAAAACCCGGTGACCGATGCCGATCTCAAAGGCGAGTACGACAAGTTCGTGGCGACCAATGGCGGCAAGGAATACAAGGCACGCCACATCCTGGTGGAAAAGGAAGACGAGGCCAAGGCCATCATCGCCAGCCTGAAAAAAGGCGGGAAGTTTGAGGACATCGCCAAAAAGCAGTCCAAGGACCCCGGCTCCGGCGCCAATGGCGGCGACCTGGACTGGGCCAACCCGAGCAGTTATGTGCCCGAGTTTTCGGACGCCATGGCCAAGCTCAACAAGGGCCAGCTGACCGACACACCGGTGAAAACCCAGTTCGGTTACCACGTCATCCGTGTCGATGACATCCGCACCGCCAAGCTGCCGCCGTTCGAGGAACTCAAGCCGCAAATCGCCCAGCAGATGCAGCAGCAGAAGCTGGCCGCTTTCCAGCAGGGCCTGCGCGACAAGGCCAAGGTGGAGTAAACCCCGCCCGGCCACCTCTCCGGACAAGAAAAAAGCGGCCCTCGGGCCGCTTTTTTCATGGACCCACAGGCTTAGACCCGCGGCGGATCGGTCTCGCGCGCCGTGTGGCGGGGGCCACCGACAGCCTTGACAAAGGCGTCCAGTACATCACCCGCGCTGCCGTCCGCAAACATCAGGCCCGGATCGGGCTGGCCATCGGGCAGTTCCGCCGGCACGCCGGCCTTGGCGATCAAGGCTCTGGACGCGCCCAGCACCAGCAGGGTCTTGCCGTGCCGGTACTGGTCCTTGATGAATTCCATGGTGTGCCCGTTCTTGCCGAGCGCGGCGACGGCCGCCTCGCCGTCCGGCAGCACCAGCGCATCGAACAGGAAGCCGGGCTCGTTTTCGAGCGAAGCGTCGGCATCCAGCATCTCGCCTTCGTCGCTTGCCAGCGGCCCGATGCGCGGCGCGACCAGGCGCCCCACCGCGCCCTGCGCCAGCAAGGCTTGCTGTACCGCGGCGACCGATGCGCCGACCACGCCGGGCGCGACCAGGATGGCGACCTTGCGTCCCCTGGGTGAACCGTCACCCGGCCTGGCCATCAGGGACAGCGTGGGCGAGTTGGTGACCTCGGCGCGCGCCGGCCTGGCCAGCGCGCGTGGCATGGCTGCCGGCAGCGGGTCCATGCCCAGGCCTTCTGCCACCTGGCGCGCCAGGTCTTCCGAGGCATTGCGCAGCGACGCCACCATGCGTTCGCGGATCGCCGGCACGGTGACCTTGCTGAGCTCGAAGCGGAAAGCCGCGGCAATGTGGGCCTGCTCGACCGGTGTCTGGCTCTCGAAAAACAGCGTCGCCTGGGTATAGTGGTCGGCAAACTTTTCAGGCTTGCCACGCACCTTGGCCTGTTCTTCCTTCGCTTGCAAACCGGCAGCCACCGTCACAAAGCCCTGCGCTGAACCAGCCTGGAAGGGGCAACCGCCGCCCAGCGAGTTGGGCTCGTACGAGACCCGGCCGCGGTGGATGGCCTGGCGGTGCATGCCGTCGCGCTGGTTGTTGTGTACCGGTGCAACCGGCGCATTGATCGGGATTTCATGGAAGTTGGGCCCGCCCAGGCGCGAGATCTGCGTGTCCACATACGAGTGGATGCGGCCGGCCAGCAGCGGGTCGTTGGAGAAGTCGATGCCGGGCACCACGTGGGCGGTGCAAAAGGCCACCTGCTCGGTTTCCGCGAAGAAGTTGTCGGGGTTGCGATTGAGCACCATGCGCCCGACCTTCTGCACCGGCACCAGCTCTTCCGGGATGATCTTGGTCGCGTCCAGGATGTCGAAGCTGAATTTTTCGGCCTGTTCCTCGGTGAAGATCTGCAGGCCCAGTTCCCACTCGGGAAAAGCGCCTGACTCGATGCGTTCCCAGAGGTCGCGGCGGTGGAAGTCCGGGTCGGCGCCGGAAATTTTGACCGCCTCGTCCCAGACCAGGGAATGCGTTCCGTATTTGGGTTCCCAGTGGAATTTGACAAACACCGACTCGCCGGCTTCATTGACCAGCCGGTAGCTGTGCACGCCAAAGCCCTGCATGGTGGCGTAGCTGCGCGGGATGGCGCGGTCGGACATGGCCCACATCAGCATGTGGGTGGACTCGGGCATCAGCGAGACAAAGTCCCAGAAGGTGTCGTGGGCGCTGGCGGCCTGCGGCATCTGGTGGTGCGGCTCGGGCTTCACGGCATGTACCAGGTCGGGGAACTTCATCGCATCCTGGATAAAAAACACCGGCATGTTGTTGCCCACCAGGTCCCAGTTGCCTTCGTCGGTGTAGAACTTGACGGCAAAGCCGCGCACGTCGCGGGCCGTGTCCTTGGAGCCGCGTTCACCGGCCACGGTGGAAAAACGCACAAACACCGGCGTGATCTTGCCTGCTTCCTTGAACGGGGCGGCCTTGGTGTACTGGGGCAGCGGTTCGTAACACTCGAAATAGCCGTGCGCGCCGGAACCGCGCGCATGCACGATGCGTTCAGGGATGCGCTCATGGTCGAAGTGCGTGAGTTTTTCACGCAGGACGAAGTCTTCCAGCAGGGCCGGGCCGCGCAGGCCGAACTTCAGCGAATTCTGGTTGTCGGCGATGGGCACGCCCTGGTTGGTGGTCAGCACCTGTCCACCCGAGTCCACGCGGACGCGGTCCAGCGGCTCGATGGTGGCATTCAGGCCCTCCATCGCGGTGCTGCCGGTTTTTTCGGTACCGTTGTCTTCGGACAGCGTGCTGCCGGTGGCCAGCCGCGAGGGTGAATCGACAGTCGCGCCGCGCTGTGGATGGAGGGCATTGTCAAAACCGTGTTCCAGCGGCTTGCTGACGTTGTGGGGCATGGCTTGGGCCAGCGCCTGCACCTCGGCCATCTTGCGGGACGGTAAGTCACTGGCGTCGATGGGAGCGGCGCCGGCGGGCCCGCTGTCGGTCGTGCGGGCGGCAGCTTTGGCGGCCACCGCCGGTTTGGGTGTTTTCGGCATGGTGTGGGTCTCGAAGGGGGCGGCAAAATTACCAACATCCACGCTAGGAGGCAGGCTGCGGACCGAATGTAGGACGCTGCCGATGTGCGGGGCGGGAATCGGCGAAGCAGCCTGCGCGCTTTCCCGGTTGACGCCGGCAAGGCTGGGCGCTTCAATGTGTGGCTACCCACCCACCAAGGAAAGCGCCATGTTCCAGACCCTTCCCCTCGCCACCCGCCTGCTGCGCGCCGTGCTCGCCGCGGCCGCGCTCTGCAGCGCCGGTGTCACCCTGGCCCAGAACGGGAAAACCGAAGTGTTGTGGCTGGGCCAGGCCGCCACCCGCATCACCACACCCACCGGCAAGGTCATCATGATCGACCCGTGGCTGACGTCCAATCCGAAAACACCGGCTGATTTCAGGGTACTCACCGGCGTCGGCAAGGTCGACCTGATCCTGGTCACACACGCCCACTTCGATCACTTCGCCGACGCGCCCGCGCTGGCGCAAATGCACAAGGCCCCGATGTACGGGCCGGCCGGCATGAACCAGACCGTCAGCACCCTGGGCATCCTGCCGGCCGAGCTGGCGCCGCGTTTCGGCAAGGGCGGCACCATCACGCCCTTCGGCCCCAGCGGCGTGAAGATCACGGCGGTGCGCGCCGAACATTCGTCGGAACTGGCTTACAAGAACCCGGCCACCGGCAAGGACGAGGTCCATGTGGGCGGCGAGCCGGTCGGCTTCATCCTCGAGATGGAAAACGGCTTCAAGATCTGGCACATGGGCGATACCGGCGTGTTCGGCGACATGCGCCTGATCGGCGAGATGTACCGTCCCGACCTGGTGCTGATCCCGATCGGCGGCCATTTCGTGATGAACCCGAGGGATGCTGCCATGGCGGTGCGCGACATGATCAAGCCAAAATTTGCGCTGCCCATACACTACGGCACCAATCCGCTGCTGCGAGGCACGCCGGCTGAATTCCAGAGCGCCCTGGGCACGGCCCCGGGCACCGCCCGCATGCTGGTTGGCGAGCCTGGCCAGAAGTTCGACTTCTGAGGCCCGTTCCGGCCGTCAGGCGGGTACGGCCGGTGCGGGTGCCTCCCAGGTGAAGCTGCCCCGGTAGGCGTGCCAGCTCGCATGGCCCAGCCAGGGGCCGACCACCAGCAGGCCCAGCGCCCATGGCAACAACATCGCCCCCAGCACCAGCCCCAGGATCAGCGCCCCCCAGACCAGCATGGGGCCGGTGCGCGCCGCGACCACCTCGATGCTGGCAATACCTGCAGTGATGGCATCGGTGTCGCGGTCCAGGATCATCGGGATGGACACCACGCAGGTGGAGAACACCAGGCCGGCGAAAACACCGCCCACCATGGTGTACACCGCGATGAATTGCCAGTTCTGGAGATTAAAAACCGCAGCCAGCACGCCGGCCGTGCTCGGCATGCCGGTGTTGAAGAACACCGCAAACACGACCAGCGAGGCCCGGCCCCACAGCAACTCCAGCAGCAGCATCACCAGCACCAGCATGGCCATGCTGCCCAGGTGTTTGTCCCAGCAGGTCAGCGAGGCGCCCAGATCCTGCGGCAGCCCCTGCTCGCGCCGCCGGCTGACCTCGTACAGCCCCATCGCAAGGAAGGGGCCGACCAGAAAACAGCCCGACACAAAGGACATGGTGTACTCCGGCAGATTGCGGAACACCGCGCCCAGCACCACGGCCATGAACCAGAAACAGATGCCATAAAACACGGCAATACCGCGCGCCGCAGCCAGGTCGCGCCAGCCGGCGCGCAACCAGCGCACCGGGTCGCCCAGGCGCAAGGGCTGCACCACGCGAACCTGCGGCACTGGCGGCGCGGCAGGGGCGTCGGTGGCGGACTCGGGAGGATGGGCAGAGACGTTCATGCGGCATTGAACCGCGCGCCCTGCCCCGGCGCATCAGGGCCAACCCGCGGCAGCCGCCCCGCGAACTGCCCGGTTGCTATATTTTCAATAGCTGTTGACGCATGCAGCACAAGGGCTGGAGGCCTATTTCACCCATTTTCTGGCGTTGTGCCAGAGCTGCATCCAGGGGCTGGATCCACTGATGTCCTGGTCCGTCCAGCTCATCTGGATGTTGCGGAACACGCGCTCGGGGTGCGGCATCATGGCGGTGAAGCGGCCGTCGGCCGTGGTCACGGCCGTCAGGCCGCCGGCGCTGCCGTTGGGGTTGGCCGGGTAGGTCTCGGTCGGCCGCCCGTGGTTGTCGGTGAAACGCATGGCGGCAATGACCTGGCCCGCATCGCCGCGGTGCGCAAAGTTGGCATAACCCTCGCCGTGCGCCACGGCGATCGGCAGCCGGTCACCGGCCATGCCCGCAAAAAACAGGCTGGGCGAGTCCAGCACCTCGACCTGGCTCAGGCGCGCCTCGAAGCGTTCGCTGCGGTTGGTGGTGAAACGCGGCCAGGCCTGGGCGCCCGGAATGATGTCGGCCAGTTCGGCAAACATCTGGCAACCGTTGCACACGCCGAGGCCGAAGGTGTCGGTTCGGCCGAAGAAAGCCTGGAACTGCGCCGACAGCGCCGGGTTGAAGGTGATGGAGCGGGCCCAGCCGATGCCGGCGCCCAGGGTGTCGCCGTAGCTGAAGCCGCCGCAGGCCACCACGCCGCTGAAATCGGCCAGCTGCGCGCGGCCGGTCTGCAGGTCGGTCATGTGCACGTCGAAGGCTTCGAAGCCGGCCTGGGTGAAGGCGTAAGCCATCTCCACATGCGAATTGACGCCCTGCTCGCGCAGGATCGCGACTTTGGGGCGGGACAACATCAGCGCCGGACTTGTTATGGATTCAGGAGCTGCTTGCGCTTGCTGGGAAAGGGCTGGGGCCTGTTTTGATGCCAGAACCACATGCAGGCCAGGGTCCGCCGGATCGCCGGCCGCGGCGTGTTCCTGGTCGGCGCAGGCCGGGTTGTCGCGCTGCTGGTTGATCTTCCAGCTGACACTGTCCCAGACCTGGTGCAGGTCCTGCAACTTCGCGCTGAACACGGCTTTGGTGTCGCGCCAGACCTGGACCTCACCCTTGCCGACCTCGAGCGAGGCGTGTTGCGGCCGGGTCTTGCCGATGAAATGGCTGAACTTCGACAGGCCGTGTTCGCGCAGGGTCGCCATGACCTCGTTGCGCACCTCTGTACGCACCTGGATCACGACGCCGATTTCCTCGGTAAACAGCGCCTTCAGCGTCAGCTCCTCGCGCCGCCCACCCACTTGCGCCGCCCAGTTCTTGCTGTCGCCGGTGTCCATGCGGCTGTCGGAAATGCCGTCGCCTTCGAGCAGCAGCATGTCGATGTTGAGCGAAACGCCGACATGGCCGGCAAAGGCCATCTCGCAGACCGTGGCGAACAGGCCGCCGTCGCTGCGGTCATGGTAGGCCAGCAGCTTGCCCTGGCCGCGCAGCGTGTTGATGGCGCTCACCAGCTTGACCAGGTCCTGCGGCTCATCGAGGTCGGGCACCTCGCCGTCTTCGAGCTCCAGCGTCTGCGCCAGGATGGAGCCGCCCATGCGGTTTTTGCCTTTGCCCAGGTCGATCAGGATCAGCGTGCTGTCGGCTTCACGTGCGTCGAGTTGCGGCGTCAAGGTGCCGCGCACATCGGGCAGCGTGGCAAAGGCGCTGACGATCAGCGAGACCGGCGAGGTGACCTTCTTGCTGGCGCCGCCCTCGGACCAGACCGTGCGCATGGACAGCGAATCCTTGCCGACCGGAATCGACACGCCCAGCGCCGGGCACAGTTCCATGCTGACGGCTTTGACGGTTTCGTACAGCGCGGCGTCCTGGCCCGGTTCACCGCAGGCGGCCATCCAGTTGGCCGACAGCTTGACCCGCGGCAACTCCATCGGCGCGGCCAGCAAATTGGTGATGGCCTCGGCCACGGCCATGCGGCCGGAGGCTGCAGCATTGACGGCCGCGAGCGGCGTGCGTTCGCCCATGCTCATGGCCTCGCCGGCAAACCCGGCGTAGTCGGCCAGCGTCACGGCGCAGTCGGCCACCGGCACCTGCCAGGGCCCGACCATCTGGTCGCGGTGCGTCAGGCCGCCAACGGTGCGGTCGCCGATGGTGATCAGGAAACGCTTGGAGGCGACGGTAGGGTGGCTCAGCACGGCAATCGCGCTCTTTTGGAGGTCGACACCGGTCAGATCAACAGCTTTAACAGTGTGCTGGACCGATTTCACGTCCCTGTGCATCTTGGGTGGTTTGCCCAGCAACACATTCATGGGCATGTTTACTGGAGCCCCCACGCTCCCCACTTCGTGTGGTTCGCTGCCCCCCGAGGGGGCTGCGCTTGCTTGGGGCGGCCCGGCGCGGCGCGCGGGCGCCTCGCCATCCGACAGCACCAGATCACGTTCTTCTGTCGCCACACCAATGACGGCAAACGGGCAACGCTCGCGTTCACAAAAAGCCTGGAACTGCGGCAGCGATTCCGGCGCAATCGCCATCACGTAGCGCTCCTGGCTCTCGTTGCTCCAGATTTCCTTCGGGGACAGGCCGCTTTCTTCCAGCGGCACCGCGCGCAAATCGAAACGTGCGCCGCGTCCCGCGTCGTTGACCAGCTCGGGGAGGGCATTCGACAAACCACCGGCGCCCACGTCGTGGATCGCCAGGATCGGGTTATCCGTGCCGAGCTGGGCGCACTGGTTGATGACTTCCTGCGCGCGGCGCTCGATCTCGGGGTTGCCACGCTGCACCGAGTCGAAGTCGAGCTGGGCGGCGTTGGCGCCCGAGGCCATGGAGCTGGCCGCACTGCCGCCCATGCCGATACGCATGCCAGGGCCGCCGAGCTGGATCAGCAAGGTGCCGGCCGGGAACAGGATCTTTTTCGTCAGCCGCGCATCGATGGTGCCGACGCCACCGGCAATCATGATGGGCTTGTGGTAACCCCAGCGCTGGCCGCCCACCGTCTGTTCGTACTCGCGGAAGTAGCCGGCCAGGTTGGGCCGGCCGAACTCGTTGTTGAAGGCGGCGCCGCCCAGCGGGCCTTCGGTCATGATTTGCAGCGGGCTGGCGATGTGTTCGGGCTTGCCATAACTGTTGCCCTTGTCGTCGAACAGGCGTGACACGGTGAAGCCGGTGAGACCCGCCTTGGGCCGGGAGCCGCGGCCGGTCGCGCCTTCGTCGCGGATCTCGCCACCCGCGCCGGTGGAGGCGCCGGGAAACGGCGAGATCGCCGTCGGGTGGTTGTGCGTCTCGACCTTCATCAGCACATGCGTCAGCACGCCCTCCGATGCGCTATAACTTTGATAGCTGCCTGCGCTTGCCGCGCCTGGCCCGGAGGCCGATTTGGCATAAAACTTCTGGACCGGCAGGCCTTCCATCACCGAGGCATTGTCGGAATAGGCCACCACCGTGTGTTGCGGATGCAGCTTTTCGGTGTTGCGGATCATGCCGAACAGGCTGATGCCCTGGGCCACGCCGTCAATCGTGAAGTCGGCGTTGAAGATCTTGTGGCGGCAGTGTTCGCTGTTGGCCTGGGCGAACATCATCAGTTCGACGTCGGTCGGGTTGCGCTGCAGGCCCGTGAAGGCAGCCACCAGGTAATCGATCTCGTCCGCGGCCAGCGCCAGGCCGAACTCGCTGTTGGCGGCTTCCAGCGCCGCCTTGCCACCGGCCAGCACGTTGATGGTCTGCAGCGGCGCGCCCTGCAGCTCGGTGAACAGGCCGGCGGCCTGCGCCCGGTCGTCCATCACGCTTTCGGTCATGCGGTCGTGCAGCAAAGCGGCGACCTGACCGCGCTGGGCCTCGCTGAGCGCACCCTTGCTGAAAAAGCCCGGCTTGAGGCTGACGCGGTATTCGGTGATGCGTTCTATGCGTTTGACCGCCAGCCCGCAGTTGTGGGCAATGTCGGTGGCCTTGGAGGCCCAGGGCGACACCGTGCCGAAACGCGGCGAAACGATGACCAGCAGGCCGTCCTCGGCGGGCGGGGCGGCCGGCTCGCCGTAACTGAGCAGGGCCGCCAGACTGGCCTTGAGTTCCTCGCCGGGCGGCGCTTCGGTGGCCACCAGGTGCACAAACCGCGCGCTGATGCCGCTGATTTGGGGCTCTATGGCTTGCAGGCGGGGAAGCAGTTGCTGGACGCGGAAGTCGCTCAGGGCGCTGATGCCGTGGGCATCGCCCTCGAAAGTCGTCAGGTGCAGGGTCACGGTGGCGGTGGCCTTGTGGTTGTCGGCGGGCCGCGGGAGGCCGCCGGGGGTGCTGGTTAACCCTGAATTTTATCAGCGATGGGCACCCTCCCCGCCTCGACGAAGCTCAAGTGGGATAATCGCGGCATGAGTATTACGTACAAAGATGCGGCGGGCATTGAAGGCATGCGCGTCGCCTGCAAACTGGCGTCCGAGGTGCTGGACTACCTCACGCCCTTTATCAAGGCCGGCGTGACCACGCGCGAAATCGACAAGCTGGCCAACGATTACATGGTCAATGTGCAGGGCACGGTCTCCGCCACCCTGGGTTACCAGCCGCCCGGCTACCCGCCCTACCCGGCCTCGCTGTGCACCTCGCTGAACCACGTGGTCTGCCACGGCATCCCCAACGACAAGCCGTTAAAAAAGGGCGACATCATGAACATCGATGTCACCGTGATCACCAAGGACGGCTGGTACGGCGACAACAGCCGCATGTACATGATCGGCGACGTGTCGATCGCCGCCAAACGGCTGTGCCGGGTCACCTTCGAGGCCATGTGGCAGGGCATCATGCGGGTCAAACCGGGCGTGCGTCTCGGCGACATCGGCTTTGCCATCCAGACCTTTGCCGAAAAACAGGGGTTTTCGGTGGTGCGCGAGTTCTGCGGCCACGGCATCGGCAAAAAATTCCATGAGGAGCCGCAGGTGCTGCATTACGGCCGCCCCGGCACGCTGGAAGAACTCAAGCCCGGCATGACCTTCACCATCGAGCCCATGATCAACGCCGGCAAGCGCGACATCAAGGACGGCCCGGAAAAAGACGGCTGGACCATCGTCACGCGCGACCATTCGCTCTCGGCCCAGTGGGAACACACGGTGCTGGTGACCCCGACCGGCTACGAGGTGCTGACCTTGTCGGCCGGCAGCCCGGCCACGCCGGATTTTGTGGCGGCTTACCACGCCGCCTCCGCGCCGGTCACGGCCGACTCGGCGGCCTGAGGCCGTCCGGCCGCCGCCGCAGATGTTGTCCGCGCAGCCCGCCATGACCGAAGCGGCCGCTTTGCGGGAGAAGTACCGCGCCGGAAAAACCGCGCTGCTGGCCTCGCTGGCCGGCAGCGGCTCCTCCACACGCGGTATCCACAGCCTGCTGCGCCGTCTCGCCCGCCATACCGACGCCACCCTGCGCCAGATCTGGCAAGCTGCCGATTTCCCGGTCGGCTGCGCGCTGGTCGCCGTGGGCGGTTTCGGCCGCGGCGAGCTGTTCCCCAATTCGGACGTCGATGTGCTGCTGCTGCTGCGCGACGATTCGCAGGTCGAGGGCAACCCGGCGCTCAAGAGCAAGATCGAGAAATTCATAGGCGCCTGCTGGGACAGCGGGCTGGAGATCGGCTCCAGCGTGCGTACGGTGAAGGATTGCGCCGAGGAAGCCGCCAAGGACGTGACGGTGCAGACCTCGCTGCTGGAAGCACGCCTGGTCGCCGGTTCCACCAAGATTTTTGCAGCCCTGGTCAGCGAGCTCGAGCGCGTGATGGATCCGCAGGCATTTTTTGTGGCCAAGACGCTGGAGATGCGCCAGCGCCACAACAAGTTCGAGAACACGCCGTATGCGCTGGAGCCCAATTGCAAGGAGTCGCCGGGCGGCCTGCGCGACCTGCAGCTGGTGCTGTGGGTGGCCAACGCCGCGGGCCTGGGCAAGACCTGGGACGAGCTGGCCCGCAATGGTCTCGCGACGGCCTTTGAAGTGCGCCAGATCAAGGCCAACGAGGCCTTGCTGAGCCTGATCCGCGCCCGCCTGCACCTGATCTCGGGCCGGCGCGAAGACCGCCTGGTGTTCGACCTGCAGACCGCTGTCGCCGAATCCTTTGGTTATACCGCCCAGATCGACGATGACAGCCGCTTGCCGCGGCGCGCCAGCGAAGCGCTGATGAAGCGCTACTACTGGGCCGCCAAGGCGGTGACCCAGCTCAACCAGATCCTGCTGCTCAACATCGAGGAGCGCATCCACCCGCACACCGCGCCCATGCAGGTGATCAACGAACGCTTTCTCGACCGGGGCGGCATGATCGAGGTGGCCAGCGACGACCTGTACCAGCGCGAACCGCACGCCATCCTGGAAACCTTTTTGCTGTTCCAGACCACGCCGGGCATCCAGGGCCTGTCGGCACGCACCCTGCGCGCGCTCTACAACACCCGCGGCATCATGAACGCGGGCTTTCGCCGTGACCGGGTCAACCGCGACACCTTCCGCCAGATCCTGCAGCAGCCCTCGGGCATCACCCATGCCATGCGGCTGATGAACCAGACCTCGGTGCTGGGCCGCTACCTGTGGGTGTTCCGCAAGATCGTCGGGCAGATGCAGCATGACCTGTTCCACGTTTACACGGTGGACCAGCACATCCTGATGGTGCTGCGCAACGTGCGGCGCTTTTTCATGGCCGAACATGCCCACGAATACCCGGCCTGCTCACAACTGGCTGCAGGCTGGGACAAGCCCTGGATCCTCTACATCGCCGCGCTGTTCCACGACATCGCCAAGGGCCGCGGCGGCGACCATTCCGAGCTCGGTTGCCTGGATGTGCGGGTGTTCTGCCGCCAGCACGGCATCCCCGCCGAGGACGCCAAACTGATAGAGTTCCTGGTCGGCGAACACCTGACCATGAGCCGCATCGCGCAGAAGGAAGACCTGAGCGACCCGGAAGTCATCGCCGCCTTTGCCCGGCGTGTCGGCAACGAGCGTTACCTGACGGCGCTGTACCTGCTGACCGTCGCCGACATCCGCGGCACCAGCCCCAAGGTCTGGAACGCCTGGAAAGGCAAGCTGCTGGAAGACCTGTACCGCTACACCCTGCGTGTGCTGGGCGGCCGGGCACCGGATGCCGACGCCGAGGTCGAGTCGCGCAAACGCGAGGCGCTGGCCATGCTGGCCCTGCATGCCGAGCCCTTCGAGGCGCACAAGGCGCTGTGGGACACGCTGGACGTCAGTTACTTCATGCGCCACGAGGCCGGTGACATCGCCTGGCATGCGCGGCATCTGTCGCGCCACGTGGGCAGGGCCAAATGTGTGGTGCGGGCGCGCCGTTCGGCCGAAGGTGAAGGCATGCAGGTGCTGGTTTACACGCCCGACACCCCCGACCTGTTTGCCCGCATCTGCGGCTATTTCGAGGAAGCCGGTTTCAGCATCCTGGACGCCAAGGTCCACACCGCCAAACCGCACAAGGGCTCGCCCGGTTATGCGCTGGACACCTTCCAGGTGGTGAGCCCGACCCTGGCTGACCACTACCGCGAACTGGTCGCAATGGTCGAAGCCGACCTCGACCGCACCATCGAGGAAAACAACCCGCTGCCACCGCCCGGCAAAAAAGGCCGGGTCTCGCGCCGGGTCAAGAGTTTCCCGATCGCGCCGCGTGTCGACCTGCGCCCCGATGAAAAAGGCCAGCGCTGGCTGCTCAGCGTGTCGGCCAGTGACCGGGTGGGTTTGCTGTATTCGATCGCCCGCGTGCTGGCGCACCACCGCATCAACCTGCAGCTCGCCAAGGTCACAACCCTGGGCGAACGGGTGGAAGACACCTTTCTGATCGACGGTCCCGAACTGCAGCAGAACAAGGCGCAGATCGCCATCGAAACCGAGATCCTGGAAGCGCTCGCAGCCTGATCACTGCTCCTTCGTCATAGGCCAAAAGGCCTCAAAAAAAAACGTTTTACTTATAAAAATCAATGAGTTAAATCGTTTTTTTAAAGTTACACATCATCACCGTTTAAGCCTTGTCATGGGCTGCCTGGGGCCGACAATGGACATCCTCTGCGGAGCCTTCCAGTGAAAACCGGCTTGCGCTCCGCCATCGGACATGTCCACCTCAGGAGCTTGCCATGCATGCCCAGACCCGAACCCTGCTGACCCGTGAACAGCTGCTGCTGGACTCGGGAACATGCGACGACGACGGCCGCCCGCTGGCCCGCCACATCTTTTTTGAACCCGACAACTGGCTGGTGCCGGAAATGTACAGCGGGGTGCTGGCAGCCCATGCGGCCTGGCTGGCCGACCGGCCGGAGCAGCGCTTGCTGGTGTCCGGCCACAGCTGCGGCACCGGCAGCCACCGTTTTTTCTGGCTGATGGGCGACCGCCGGGCCATCGCGGTCCGGGCCGCGCTGATCAAGGCCGGTGCCGGCCGCAAGCAGGTGCTGATCCAGAGCCGGGGCGCTGCCCGCCCGCTGATCGAGCAGGCCGGTGAGGAGGTCGCACAGTACCGGCGCCGCGTCACGCTGGACTACCTGGACGTCCATGCCGCGGACACCGCGCCGGTGCCGCCGGACGGCTCTCCCGCCTGGTGGCGCTCGGTGCTGGGTTCGGGCGGCAAGGCGCGCCTGCCCGCCGATCTGCCAGCCTCGCAGGGCGGCTGAAAACGGGCGCTCAGTCGTCTTCCGACGCGTCCAGACCCGGGAACAGTACCTCGGTAAAACCGAACTGGGTGAAGTCGCGGATGCGCATCGGGTAGAGCTTGCCGATCAGGTGATCGCACTCATGCTGCACCACCCGGGCGTGAAAGCCGTCCACCGTGCGGTCTATGGGGTCACCATAGGGGTCGAAGCCGGTGTAACGAATCCGTGAATAACGCGGCACCAGCCCGCGCAGGCCAGGCACCGACAAACAGCCTTCCCAACCGTTTTCCTCGTCGTCCGACAAGGGCGTGATCACCGGATTGAGCAACACGGTACGCGGCACCAGGGGCGCATCCGGATAACGCGGGTTGACCGCGTCGGTGCCGAAAATCACCAGTTGCAGGTCCACGCCGATCTGCGGCGCGGCCAGGCCGGCGCCGTTCACCGAACGCATGGTGTCGAACATGTCGGACACCAGCAGGTGGATCTCGTCGGTATCGAATTCAGTCACGGGCGGCGCAGTGCGCAAGAGGCGCGGGTCGCCCATTTTGAGGATGTCGCGGATGGTCATGGCGCTCGCTGGAAAAAAAAATGGAATGCTGAAACCGCAAGCATACAGAGCCCGCGCCCGCCACGCGGCAAAATGGGGCATGGCCGACCCATCCGACCCTGCACCCGCGCTTCCCGCCACCGCTGCGCCGGCCGCACCCGTACGCTGGCTGCTGATAGGCCTGGCGCTCACCAGCCTGGTGCTGGGCATCGTCGGCCTGTTCCTGCCGGTGCTGCCCACGGTGCCCTTCATCCTGTTGTCGGCCTGGGCCGCTGCCCGCAGTTCACCGAAACTTCTGGCCTGGCTGGAGGCCCACAGTGCATTCGGTCCCATGTTGAGCGAATGGCGGCGCGGCGGCGTGGTGCGCCGGCGCGCCAAGTGGCTGGCCACCCTGACCATGAGCGGCAGCGCCGTCATCATGCTGCTGACTTTCCCCAAGCGCTGGGTGGCGCTGGCGGCGATTGCCGTCATGGCCTGCGTGCTGGTCTGGCTGTGGCGGCGGCCGGAAAAGCTGCCTGAGGCCGACGTGCCGCCCGGCTAGCTGGCCGGCGCTTCCACCAGCAGCAGCAAACCGGCCTCATCGATGACGGTGATGCCCAGCTCCTGCGCCTTGGTCAGTTTGCTGCCGGCCTCGGTACCGGCGACCACGTAGTCGGTCTTCTTGCTGACCGAGCCGGCCACCTTGCCGCCGGCAGCCTCTACCCTGTCTTTGGCCTCGTCGCGGCTCAGCGTCGGCAGGGTGCCCGTGATGACAAAAGTCTTGCCCGACAGCGGCTGCGGCGTGCGCGCGGCCGGCTCGGCCTCTGGCCAGTGGACACCGCAGGCGCGCAACTGCTCGACCACCTCGCGGTTGTGCGGCTGGTCGAAGAAGGTGCGTATGCTTTGCGCGACGATGGGGCCGACGTCGCTGACTGCTAGCAGCTGCGCTTCGGTGGCATCCATGATCGCGTCCAGCTTGCCGAAATGGCGCGCCAGTTCCTTGGCCGTGGCCTCGCCCACGTGGCGTATGCCCAGGCCGAACAGGAAACGCGGCAAGGTGGTGGATTTGGACTTTTCCAGCGCCTGCAGCAGGTTTTGCGCCGACTTGTCGGCCATGCGCTCCAGCCCGGCCAGCGCCGTCAGGCCCAGTTTGTAAAGGTCCGGCAGCGTGCGGATGATGTTGGCATCGACCATCTGCTCGACCAGCTTGTCGCCCAGGCCCTCGACCTCGACGGCGCGCCGGTGGGCATAGTGCAGGATGGCTTCCTTGCGCTGGGCGCCGCAGAACAGGCCGCCGGTGCAGCGGTAGTCGGCCTCGCCCTCTTCCCGCACGGCGTCCGAGCCGCAGACCGGGCAGATGCGCGGCATGCTGAACTGCGGCGCATCCTTCACGCGTTTGTCGGCCAGCACGCTGACCACCTCGGGGATCACGTCGCCGGCACGCCGCACGATCACCGTGTCGCCGATACGCACGTCCTTGCGCCTGGCCTCGTCCTCGTTGTGCAGAGTCGCATTGGTCACCGTCACGCCACCGACGAACACCGGCGCCAGCTTGGCCACCGGCGTCAGTTTGCCGGTGCGGCCCACCTGCACATCGATGGCCAGCACGGTGGTGATCTGCTCCTGCGCCGGGTATTTGTGCGCCACGGCCCAGCGCGGCTCGCGTGTGACAAAGCCCAGTTTTTATTGCAGCGCCAGGCTGTTGACCTTGTAGACCACACCGTCGATGTCGTAGGACAGCTGGTCCCGCTCGCGCGCGATCCTG
>JAUXPP010000076.1 GCA_030683705.1 Polaromonas sp. | reverse complement strand
TCTCCCCACCCTTCTGTATGCGCCGAGGAGCGGAGGTCCAGACGGACAAGGGCGAGCGATTGTCTGAGCCGAAGGCGAGTTCGAGCTCGACCCCGGCTGGACCGAGCACCGCAGGTTGCCCCTCGCAGCGCCAGCGGAGAGGGGACGCAGACAGCAGGGTCGCCTTTTCTTTGCTTACTTTCTTTTGGCGAAGCAAAAGAAAGTGAGTTGCCGCCGGGCAACCCCCGGCCAACAAGCGCGGGCACACCTCAGCACCGGGTCTGTAACAGACCGCAGGACTGAACTCCCCACTCCCTCCCCTAGCCCCTCCCTCGCCCCGCCGGGCGATGGAGGGGGACTTCATTTGGCCGCGTGCGCTGCGCTCGCGTGCGATCTTGACGGTCTGTTGGGATTCCCGTGCAGGAAGCGCTGCGCGCTTCCTGCACTTCGGATTTCTTTCCCCGCGTTGGTCTTTTGTCTTCCTTCCCCCACCCGTCGGGCTGGGCCGAGGAGCGCAGGTCAAAGCGGATCAGGGATCGCGATTGTCTGAGGCGAAGCCGAGTTCGAGCGAGACCCCGCTTTGAGCGAGCACCGCAGGTTGCCCGTAGCGAAGCGGAGGGACCCAGACCATCGGGTCGCCTTTTCTTTGGTGACTTTCTTTTGGCGAAGCAAAAGAAAGTTACTTGCCGCCGGGCAACCCCCGGCCAACAGGCATTCGAGAACCCAAAGGCTTGAAGGAGAAGACGGCTTCGACAGGCTCAGCCCGAATGGCCTGGGTTCGCCAACAGGGATCCCGGATCCAGTCCGGGATGACAGGCGCGCAGCGAATCCGCTATAAATTCAATAGCTGCTCGCGCTTATCGGATATGGGCCACAGCCACTTTTTATAGCGAATCCCGACCGTACGGCGGGTACCATACCCGCCATGCCCACCACCCACCTCCTCTACCTCCACGGTTTCCGTTCCTCCCCGCAATCGGCCAAGGCCCGGCAGGTCGCCGCGTGGGTGCAGCGCCGGCATCCCGAGCTCACCTGGTGGTGTCCGCAACTGCCACCTTCGCCAAAAGAAGCGATGCAGATGGTGGCCCATGGCATCGCGGACTGGCCGCGCGCGGCCATGGCGGTGATGGGCTCCTCACTGGGCGGTTTTTACGCGACCCATGTCGCCGAAACCTGCGGCTGCAAGGCGGTGCTGCTCAACCCTGCGGTGCACCCCGCACGCGACCTCGCGAAATACATCGGCGAACAGACCGCCTGGCATGACCCTGAGGAACGCTTTTTCTTCGAGCCGCGTTTTGTCGACGAGTTGCAGGCCCTGAGCCACGGCCCGGTCGCGCGACCGGAAAACTATTTCGCGCTGATCGCGAAAGGCGACGAGGTGCTGGACTGGCGCGAAATGACCGGCGCTTATCCCGGCGCGCAGATCCGGCTGCTCGAAGGCGGCGACCACGCCATCAGCGACTTCGAGACCCACCTGCCGGAAGTGATGGACTTCCTGGGCCTGGCCTGAGCCGGGTACGGGTACGGGGCGGCTGATTACACTAGGCAACAAGGCCGTCGGACGTAGCGCGATGTTCGGCTCGCAATGCCAGAGTAAGCAAAGGATGACGTTTTGTTTGTATTGTTTGAAGAAGCCGGCAAGTTTCTGGCCGGCCGTATTTTGTCCGAGGCAGACAGCTCGCTGCAGGTCGAGCTGGACTCGGGCAAGCGGGTCAAGCTCAAGGCTGCCAACGCGCTGCTGAAGTTCGAGAAACCCGCACCCGCCGAGCTGGTCGCGGCGGGGCAGAAAATCAGCGAAGAGATCGACCTGGACCTGGCCTGGGAGTTCGCCAGCGAGGAAGAATTCAGCTTTGCCGAACTGGCGCGCGACTACTTCAGCGCCGACCCGTCCAAACCGGCCTCCACCGAACAGCAGGCGGCCGCCCTGTTCCGGCTGTTCGAGGCGCCGCATTATTTCCGGCGCGCCGGCAAGGGCCGCTTCAAAAAGGCCCCGGCCGAGATCCTGCAGCAGGCGCTGGCCGCCATCGAGAAGAAAAAGCAGGTGCTCGCGCAGATCACCGCCTGGGCCGAAGAACTGGCGCAAGGCAGTTGCCCGGCGCCGGTGCGCGAGCAGCTTTACAAAATCCTGTTCAAGCCCGACAAGAACAGCCCCGAATACAAGGCCGTGGTCGAGGCCTCGCGCGCCGCGCACAAGGCGCCGCTGGACCTGCTGCAGCAGGCCGGCGCCATCGCCTCGCCCTACCAGTTTCACTGGAAACGTTTCCTGTTCGAGAACTTCCCGAAAGGCACGGCCTTCCCCGCGGTGCAGGCGCCGCCGGTCAGGGACGAACTGCCGCTGGCCACCGTGCAGGCCTTTTCCATCGACGACTCCAGCACCACCGAAATCGACGACGCGCTGTCGGTGCAGGGCCTGGGCAGCGGCACCGTCACCCTGGGCATCCACATCGCCGCGCCCGGCCTGGCGGTGCTGCCGGGCAGCGCCATCGACCTGCTGGGCCGCGCCCGCCTGTCCACCGTCTACATGCCGGGCTACAAGCTGACCATGCTGCCCGACGAGGTGGTGCAGAGCTACACGCTGCAGGAAGGGCGCAACTGCCCGGCCCTGTCGCTCTACGTCACGCTGGACGAAGCCACACTGGCCATCAGCGGCACGGCCACAAAGCTGGAGCAGGTGCCGATTGCCGCCAACCTGCGCCACGACAAGCTGGACGCGGTGTTCACCGAAGAATTTTTCGAGGCCGCCGCGCATACCGGCGCAGCACCGGCCGATGTGCCCTGGGGTAGCGAGCTGTCCTTTCTGCACCGGCTGGCGCGCCAGCTGAAGGCCCAGCGCGAGCTCGTGCGCGGCAAACCGGAGAACTTCAACCGGCCCGACTACAACTTCAGCCTGGACAACCCGGGCGGCCAGGAGCCGCAAGGCGATGAAAAAGTCAGCATCAGCATCCGCAAGCGTGGCGCGCCGCTGGACCTGATCGTCGCCGAAGCCATGATTCTGGCCAACAGCACCTGGGGCGAGTGGCTGGCCGAACACAGCGTGCCCGGCATCTACCGCAGCCAGGCCAGCCTGGCGCCGGGCGTCAAGGTGCGCATGGGCACCAAGGCCCTGCCGCACGCCGGCATCGGCGTCAAAAGTTACGCCTGGGCCACTTCGCCGCTGCGCCGCTACACCGACCTGGTCAACCAGTGGCAGATCATCGCCTGCGTCACGCACGGCCGCACGGCCGCGCTGGCCGCGCCCTTCAAGCCCAAGGATGCGGAACTGTTTTCCATCATCTCGGGTTTCGACGGCGCCTACAGCGCCTACAACGGTTTCCAGGCCGGCATCGAGCGTTACTGGACGCTCAAGTACCTGCAGCAAAACGGCATCAGCGAGCTCACCGCCACCGCCTTCAAGGACAACCTGGTACGCGCCGACGACCTGCCGCTGGTGCTGCCGGCCATGGGCGCGCAGGGCCTGCCGCGCGGCGCGAAGCTGCGCATCCGCCTGGGCGAAATCGACGAGATCACGCTGGATGTCAGCGGCACGGTGGTCGAGCGCCTCGACGTGGTGGTCGACGATGCGGCCGCCCAGCAGGTGGACGAGGAAGACAACGAATCGGAAATTGCCGCCGGTCCGATCTCGATTGCCGTCGATCTGAACGAAACGCCGGCCGAAAACGCGCCTGTCACGGGCGCGAGTTAGCCCCGATAATCCTGTCCTGTGAAATCCCCCAGCACCCTGCACATCGCCCTGGGCTTTTCCGTCGCCCTGCACGCGGTGTTGCTGACCGTGCGTTTTGTCGACCCTGAACGTTTCAACCGCGTGTTCCAGGACACGCCGCTGGAAGTGATCCTGGTCAACGCCAGATCCAGCGAGCGCCCGGAGGTGGCCAAGGCCATCGCCCAGGCCTCGCTGGCCGGCGGCGGTGATGCGGAGCGGGGCCGCGCCACCAGCCCGCTGCCGCCCTCGGCGCTGACCGAACTCGGTGACGCCAGCGAGGACGCACAGCGCAAGATCGAGGCGATGCAGGAGCAGCAGACCCTGCTGCTGGCGCAGATCAAGAAAGAACTGGCGTCCATGCCGCCGCCCGACCCCAAGGTCGCGACGCGCGACGCGGCGCAGGCCGAGCGCGAGGAAAAACGCAAGCAGCTGATCAAGATCCTGGCCGAGATCGAGCGCCGCATCAACGAGGAAAATGCGCGTCCCAAGAAACGCTACATCAGCCCGGCCACCCGCGAAGAGGTGTATGCGGTCTACTACGACGCGATGCGCCGCAAGATCGAGGAGCGCGGCACCGTCAACTTTCCCGAGCTGGCCGGCCGCAAGCTCTACGGTGAGCTGACCATGGTGCTGACCATCAATTTCGACGGCCGCGTCTTGTCCACCGAAGTGGCCGAGACCTCGGGCAACCTCACGCTGGACCGGCGCGCCCAGAGCATTGCGCGCGCCACCGGCCCCTTCGGCAACTTCAGCGAAGCCATGCGCCGCAAGGCCGACCAGATCGTGGTGGTGTCGCGCTTCAAGTTCACGCGCGACGAAACGCTAGAAACCAAACAACTCGAGCGCTGAGCGCGACGCTACCCCCCATGGATCACTACTGCGTCCTCGGCAACCCGGTTGCCCACAGCAAGTCGCCGGCCATCCACGCGCGCTTCGCCGAGCTGACCGGCGAGGTGCTGGAGTACAGCCGGCAACTCGCGCCGCTGGACGGCTTTGCGGCCACCCTGCACGACTGGATCGCCCGCGGCGGCCGGGGCTGCAACGTGACCGTGCCCTTCAAGTTCGAGGCCTTCCGCCTGGCCGGCACGGCCAGCGAACGCGCCACACTGGCGCAGGCCGCCAACACGCTGAGCTTCGGCGACGGCGGGCAGATCGCGGCCGACAACACCGACGGTGCCGGCCTGGTCCAGGACATCCAGTTCAACGCCGGCGTGAGCCTGGCCGGACGCGACATCCTGCTGCTGGGCGCGGGGGGCGCAGCCGCCGGTGTGCTGGGCCCGCTGCTGGCAGCCGGGCCGCGCCGGCTGGTCGTCACCAACCGCACCCACGCCAGGGCGCAGGACCTGGTGGCGCGCCATGCGGCGCATCCGTCCGTGCGTGCCGTGCTACAAAAAACAGAGCTTCTTGCGCTTGAACAGCAAGGGCTGCAGGCCGGTTTTGATGTGCTCATCAACGCCACGGCAAGCAGCCTGGGCGGCGCTGCGGTGCCGGTGGACCCGCGCGTGCTCAAGCCCGGGGCGCTGGCTTACGACATGATGTACGGCGCGGCAGCGAAGGGGTTTGCCGACTGGGCGCTGGCCCACGGCGCCCTGCCGCGCGATGGCCTGGGCATGCTGGTCGAGCAGGCCGCCGAGTCTTTTGCCGTCTGGCGCGGCGTGCGGCCGCCCTCGGCCCAGGTGCTGCAGGAAATGCGCAAGGCGCTGGCATGAAAGCCATGCTGCGCTGGCTGCTGCTGGTCATGATCGCCGGCCTGGCGGTGCAGCTTTATTTTGTCGGCCGCATCGCCATGATGGCGCTGGTAGACCCGCAGTCCACCGCCTTCCAGCGCTCCGAGATCTACCGGCTGGCCACCGAAAAAGGCAGCCTGAAGTGGCGCCAGCAATGGGTGCCGTATTCAGCGCTGTCCGACAACCTCAAACGCGCGGTCATCGTGTCCGAGGACGCCACCTTCATCGAACACGAAGGCGTGGACCTGGAAGCGCTGGAAAAAGCCTGGGAGAAAAACACCCAGGCCGAACAACGCGCCGAGAAGGCCGCCAGCCGGCTCGGCAACAAGGCGGCGCCGGCCGCAAGCGGCAAGGCCGCGGCGAGGCCGGCGAAAATTGTCGGCGGCTCCACCATCACCCAGCAACTCGCGAAAAACCTGTTTCTGTCGGGCGAGCGCACGCTGCTGCGCAAGGGCCAGGAGCTGGTGCTGACCCTGCTGCTCGAAGCCCTGCTGAGCAAGCAGCGCATCCTGGAGATCTACCTCAACAATGTCGAGTGGGGCGAAGGCGTGTTCGGCGCCGAAGCCGCGGCGCAGCACTATTTCCGCAAACCGGCCGCCAGGCTCAGCGCCTACGAAGCCGCCCGCCTGGCGGTGATGCTGCCGCGTCCCCGCTATTTCGAGACCCGGCCGGGGTCCGGCTACCTGGCGTCGCGCGCGTCCACCATCGCCGCGCGCATGGGTGGGGTGGAGCTGCCATGAACCTGCGTGCAAAGGCCATGAGCCTGTTTCTGCTCGGCCTGATCCGCGCGCTGACCGGCGCGCAGGCGCGCTGGCAAGGCTGCCCGCCCAAGGCCGAACAGCGGATTTATTTCGCCAACCACCAGAGCCATGCCGACCTGGTGCTGATGTGGGCCGCCCTGCCCAGCGAGCTGCGCAGCATCACGCGGCCGATTGCGGCGAAAGACTACTGGACCAAAACACCGTTCAAGCAGTGGATCACCACGGCGGTGTTCAACGCCATTTATGTGGACCGTACCAAAACCACCGACCAGGACCCGCTGGAGCCGCTGATCGATGCGCTGGAAAGCGGCGACTCCATCATCCTGTTCCCGGAAGGCACGCGCGGCAACCAAGAAGAGCCGCAGCCCTTCAAGTCGGGCCTCTACAACCTCGCGCAGAAGTTTCCGCAGGTGGTGCTGGTGCCGGCCTGGATCAACAATGTGCAGCGGGTCATGCCCAAGGGCGAGGTGGTGCCGGTGCCCATCCTGTGCTCGGTCACCTTCGGCGCGCCGCTGGCGCTGGAAGCCGGTGAGGACCGCGGCAGCTTCCTGGCGCGCGCGCGCCAGGCGGTGATGGCGCTGAGGGATTCCTGATGAGCAGCTTCCTGCGCAACCTCACGCCCTCGCAGCAGGTCGGCCTGCTGTTTGTGATGGTGTTCGGCCTGCTGATTGCCGCGAGCATCTGGGCGCTGGTGATCTCGCTGCGCGACGACGGCGAGAACGAAATCCGCAGCCAGGACATCCGGGAGCTGACCAGCCTGCTCAACACCTCCTGGGTGATGTGCACCGTGTTCTGGCTGGCCTGGGCCTCCGGCGAAACCGTGGCGACCATGCTGTTTGCCATCGTGGCCTTTTTTGCGCTGCGCGAATTCATCACGCTTTCGCCAACGCGCCATGGCGACCACCGCAGCCTGGTGCTGGCGTTTTTTGTGGTCTTGCCGGTGCAGTTCTGGCTGGTGATCACCAAACGCTTCGACCTGGTGACGGTGTTCATCCCGGTCTATGTGTTCCTGGCCATTCCTGTGGTCAGCGCGCTGGCCAATGACCCGCAGCGTTTCCTCGAACGCAATGCCAAGCTGCAGTGGGGCATCATGGTCTGCGTCTACGGCATCAGCCATGTGCCGGCGCTGTTGCTGCTGGGCTTTCCCAACTACAGCGGCAAAAACGCCTTCCTGGTTTTCTTCCTGGTGTTTGTGGTGCAGACCGGCATGCTGGTACAGCATCTGGCCAACCGCAAGTGGCCGCGCAAGGCGACCGCGCCGCAGGTCAGCCAGAGTTTCAACTGGACCAGCTGGCTGATCGGGCTGGGTGTGGGCGGCTTTGTCGGCGGCCTGATGTCGGGCCTGACGCCCTTCAAGCCGGCGCAGGCGGTGGCCATGGCGCTGATTGCCTGTATTGCCGGATCGCTCGGCCACTTGGTGATGAAGGCGCTCAAGCGCGACCGCGGCATCACCAACTGGGGCACCGAAGGCAAGTCGGTGACCGGCGCCAGCGGCCTGCTGGACCGGGTGGACGCGCTGTGTTTTGCCGCCCCCGTGTTTTTCCACTCGGTTCGGTGGTATTTTGGTTTATGAACCTGTTCAGCACGATCAGGAAAGTGCGCCGCGCCGGGCCGCCCCAAGCAAGCACAGCCCCCTCGGGGGGCAGCGTATTACACGCAGTGAAAAGCGTGGGGGCTTGTCTCTGATGAGGATTCTCGGCATCGACCCTGGTTTGCAAATCACCGGCTTCGGCGTGATCGATGTGGACGGGCCGTCGCTGACCTATGTGGCCAGCGGCACCATCAAGACCACCCATCTGGACCGCGGCAACCTGCCGGCGCGGCTCAAGGTGCTGTTCGACGGCATTTGTGAAATCACCGCCCGCTACAGCCCGGACAGCTCGGCCTGCGAGATCGTGTTTGTCAATGTGAATCCGCAGGCCACGCTGATGCTGGGCCAGGCGCGCGGCGCCTGCGTGACCGCGCTGGTCAGCTGCAACATCGACGTTGCCGAATACACGCCGCTGCAGATGAAAAAAGCCGTGGCCGGTTACGGCAAGGCCGGCAAACCCGAGGTCCAGGAGATGGTCAAACGCCTCTTGAGGCTGCCGGGACTGCCGGGCAAGGACGCCGCCGATGCGCTGGCTCTGGCCATCACCCACGCGCATGTGGGCGGCTCGGCCGCCATCCTGGCGCGCGCCACCACCCTGGGACGGACCTCGACCGCGTCCTTCAAGGACGGCCGGCACCACTGAACAGGCCGTGGCTCAGGCGCCTAGCCCCAGATCAACTGGTCGGCGATCAGGATGGCGAAGAAGATGAAGGCTGCCACCAGGGTGCCGCCGAGGATCCGCAGGCCGGTGCGTTTGTAACGCACATTGGAGGTCAGCGCGAACAGCGCAAAGGATATGCCGGCAGCCACCAGCAACAACACGATGAGGATGCGAAATACAGCCATGATGGGCGTCCGTGGTTCTCTCGTTTCGGGCATCGAGCCCGAAACGCTCGCCGGCCACTCCGCTGGTCGATCCCCGCTAGCGGGGCCCCTCGCCCCGCGCTTCATGTCCTACCAGGCCCGCGCCAGCTGCGCAAACCCCTGGGGCGCCTTTTTCTCGTCCTCGAAGGTCACGGTCTCGTAGGCGTCGGCGTGCGACAGCAACTCGCGCAGCAGCTTGTTGTTCAGTGCGTGGCCGGAGCGGAAGGCGCTGTAGGCCGCCAGCAGCGGCTTGCCGAGCAGGTAGAGGTCGCCCATGGCGTCGAGGATCTTGTGTTTGACGAACTCGTCGTTGTAACGCAGCCCGTCGGTGTTGAGCACGCGGTAGTCGTCCATCACGATGGCATTGTCCAGCCCGCCGCCCAGCGCCAGCCCGTTGGCCCGCATCATCTCGACGTCCTTGGTGAAACCGAAGGTGCGCGCCCGCGCGATGTCGCGGGTGTAGGAACCGGTGCCCAGGTCGAACTCGACGCGCTGGCCGGTGGAGTCCACCGCCGGGTGGTCGAAGTCGATCTCGAAGCCCAGCTTGTAGCCATCGTAGGGGGACAGGCGCGCCCACTTTTCCGTGGCGCCCTGCCCTTCGCGCACTTCCACCGTCCTGAGCACGCGGATAAAACGTTTCGGGGCCGACTGCATTTCAATGCCGGCCGATTGCAGCAAAAACACGAAAGAGGAAGCCGACCCATCGAGGATGGGCACTTCCTCGGCCGTGATGTCGACATAGAGGTTGTCGATGCCCAGTCCGGCACAGGCCGACATCAGGTGCTCGACCGTGTGCACCTTGGCACTGCCGCTGGAGATGGTGGACGCCAGGCGTGTGTCGGTCACCGCCTCGGCCGAAATCGCGATGTCCACCGTCTGTGGCAAATCAACGCGGCGGAACACGATGCCCGTATCAGGCGCGGCCGGCCGCAGGGTCAGTTCCACCCGCTGGCCGCTGTGCAGCCCGACACCGACCGCCTTGGTCAGGGATTTGAGGGTGCGTTGCTGGAGCATGCGCCGATTTTAAAGCTTCACACCCACCGGCTACAGGTGCTGCCTGAAAAACCCTGTCCAGTGGGGCACCGCGACAAAGCGGTCTTTCCAGTGACCGCTGTGGTAAATCCTGCCCACACATTTGGCCAGCATGGCATTGATGTTGGTGGCGCCCGGCATTTTTTCGCCGCTGTTGAGCTCGGTCACGCCGGTTTCGTCCACCAGAATGTCGCATTTCGCGTAATGCGGGCCGAACACATTGCGGTGGCGTTTGTAGGGCGCATCGAAGCTGTGGCCCTCGCCGGGGATCACGATGATCTTTGCGTTGCCGCCGCGTTCATTCATCCAGGGAACATAACGTTCGCAATATTTGCTCGGCGTTTCGTCGTCGACCTCGCCGGTGATGAACAGAAATGGCGTGGAAACGTAGGCATCGCGCGTGGCATGGCGGAAGCCGCAGTAACCATACAAGCCCACGACGGCATCCAGCGGCCGGGCACGGAAGTCGCTGCCGTAGATGCGGCGGATATTGCGCTCGACCAGCACATGGGCCCACTTTTGCTGCAGCACGATCGCCGCTGACGCGCCCTGCGACTCGCCGATGCTGCCCACTTTTTCGTAACCTTTGCTGCGCAGCCAGTCTGCGGCGGTCAGGCTGTCGGAAACCATGTTCAGCTCGTTGCCGCCGCGCAGCGAGGCCGCCAGATAGTCCTCATGCGTCACGCCGATGCCGCGCGGCCTCCAGTGGTCAATCACCAGCGCAGCAAACCCTTCCCTCCGCAGGCTGTCCACATAGTCGTACATGCGGCTGTCGATGCCCTGCGATCCGTGCGAGATCAGCACCACCTTCTTCGCCCCGGGCGCAGCGAACAGGTGGCCCTGCGCGTCCAGCCGGTTGCAGGCCGTCGGTGTGCACAGCATGCTGGGCCAGCTCACTTTTTCAGCCTGCTCCGGCCGCGCGGTCTGGGCATGGGCATTGCCCCAGGAAAAAACCGTCAACAGGCACGCATAAATCATTGGCGTTTTCATCACGTCTCCCGTCAAGCACGGTTCTGCCAGGCATAAAAAAGGGTGGGCTCCCTTGCAGCCCACCCTTGTTTTACTCCCGGAGAGCCTCAGTCGGCCTGTTTGCGCAGAAAGGCCGGAATCTCGAAGTCGTCCATGCCACCCGACGCCAGCGCATCGACCTTGGCCGCCGCCTGGGTGCGGTTGGTGCGCCAGACGCTGGGCACCGCCATGTTGCCGTAGTCGGGCTGGGCCGAACCCATGCTGCCGCCGGGATGGGCGCTGTTGACCGAGCCGCCCACGGCCATGTTCAGCACCGGCATGTTGTCGGTACCGGTGCGCAGCACCTGCAGCGGCGGCGCCGTGCGGCGTGCGCCCTGGCGGCTCAGGCCGGTCGCCACCACCGTGACGCGGATATCGTCACCGAGCTCGTCATCGTAAGCCGTACCGTAGATCACATGGGCATCAGGCGAGGCATAGGCGCGGATGGTGTTCATCGCCAGCTTGGACTCGTTGAGCTTGAGCGAGCCCTTGGCGGCGCTGATCAGCACCAGCACACCCTGGGCGCCCGACAGGTCGATGCCTTCGAGCAGCGGGCAGGCGACGGCCTGTTCGGCGGCGATGCGCGCGCGGTCCGGGCCATTGGCGCGGGCCGTGCCCATCATGGCCTTGCCGGGCTCGCCCATCACGGTGCGCACGTCCTCGAAGTCGACGTTGACATGGCCGGGCACGTTGATGATCTCGGCGATGCCGCCGACGGCGTTTTTCAGCACGTCGTTGGCATGCGCAAAGGCCTCGTCCTGCGTCACGTCGTCACCCAGCACCTCGAGCAGCTTCTCGTTGAGCACCACGATCAGCGAATCGACGTTGGCTTCGAGCTCGGCGAGACCCAGGTCGGCGTTGGTCATGCGGCGTCCGCCTTCGAACTCGAAAGGCTTGGTCACCACACCCACGGTCAGGATGCCCATTTCCTTGGCGATGCGCGCGATCACCGGCGCGGCGCCGGTGCCAGTGCCGCCGCCCATGCCGGCGGTGATGAACAGCATGTGCGCGCCGGCAATCGCCTCACGGATATCTTCGACTGCCATCTCGGCCGCGTCGCGGCCCTTCTCGGGCTTGCTGCCTGCGCCCAGGCCGCTGCCGCCGAGCTGGATCTGCTTGTGCGCGCTGCCGCGGCCCAGGGCCTGGGCATCGGTGTTGGCGCAGATGAACTCCACGCCCTGCACATTGCGCTCAATCATGTGTTCGACCGCGTTGCCGCCGCCGCCACCCACGCCAATCACCTTGATTTGCGTGCCCTGGTTGAACTCTTCGATTTCAATCATTTCGATGCTCATGTGAGCCTCCTGTCGGTATGTTTGCAGTTGCCAAAAATTTTGTTGTGAAAGTCGTGCGGTGATCAGGCCTCATGCAGGGGGATCGGCGCCTCCCGAATGTTTGCAACGCGGGCTCCGCCAGGAAAACACATGGAATTTTTTCATCAGAAGTTCCCCACCAGCCAGTCCTTGACCTTGCCGAATGCGTTGTGCACGCTACCCGCCTTTTGCGCGACCCGATGGCCGCGCATGCGCGCCAGCCGGGCTTCCTCGAGCAGACCCATCACGGTGGCGGCACGCGGCTGGGCCACCATGTCGGCCAGCGCGCTCGAGTAACGCGGGATGCCGCGGCGCACCGGCTTGAGGAAAATGTCCTCGCCGAGCTCGACCATGCCGGGCATCACCGCGCTGCCGCCGGTGATCACGATGCCGGAGGACAGGACCTCCTCGTAGCCCGACTCGCGGATCACCTGCTGCACCAGCGAGAAAATTTCCTCGATGCGCGGTTCGATCACGCCGGCCAGCGCCTGGCGCGACAACATGCGCGGGCCGCGGTCGCCCAGTCCCGGCACCTCGACCTGGGTGTCCGGGTCGGCCAGCAACTGTTTGGCAAACCCGCTCTCCACCTTGATGTCCTCGGCGTCCTTGGTCGGCGTGCGCAGCGCCAT
>JAUXPP010000074.1 GCA_030683705.1 Polaromonas sp. | reverse complement strand
GGGCTCCGGCGGGGACGCGCTTTGCGCGACCCCGCCTCCCCGCATCCGTATTCCTTCCCCCACCCGTCGGGCTGGGCCGAGGAGCACAGCCGAAAACGGATCAGGACGGGCGATTGTCTGAGCGAAGCGAGTTCGAGCCCGGCCCCGTTTTCGGCGAGCACCGCAGGTTGCCCGCAGCGAAGCGGAGGGACCCAGACCATCGGGTCGCCTTCTCTTTGCTTACTTTCTCTTGGCGAAGCAAGAGAAAGTGAGTCGCCCGCCGGGGCGAGACCCGGCTTGTTGGTGAGCCGATCTGTATAAGCTACCCAACATGGATCCCGGATCAAGTCCGGGATGACAAAGCGCGGGAGAAGGAGGGCGTTCACACAGAACCCCTCCGCCCGAACCTCTGGCCCATGCGATCAAAGGCCAGGTAGATGACCGGCGTGGTGAACAGCGTCAGCACCTGGCTGACGATCAGGCCGCCGAAGATGGCCAGGCCCAGCGGCCGGCGCAACTCGGCGCCTTCACCCCAGCCCAGCATCAGCGGCACGGCGGCGAACAGCGCGGCCAGCGTGGTCATCAGGATGGGCCGGAAGCGCAGCAGCGCCGCCTGGTGGATGGCTTCCTGCGGCGACTTGCCTTCGCTCCTTTCGGCGTCGATGGCGAAGTCGATCATCATGATCGCGTTTTTCTTGACGATGCCGATCAGCAAAATGATGCCGATGATGCCGATCACGCCGAGGTCGGAGCCGCTGATCATCAGCATCAGCAACGCACCCACGCCGGCTGAGGGCAGGGTCGAGAGAATCGTCAGCGGGTGGATATAACTTTCATACAACACGCCGAGCACGATGTAGACGCAGATCACCGCCGCCAGGATCAGCCACAGCTGGCTGGACAGCGAGGCCTGGTAGGCGCCGGCCGCGCCCAGGAAGGTCATGGTCACGCTGGCCGGCAGGGCGATGTCCTGCGCAGCCTGCTTGACCTGGTCCACCGCCTTGCCGAGCGACACGCCGGGCGCGGTGTCGAAGCCCAGCGTGGTGGCCGGGTACTGCGCCACCCGCGTGATCTGCAGCGGCGCCGGTTGCTCGATGATGCTGGCGATGCTGTTGAGCGGCGTGGTGCTGCCCGAGCCGGTGCGCAGCGGCAGGTTGCCCAGCGATGCCGGCGTGCTGAGCTGGTCGGGCATGGCCTCCAGGATCACGCGGTACTGGTTGGTCTCGGTAAAAATCGTCGAGACGATGCGCTGGCCGAAGGCGCTGTAGAGCGCGTCGTCGATCGACGAGGTGGTGACACCGACACGCGAGGCGGTGTCGCGGTCCACCTTGATGTAGGCCGAGCTGCCCTGGGCGCCGGCGTCCGACGAGATGTTGCGCAGCGCCGACAGCTCCTGCATGCGCTGCGCCAGCTTGTTGGCCCACAGCGACACGGTGGCGGTGTCCGAGCCCTCGAGAGACACGCGGAACTGGGTCGGCCCGGTCTCGGCGTCTATGGTCAGGTCCTGCGTCGGCTGCAGGTACAGCGTGACGCCGGCCACCTCGCCGGCACGGCGCTGCAGCCGGTCCATGGTTTCCTGCTGGCTGCCGCTGCGGCTGTTTTTCAGGTTGATCAGCATGCGCCCGGTGTGCAGCATGGTGTTGTTGGCGGCGTCCACGCCGATGAAGGAGCTCAGGGTCTCCACATCGGGGTCTTCGAGGATGGCCCGCGCCGTCGCCTGCTGCAACTCGGCCATGCGCGCATACGACACCGACTGCGAGGTCTCGATGCGCGCCTGCAACTGGCCGGTGTCCTGGGTCGGGAACAGGCCCTTGGGAATCACCAGGTAAAGCAGCACCGTCAGCACCAGCGTGGCCAGCGCCACCAGCAGGGTCGCGCCCTGGTGCCGCATCACCCAGGTCAGCGACTGGTCGTAACGCGTGATCACGTCATCAAAAAACTTCTCCAGCCGCGCGCCTGTCCCCGCACCGGCGGTTTGCTGTGTGTGCTTGAGCCAGCGCGCCGACATCATGGGTACGAGCGTGAGCGAGACCACCGCCGAGATCAGGATGGTGATGGCCAGGGTGATGGCAAATTCGCGGAACAGGCGCCCGACCACATCGCCCATGAACAGCAGCGGGATCAGCACCGCGATCAGCGAGACCGTCAGCGAAATGATGGTGAAGCCGATCTGTTGCGCGCCCTTGAGCGCGGCGGCCATGGGCGCCTCGCCTTTTTCGATGTAGCGCGAGATGTTTTCTATCATCACGATCGCGTCGTCGACCACAAAACCGGTGGCAATCGTCAGCGCCATCAGGCTCAGGTTGTTCAGGCTGTAGCCCAGCAGATACATCGCGCCGCAGGTGCCTATCAGCGAAATCGGCACGGCCAGGCTGGCGATCACGGTGGCGCGGATGTTGCGCAGGAAGGCAAATATCACCAGCACCACCATCACCACGGCCAGCAGCAGCTCGATCTCCACATGCAGCACCGAGGCGCGTATGCCGGTGGTGCGGTCACTCAGGATGTCGACCTGCATGGCCGTCGGCAAGCCGGCCTGCAACTCGGGCAGGCGTGCCTTGATCGCATCCACCGTGGCAATCACGTTGGCGCCGGGCTGGCGCTGCACGTTCAAAATGATCGCGGGTTTCAGGCCGGACCAGGCGCCCAGCTTGATGTTCTCGGCGCTGTCCACCACCTGGGCCACGTCCTTGACACGCACCGCCGCGCCGTTGCGAAAGGCAATGATCAGGTTCTGGTAGTCGCTGGCGGCCAGCAGCTGGTCGTTGGAGTTGATGGTGTAGGAACGTGTCGGCCCGTCGATGCTGCCCTTGGCGGCATTGGCATTGGCCGAACTGATGGCGGTGCGCAGCGAGTCCAGCCCGAGCCCGTAAGAGGCCAGCGCGCGTGTGTCGGCCTGGATGCGTACGGCCGGGCGCTGGCCGCCGCTCAGCGAGACCAGGCCGACGCCGCTGACCTGGCTGATCTTCAGGGCCAGCCGGGTGTTGACGATGTTCTGCACCTCGGTCAGCGGCAGGCTGTCGGAGGTGATGGCCAGGGTCAGCACCGGCGCGTCGGCCGGGTTCACCTTGGCATACACCGGCGGTGCCGGCAAATCGGCCGGCAGCAAGGAACCGCCGGCGTTGATGGCGGCCTGCACCTGCTGCTCGGCCACATCGAGCGCCAGGCCCAGGCCGAACTGCAGGGTGACGATGGACACGCCGGCCGCGCTGGTCGAACTCAAACGCTGCAGCCCGGCCATCTGGCCGAACTGGCGTTCCAGCGGCGCGGTCACGGTCTGCGCCATCACCTCCGGGCTGGCGCCGGGGTACAGGGTCTGGACCTGGATGGTCGGGTAGTCCACCTGCGGCAGGGCCGACAGCGGCAAAAACTTGAAGCCGACCAGGCCGGCCAGCACGATGGCCACCATCAGCAGCGAGGTCGCGACCGGCCGCAGGATAAAGGGACTGGACGGGCTCATGCGGGGGAGTGCCGGTGACCTGTCACTGGGCCGGCGCCTGGTTGCCTGCGCGCCGCCGCTCCTGGATCTTTTGCCAGCGCGCCAGCGCGGCCGCATCACCCTGGTCGATTTTGGCCAGCAGCGATTTGCGGCGCGCCAGGTCTTCCGGCTCGTCCTTGACCTGGTCCAGGAAGCGCTGGCGCTGCTCGGGCGTGGGCAGGCTGGCGACAGCCGGTGCCGGCACCGCCGCAGGCGCAGCGGCGGCAAGCGGTGGTGACACCGGCGCCGGGGCGGCAGCTACTGGCGCGCCGGACGCCCGGCCTTGCGGCGCGGGTGCAGCGGCATCGCTGCCACGCGGGGCCGAGGCCGCGCCCTGCGGACGGCGGCCCGGGCGGCCTGCGCCGGCAGCACCGGGCGCATCGCCCGGCAACACCACCCGCGCGCCGTCCTTCAGGCGGTCGGCGCCCTCGGTGATCACGCGTTCGCCGGCCTTCAGGCCGGACGCGATGACCACCTTGTCCACCGTGGCCGGCCCGCGCTTGACCGGCCGCAGGCTGACCGTGCGTTCGGCGCCGTTGAGCACATACACGTAGTCGCCGCTGGCGCCCAGCCGCAGTGCCGTGACCGGCACCACCACGGCATTTTCAATCGTGCGCACCTCGACCCGCACATTGACGAACTGGCTGGGGAACAGCGTGAGCTGGCTGTTGGCAAAACGCGCCTTGGCCTTGACGGTGCCGGTGGTGGTGTCGACCTGGTTGTCCAGCGAGGCGAACATGCCGGTGTCCAGCACGGTGGCGCGCGTGCGGTCCAGTGCGGTGACCTTCATGGGCGCGCCCGAGGCGGCGGTTTGCTGCAACTCGCCGACCTGGTCCTGCGGGATCGCAAACACCACGTCGATCGGCGTGACCTGGGTGATCAGCGCAATGCCGTTGGCATCGCTGGGGTTGACCACGTTGCCGACGTCCACCGCGCGCAGGCCGACGCGGCCGCTGACCGGTGCCACCACGCGGGTGTAGCCGAGATTCAGGCGCGCCGCGCCCTCGTTGGCGCGGTTGATCACCACCGTGCCTTCGAGCTGCTTGACCAGCGCGGCCTGGGAATCGACCTCCTGGCGGGCAATCGAGTCCTGGCTGAGCAGGGTCTGGAAGCGTTGCAGCGTCACGCGCGCGCTGTCGAGCTGCGCCTCATCGCGCTGGCGCTGGCCGGCGGCCTGCTGCAGGGCGAGTTCGAACTGGCGCGGGTCGATGGTGGCCAGCAGCTCGCCGGCCTTGACCATCTGGCCTTCCTTGAACAGCACTTTCTGCATAACCCCGCTGACCTGCGGGCGCACCCGCACGCTGGCCTGGGGCGTCACCGTGCCCAGCGCGTCCAGCACGATGGGGATGCTGGCCTGCTCGGCCGTGGCGACCCCGACGGTGGTGGCGGGCGGGCCCCGCCGCGCGCCGCCCGGTCCGGCGCTGGTGTCGGTGGCGGGGCGGGTGTAGTGCCAGGCCAGCCAGCCCATGCCAGCCAGTGCCAGCACCGCGACCAGGCTGCCGACCCAGCGCGCGCGCCGGCTCATGCGTTGGCGGCCTGGGGTGGCCGTGCCGGGAGGCGGCGCGTCGAATTCTGGATCCATCAGCTGTCCTTGTTGCCGCTGTTCAACAGCATTTTTTGTTGTGGCCGGGGCGGCGGCTGCGCGCCGGCGGCTTGCCGCGCGCAGGTGTTGCCACTCCTGTCAGGAATTATCACTGCAAGCTTTCAGCCGCAGGTGTAGCGGTTGACATGCCAGCGTAAACCTCCGGTAAAGAGCGGCGCCGCAAACTGCGCAGCGTCTGGACCTCGTGATTCGCTATGAATCTGATAGCTGTCCACGCTTGTCTTGCAAGGTCTAGCGGCCGATTTGATGCATGAAAGGCAGGATGACGCAAGGCGGCCCGTAAAATCGCCGCTGCCCGCCACTCCGCCGAAAGTCCCTGTGACCCTGCCTGCCGCCACCCTCCAGATCGTCCGCGCCGACTACCGCGATGCTGCACACGCCCGCGCACTGATCGACCTGCTCGACGCCTACGCGCGCGACCCGGCCGGCGGCGGCCAGCCGCTCAGTGACTTTGCCAAAACCCATCTGGTGCAGGAACTGGCCGCGCGGCCGCAGGCTTTCAGTGTGCTGGCCTTCGAGGGCGCCTTGCCGGTCGGGCTGGTGAACTGTTTCGAGGGTTTTTCCACCTTCGCCTGCCGCCCGCTGGTCAATGTGCATGACCTGGTGGTGCTGGCCAGCCACCGCGGCCGCCGCGTCGGCGAACAGATGCTGGCCGAAGTCGAGGCCATCGCGCGCGAACGCGGCGCCTGCAAGCTCACGCTGGAGGTGCTGCAGGGCAATGCGCCGGCGATCAGGTTGTACGAACGCATCGGGTTTGCCGGTTACCAGCTGGACCCGGCGCTGGGGAATGCGCAGTTTCTGCAGAAGTGGCTGGGGGAAAGCTGAGCGCTGACGGTCGCAGTCAGCGCCCAGGCATGAGCTCGCCGGGTTTTATGACTTGCTGGGGGCGCAGCCGCATGAGCCTGCCTCCGGGCTGTCGCCGCCCACGCTGCAGGCCGGGGCCGCAGGAGTTGCCGGGCACGCATTCTTGCGACGCTGCATGAACCCTGCCGCCATCACAAGGGCGGCGGTGGCCAGTGCCCCGACGGCCCAAGGCAGCCAGACCGGGCCCGTGCTCAGGGTGCCCCAACTCATGAAACCAGCGCCCGCCAGTGACAGGCCGCCGAGAAGGGGAATCGCCAGCGGGATGGCGCAACATGCGGCGCATGCGCCCGCCACACCCAACACAGCCAGAACAGGTTTTTTCATGTTTTTCTTTCATAGCGAAATACGGGGCAATTCCCGTCAGCCGACTCTAAAATCTCAAGTTGCTTGAGATGCAAGGAAAAAAATGAATGACCTGTACCCCTCGGGGTTATTGAGCATCGGGCTGCTGGCCGAGCGGTGCGGCTTGAGTGTCTCGGCCATCCGCTATTACGAAGAGGTAGGTCTGATTCCTGCGGCGCAACGCAAACCCAGCGGCCATCGGGTGTACAGCAGCGATGCCCAGGACGTGCTGACGCTGATTCGCCATTGCCGGGACTTTGGTTTTTCCATCGACGATACGCGGGCTTTGCTCTCGCTGTCTTCCAGCGCGGATAAAAATTGTGTGGAGGCCCGCGATATCGCGCAGGTGCATCTTGACGCGGTGCGCGCCAAAATCGCCGAGCTGCAGGCCCTGCAGACCAGCCTGGCCCGGTTTGTGAAGTCGTGTGGCGAACAATGCCTGGGCGGCCCTGCGCCTGAATGCTCCATCCTCAAGGACATCAGCCTGCCCGTCCCGGTGTCTGCCATACCGGGCCCGTGCTGCGGCTGATCTATCTGGGCTGGTAAGCGATCAGGCCGGCGCCAGCCAGGCAGATCGCCACGCCGGCGATGTCCCAGGGCGTGGGCCGTACACCGTCCACGGCCCACAGCCAACCCAGCGCCATCGCGATATACACCCCGCCATAGGCGGCATACACGCGGCCGGAAGCGGTGTCGTGCAAGGTCAGCAACCAGACAAACAGCGCCAGGCTGCCGGCCGCAGGCAGCAGCAGCCAGACGGAGCCGCTTTTGCTGAGCCACAGCCAGGGCAAGTAACAGCCGACAATTTCGGCGAGCGCGGTGGCAAGGTAGAGCAGCAGGGTTTTCATGGCAATCTTGAAATGCCGGGCCAGTTTACTTGCCGTGCCCCGAGGTGTCCCGCAGCGCCATCAGCGCCGCAAACGCCAGCGCGCCCAGCGCTGCGGAGAACCACAAGGCGCCGCCGCCGAAGCGGTCCAGCGCCAGGCCGAACAGCCAGGGTGACAGGGCCTGCGCAAAACGCGCCGGCACCATCAGCAGGCCCTGGCGCGCACCATAGTCCTTCACGCCGAACAGCACCAGCGGCAAGGTGCCCTTGGCGATCGTCAGCACGCCGTTGCCGGCGCCGTGCAGCACGGTGAATACCGCGCCGGCCGGCACGCCGATGAACAGAAAAATCACGGCGCCCAGCGTGTGCATGACGCCGGCCACACGCGCCGAGACCAGCGGGTGGATGTTGCGCAGCAGCCCGTATTCCAGCAGCCGCCCGGCCACCTGCGCCGGCCCGACCAGGCCGGCGAAGACCAGCGCGGTGGCCAGCGGCACGCCCTGGATCTGCAGCAAGCGCGGCAGGTGCGCCGCCATGGCGGTGCTGATGAACCAGGTCACGGCGAAGACAAAAGCCAGCAACACGGCGGTACGCGTGGTGTTCTGCGTGCCGGCCGCGGCGGGCACGCTGTCGGTGGCTGGATCGGCAGCGGGCGCGCCCTGCACGAGGTGAGCAACAGGGGACGCGGGCAGCGTCAGGTTCAGCGGCAGCGCCACGACCAGGTGCAGGCCGGCCCAGACGAAGCAGGCTGCGCGCCAGCCCCATTCGAGTTCCAGCCAGGCCGACAGCGGCCAGCCCACGGTGCTGGCAAAACCGGCGAACAGGGTGATGCCGGTGATGGCGCCGCGCGCGTCCTTGCCGTAGAGATGCACCAGCGCGGCAAAGGCGGCTTCGTAGAGGCCGGCCGCCATCGCCACCCCCAGCACGGCCCAGGCGATCATCATGCCGAGCGGCCCCTGCGCCAGGGCCAGCCCGGCCAGGCCGGCGGCAAAGATGACGCTGTTGGCGGCCAGCACGGGACGGCCGCCGTAACGGTCTATCAGTTGGCCGGCCAGCGGCCCGAGCAGGGCCGACACCACCAGCGCCAGCGAAAAACCGAGGAACACCGTGGGCGCGCTGATGCCCAGGTCGCGCGCCATGGAGGTTGCCAGCATGGCCGGCAGGTAGTAGCTGGACGCCCAGGCCAGCGTCTGCGCGATGCCCAGGCTGGTGATGGTGAGGCTGCGGTTCGCCTTCATGGGCGGCTGGGGCGGGCAGCGATGATGTTCAAGCCGTGCGGGAATCGGTGGCTGTGGGACCCAGGCCGCGGCTCAGCAGCACGCCGGCCACCGCGCCGGCGGCTTCAGCGATCACAAAACCGGCCGCGCTGGCCGGCGCAATGCCGGCGAAGCTGTCCGAGAACATCCGGCCCAGCACCGCAGCCGGGTTGGCAAACGAGGTGCTGGCGGTGAACCAGTAGGCCGCGCCTATATAACAAGCCACCAGTGCGGCCGCCTTGCCGGGCGGCGCGCGCAGGATCACCAGCACCAGCCCGGCGGTCGCCACCGCTTCGGCCAGCCACTGGCCCCAGCCGGTGCGCAGCTTGCCGCTGAACTGGAGCACGCTCATGTCGAACATGGCATGCGCCAGCCAGGCCCCGGCTATCGCACCCGTCAGCTGCGCTGCTATGAAAAAAAGAGCTGGTTGCGCCCACCTGCCATGGGCTGGAGGCATTTTTGATGCCAAAACCAGGGTCACCAGCGGGTTGAAGTGCGCGCCGCTGACCGGCCCCAGGGTTTCGATCAGCACGTACAGGGCAAAAACCGTGGCCAGGGTGTTGGCCAGCAGGGCGATGGCGGTGTTGCCGCCCGCCAGGCGTTCGGCCATGATGCCCGAGCCGATCACGGCGCAGAGCAGGGCAGCCGTGCCCAGAAACTCGGCGAACAGGCGCTGCGTCAGCTGCGGCACTGCGACGGCAGCGGCGGGTGCGGGGCCGCTCATGAACGTGACAAATCGCGCGCGGCCTGTTGCACCATGGCCCGCTCCAGCTTGTCGGGTGGCAGGTTGACCAACAGCTCGAGCCGGCGGCGTATCGCCATCAGGGTCTGGTTGAACGCTTCCAGTCTTTGCGCCTCGTCACCTGACACGTCGGACGGATCGGGGTAACCCCAGTGCGCCGTGGCGGGCTGGCCGGGCCAGTAGGGGCAGACCTCGCCGGCGGCGTTGTCGCAGACGGTAATGACTAAATCCATCACCGGGGACTCCTCTCTCCCGAACTCGTCCCAGCTTTTGCTGCGCAGGCCTTCGGTCGGGATGCCGGCGTTGGCCAGCACCTTCAGCGCCAGCGGGTTGGGCTGCTGGTTGTCGCGCGGACTGCTGCCGGCCGAGAAGGCCTTGAAGCGGCCCCTGGCCATGTGGTTCAGGGTGGCTTCGGCCAGGATGCTGCGGGCCGAGTTGTGGGTGCAGAGAAACAGGACATGGATCACGCGGTCGCTCATGGGGTTCTTTCAGCAGCAGGTGGTGGAAGGGGTGATCGCTACAATTTTTGTAGCTGCGGGCGCACAGCAGGCGGGCGCTGGAGTCGTATTTGTTTCGGGTTTTTTCTCGCTGAACACCGGGATGCCGTCCAGCGTGTGGAACTGCTCCCAGGCCACGCCCTGCGGGTCGGTCAGCCAGTATTTGTCGCTGCGGGCATAGCAGCAGGTGGTTTCGCCGTTGTCCTGCAAGGTCAGCGCCGCTGCGCCGGCACTGGCCCGGAGGCCGGCCAGTTCGGCGGACGAATCCACCTGGATGCCCAGGTGGTCCACGCCGGTGGCGCTGCCGCGGGTCGAGATGGCGAAGTTGACCGGCGGGTCCAGCAGCATCCACTTCGCGTAGTCACTTTCCTTGCGCGCTGGCTGCACGCCGAACATGGCCGAATAAAAGGCGATGTTTTTGTCGAGGTCTTCGACATGCATGTGGACGTGAAAACGTTTCATGACAGGCTCCAGGTTGAAGTTTCAAGGGGCGGGGAGGCAGGCGGCGAGGGGTGGGAGAGGGCGGGCGTCCGCATCCAGCGTGATGGCGGGCAGCACCACCACCGGTGAAAAGCCGCCGCCGGCGGTGCGGAAATTGGTGGTCTGGCCGGTGTAGGTGCGGGCCGCCAGCAACTGCACCCGGCCCCGCCAGGTGTAGGCACGCAGGTCCAGCTTCAGCCGGGTCGGCACCCCATCGACGTCGACCAGGCGTTCGCTGGGCGGCACCAGCGCCTGCGCGATAAATCCGCCGGCCAGGATGCCGGCCCAGACGCCGCGCGTGAGTTTGTCGCCGCGGTAGGCGGCCTTGGCGCCATAACCCGCGACAGGTTTGAAGAACAGCTGGCGCCGCCTGGCCCACAGTGCATCGGCATGCGCCGCCGTGACGAGTTCGGTGTGCGGCACCACGGCTTGCAGGATGCGCCGGTCTTCCGCGGACACGCCCCAGGACGCCAGCAGGGCGTCGTCGCCGAGCGTGATGAGGTTGCGCTTGTCGGCGAACAGCGCATGCGCGCGCGGGTGCGGCGTGACGACCGCCGTACCGGCCACATAGGCGCTGCGCAGGGCTTCGTGGCTGGGGTCGGACAGGCTGAAGTCGGTCAGGCGGTTGTAAACCAGGTCCACCGCCACGCCCGGTAGCGCCGGGTGCCACAACGCGCCATCTTTCCACAACAGCTCACGCGCATCGCCCACCGCGGCGCTGATGCCGTGCGCGAGTAACAGTTGCCGTGCCAGCGCAAATTCGGGCGCGAGGTATTGCGCTTGCGGTGCATCGTCGGTGATCAGCACGCTGCGCAGCGGCTGCTCGCCGCGCTGGGCCTGCCACTCGCCGCGGAACATGTCGACAAAGGCCTGGTTGATGTGCGTCAGGTCGCTGGAAGCATCCATCAGCCCCTGCATCGGTTCGCAGCAGTCGCGGTGGGCGCGTGCCAGCGCGGCATTGAGCAGCGCGCCGCCGGCATTGGTGTTGATCTCGATCAGCCGCGGGCCGTCGTCGCCGAGGTGAAAGTCGTAGCCCATGAAAACGCCCGCAGGGCCGAAGTCGTGACGGGCGATGTCGGTGGCCTGGGCCAGCGCCAGCGCCTGGTAAGCGGGCAGGGCGGCCACACGCTCGATGGCCGCGATCGCCTGGCTCACGGCGGCGCGCATGCCGGTGTCCACGAACACCGCGGTTTCAGAAAACAGGTGCGGGTGGGTGGTCGCCAGCCCGTCCAGCATGCCTTGCAGGCAGGGGTCGGTTTCGAGCTGCTGGCGCAAACGCTCGGGGTTCAGGGTGCGGCACAGGCACCCGAGGTTCAGGGTCTCGGCGAGGTTCACGCGGCGCCCCGGTCAGCAGTTGTCGCAAGTTGCGTCGCTCGCGACCTCGCAAGCCTCGCCCTGGCAGCAATGCTCGGTCATATAAGCCAGCAGGGCGTTCATCTGCCCGAAGTCGGCGCGGTAGATCAGGTTGCGGCCGCGCGGCTCGCTGCTGACCAGGCCGGAATGCGCCAGTTCCTTGAGGTGGAAGGACAAGGCGCTGGGCGCGACGTCCAGCTTGTCGGCGATCGCGCCCGGCGTCAGGCCGTCGGGCCCGGCCACCACCAGCGCGCGGAAGGTGCGCAGGCGCTGGGCCTGGGCCAGCGCCGCCAGGGCGCGCACGGCTGCAACTTCATCGAGGGTTTTTGTTTCCATAATTCAAATATAATTGAATTATCGAATTGACGCAATCCAGCAAGGACACATCACATGGCCGAGATCACGATTTACCACAACCCCCAATGCGGCACCTCGCGCAACACGCTGGCGCTGATCCGCAACAGCGGGGCGGAACCGGAAGTCATCGAGTACGTGCAGACCCCGCCCAGCCGCGAAACCCTGCGGCAACTGATCAGCGCCATGGGTATCCCGGTGCGCGAGCTGATCCGGGAAAAGGGCACACCTTACGCCGAACTCCAGCTCGACAACCCGGCGCTGACCGACGAGCAGTTGCTGGACGCGATGGGGGCCCACCCCATCCTGATCAACCGGCCCATCGTCGTGACGCCGCTGGGCACGCGGCTGTGCCGACCGTCGGAGGTGGTGCTCGACATCCTGCCGGCGCCGCAGCGGGGCGCGTTCACCAAGGAAGATGGCGAACCGGTGATCAACGACAAGGGAGAACGTGTTGCCGGCGCTTGAGAACCTTCCCAACCTCGACAAGAATCTGTTCGCGCTGCCCACGGCCGGCGCACTGCAGGCCTTCAGGCCGTCGGCGCATGCACCGCGCATCCTGCTGCTCTACGGCTCGGTGCGCGAGCGCTCCTACAGCCGCCTGCTCAGCGAGGAAGCCGCGCGCCTGCTGCAGGCCATGGGCGCCGAAACAAAAACCTTCGACCCGCGCGGCCTGCCGCTGCCCGACGACGCGCCCGACAGCCACCCCAAGGTGCAGGAGTTGCGGCAACTGGCGTTGTGGGCCGAGGGCATGGTCTGGACCTCGCCGGAGCGCCATGGCGCCATGACCGGCATCATGAAGTCGCAGATCGACTGGATCCCGCTGGCCCAGGGCGCGGTGCGGCCGACCCAGGGCAAGACCCTGGCGGTGATGCAGGTCAGCGGCGGCTCGCAATCCTTCAACGCGGTGAACCAGCTGCGCGTGCTGGGCCGCTGGATGCGCATGTTGACAATTCCGAACCAGTCCTCGGTGGCCAAGGCTTTTCTCGAGTTCGACGACGCCGGTCGCATGAAGCCTTCCGCCTATTACGACCGCGTGGTCGACGTGATGGAAGAACTCATGAAGTTCACGCTGCTCACGCGCGATGTGTCACCGTATCTGGTGGACCGCTACAGCGAACGCAAGGAAAGCGCCGAGGCGTTGTCGAAACGCGTGAACCAGCGGAGTCTGTGAGCCAAATCGGGCGCCAGGCCATGCAGGACAAGCGCAGACAGCTATTGAATTGATAGCGCCCACTCAGTCGCTTTTTGAGGCGGGAGCGGCTGCGCCCTCCGCTTGCAGAAGGCTGCGAACCAGCCGGCGCGCCAGAGGCGCCACCAGCAGCACCGCCGGGAAGGCAAACAGCCAAGACGTGAGCCAGGACGTGAGCCACAGTGACAGAAAGCCCGGCCCCATCCCGGCGGCGCGCAGCGTGGCGATGCCCGAGACCAGCAGGGACATCAGGCCTGACAGGATGAAGCCGAACAGGATGGGTTCGAATTTGCGGGGAATCATGTGCTTGTTTCCATTTGCTCAGAGCATGCCATTCGCTGCAACGCTTCAGCAACATTCGTGCCGAACATCCGCGCCGTCTTGATATCTCCAGGGGCGAAGGAATCCGCCGGCGCGGAATGCCCGGCCTGCGCCATCATTCCCGACCAGGAGCCGAGCCGGTTGGCGGCTTCTTCATAAGGAACACCGCTGTGCTGTTCGGGCAGGATGGCGTTGCCGACCCAGACCATGCCGTGTTGCATGGCGAAGACGAAGATGGCCAGCAGCGTCGACTGCTTGTCGCCCGAAGGCAGCGACGACACGGTAAACGCAGATGCCAGTTTGCCCTTGAGCGCGTGGCTTTTCCAGAGCCGGCCGGTGGCGTCCATGAAGTTCTTGAAGCTGCCGCTGACCCCGCCCAGGTAGGTGGGCGAGCCGAAGACAAATCCGTCGTAGTCCAGCAAGCGCTCGGGTGCCTGGGCGAGTTCTTCCGCTTTCAGCAAATGGGCGTGGATGCCGGGAACGGATCGTGCACCCGCCAGAATGTGGCCGGCAATGTGCCCGGTATGGCCGTGGGCGCTGTGATAGATGATGGCAAGTTGTTTGTTTTTCATGGTGTAGTTCATTTCAGTTTGGGTAAGTGACAGTGAAGAAAACCTTCACTGCGGAATCCAGGCGAGGACGACGGCGGCCAGATAGAGCCCGAGCCCGAAAACGCTGTGGTTGGCCAGGCTTCTGAGCCGGTTTTTGGCCGGTGCCGGCGTGCGCGACGCGGCGATCCCCGCGCCCATGGCGGGCTGCATGACCAGCCAGGGCGCGGCGACCGTGGCGATGCCGACCCCCATCGCCGGCAGCAGCGTCGGCTGGCGCGCCCAGTCCATGCCGGCGAGGCCGGCCAGCAGGCCCGCGAAAGTGATGCCGGACGCGTAGTGAAGCAGCCACCCCAGGGCAAGCTCCCCTCGTACCGGCGCCGCCTTTGCGATGGCTGCATGCTGCCAGGTGCCGCGGCGCCAGTGGCCGGCCCAGCGGCCGATCATGGCGACCTTGAGCGTGGGCACGCCCAGGCGCTGGAGCAGCAGCAGCCAGGCGTCCATGAATGCGGTAGCGCCCATGCCGATCAGCGCGATATGTGCCGCATTGGCAGTGAATGTGTTCATGGGATTCTCCATTGACGAAAAGTGACGATGGAGGCACTCTACAAGTTCAAGTCAACTTGAAGTCAAGAGGTTTTTTCATGGATATTGCCCAGGTCGCCAAAAAATCAGGTTTTTCCGCCTCCGCGCTGCGCTACTACGAGGAAAAGGGGCTGATCACCGCGGTCGGCCGGCAGGGCCTGCGCCGCACCTTCGCGCCAGGCGTGCTGGACCAGCTCGCACTGATCAGGCTGGGGCAGGCCGCCGGTTTTTCGCTGGACGACATCGCCGCCATGTTTTCGCCCGACGGCCAGGCCAGCATCGACAGGACCTCGCTCAGCGCCAAGGCCGACGAACTGGACCGCACCATCAAGCGTCTCAAGGCGATGCGCAACGGGCTGCGGCATGCGGCAGTCTGCCCGGCGCCCAGTCATGCGGAGTGCCCGACTTTTCAGCGGCTGCTTCGCTCGGCGGCGGCCGGCGAGCTGACGCCGCGCGGGAGGCGGGCGCTGGCGCCTGCGGCGAAGTGACACAGGGTCGCGCTGCGCCTTCTTCAGGCGGTCGCCACCCAGCCGCGGAACCCGAAGGCCGCGTAAAACAGCTCGACCCCGGAAAAGCCGGCCTCGCGCAGCAGCGCCTCATCGTCCTCGGGTGACAAAATTGGCAGTTGCGCGCCCAGGCCCTTCTCGCGGGCGCGCGCGTGGTGCGGGTCTATGCCGGACGAGATGGCGAAAGCGGTGCAGCGCGCCAGCCAGCGGGCGCGCATCGCCTCGTTGTCCTGCGGGAAGCTGAAATGCGCGGCCACAAAGGGCGCGCCGGGGTTGAGCCGCCGGCGCACTTCGGCCAGCGTGCGGCGCCGTTCCTCGCGCGCGAGGAAGTGCAGCGTCAGCAGGCAACACGCCGCATCGAAGGGCCCGTCCGGCGCGTCGTCGATGAGGCCCGTGTGCAGCCGCACGCGGTGCAGGTGTTCCAGCAGTCTGGTTTGCGCCACTTGCAACATTTCCGCCGAGGGATCCACGCCGTCAAATTGCCACTGCGGTTGCGCCTTCGCGAAAACCTCCAGCTCCAGCCCGCCACCCGCACCCAGCACCAGGATTCGGGCATCGGCAGGCGCGTGTTCCGCCAGCAGCAGCAAACACATGCGCTGCATGTCGGCAAAACCCGGGACCATGCGCGGCGGGCCCTCGGCATAGGCCGCGACGGCCGCCGGATCGGTGAAAGCGGTGTTGATGGTCATGCGGTGTGGGCCATGGCCGATGCCCGGGTGCCGCCGCGCGCCTGCAGCCTTGCATGGAAGTCCTTGTTGAGCGCTGCCAGCGACACGCCGGCCAGCCGGTCCAGCAGCACTTGCCTGGCTTCGGCAAAGGCGCTGTTGAGCGCCGCATTCACCGCTTCCTCGACCAGGCAGCCGGGCGCCTCGGTCCGGTTGCCCATCGCGAACAGCTCCGGCGCGTCCAGCGCGTTGTAGATGTCGCCGAGGGTGATGTCATCGAGGTTGCAACTGAGCAACCAGCCGCCGCCGTGCCCTTTCTCGGAGCGGACCAGCCCGGAGTCCCGCAGGCCCGCCATGACGCGCCTGACCACCACCGGGTGGGTCTGCATCACTTTGGCGAGCTGGTCCGACGTCATGGGTTCGCCCACCCCGGCCATGTGCAGGAGCACGTGAAGCACGCCGGAGAGTCTGCTGTCTCTTTTCATGTAATTAATGATATTACATGAAATGCCGCAGGTCAATGCGGGTGAAGGGCGGGCCGGGCCGGCTGTCGAGTCCTTTTGCTAGTCGCCTTCCCGCCCCGCGCTGCCTAGACCACGCCGCCGTTGGCAAACACGGTCTGGCCGTTGACCCAGCCGCCTTCGGTGGTGCTGCACAGCAGGGAAATCACGCCGGCGATGTCGGCGGGTTCTCCCAGGCGCTTGTGTGGTGTGCGCTGCGCGAAGCCGGCGATCTGCGCCGGGGTCTTGCCGTCGGTGAAAAGGGTGGTGTTGACCAGCCCGGGCGCCAGCGCGTTGACCGAGATCATGCGGCCTTCGAGTTCCTTGGCAAGCACATTGGCGTAAAAATCCTGCGCAGCCTTGCTGGCGGCGTAAGGGCCGTAGGTCGGTGAACGCAGTTGCGTGATGCTCGACGACAGGGCGATGATGCGGCCGCCGTCGCGCACCCGCCGGGCGGCTTCACGCATCACGTAAAAGCTGCCTTTGAGGTTCACGTCCATCATGCGGTTGAAATCCTCGTCCGTCATGTCGCGCATGGGCGCAAGCCGCATGATGCCGGCGTTGCTCACCACCACGTCGATGCCGCCGAAGGCCTTGTCGTTGGCGTCGAACAGGCGGCGCACGGCGCGCGGGTCGCTGACGTCGGCCTGCTCCCAGATGGCTTCGCCGCCGGCGGCCTGGATCTCGCGCACCACCGCGGCGGCCAGGTCGCGGTTGGCCACGCAGTTGACCGTGACGCGGAAACCGTCGGCCGCCAGCCGTCTGGCGGTGGCCGCGCCTATGCCGCGCGAGGAGCCGGTGACCAGTGCGACCTTGCGGCCGGCCGGTGCGCTGGCAGCAGGCCGCGGCGCGCCGGTCTGCGCGGCGGCATGCATGCCGAAGGCCGCGGCGCTGGCAGCGGTCGCGAGCGCGGCCGACTTCAGGATATTGCGGCGTGAGGGCAGGGCGGGGTTGTTGTCCTGTGGGGGGAGAGTGTGTGTCATGGGTATGTTCCTTGAAGGGGTGGGAAGGGCGGCTTTCCGCCGTCAACGCGTGGCAGCGGGGCCTGTTCAAACTGTAGGGACGGCGCCTTGCCGCGCCTTGCCCGAAGCCGCTGAAAACTTGCCTGTTCCTGCCAAAGGGCTGGTCCGGCGCGCCCCCGGCGCCGATAATGCAGGCTCCCCATTGCCCTGCCGGAAGCGAGGTTCACCATGGAAGCCCTGAAGCAAGCGATCATTCGATACGCCAGTTGCCACGCGAATGTCGATGGGCTGGCGACGACGCCGGTGCCCGGTCTGCGCATGATGTGCGCGTTCCGGCCGAGCCGCCCGATGCGCTCCATCTACAAACCGCTGGTTTGCCTGGTCCTGCAGGGTGCCAAGCAGCTGACCCTTGGCAGCGAGGATCTCCAGTTCGCGGCCGGTGCCTCAGTCATCGTCGGCGTGGATGCGCCGGTCACCGGCCGTGTGGTGCTGGCCAGTCCCGCGCAGCCTTACGTCGCGCTGGCCATCGAGCTGGACTTTGCGGTGCTTCGCGACCTGATGGCGCAGTTGCCCGCCAGCGCATTGCCCGCGGCTGCGTCGCAGGGCCGGGTGTGGATGGCTGAAAGTGATGCCGCCACGCTGGACTGCGGGCTGCGCCTGATGCGGCTGCTGGACCGGCCTGAGGCGGTGCCGCTGCTGCACGCCGGCATGGTCAGGGAACTGCACTACTGGCTGCTGAGCGGCCGCCACGGCGCCGACCTGCGCCGGCTGGCCTTGCCGGACAGCCACGCCCAGCGCATCGCCGCGGCGGTGCAAATGCTGCGCGAGGGCTTTATGCGCACCCTGCCGGTCGAACAACTCGCGGCCGCTGCGCGCATGAGCAGTTCCAGCTTTCACCGCTGTTTCAAGCAGGTGACCACACTCACACCGCTGCAGTTCCAGAAGCAGTTGCGGTTAGTGGAGGCGCGCCGCCTGATGCTCAGCCAGGGGGTTGCGGCAAGCCGTGCGGCCTATGAGGTCGGCTACGAAAGCGTGTCCCAGTTCACCCGCGAGTACGCCCGCATGTTCGGCGCACCGCCGCGCCGCGACGTTTGGGCCGAAGCCCGGCTATTGAAGGACAGGCCCCGGGAGGAAAGCGCGAGTCACGGAAATTCCGCCGGCCTGCAGAGCGTTGCGTCAAAGCCCGGGAGAACCTCGCAACGCCCCTCCGTCCACGCATGAGGTGGTGCCTTGCCTGGCTGCGGGTGCGGGGAAAGTGCGCAGCGTAGCGGCCGGATTCTTGGCTGCTCGCCACGCAGCTTCGGCCACACCGGCGGTGGTTTTGGCCGCCAGCAGCTCACACATCCGGCGGGGCGCAAGGCGCGGTGAAGGCCTGCTGCATGACCTGCAGCGTCACGTGGGTGATGTCGAAACGGTCGTGCAACTGGTCGGTTGCGTGTTTCAGGAAAGCGTCGTCTGCGTGTCCCTGGGGCATCACCAGATGCGCCGTCAGTGCGATCTGCGAGGTGCCCATGGCCCAGATGTGCAGGTCATGCACCCGTGTCACACCCGGCAGCGCCGCCAGACATTCCTGAACCGCTTGCGGGTCCACGCTGTCGGGCACGCCGTCAAACAGCATGTGAAGCGACTGTTTGAACAGGCTCGCGGTTCCCACCAGGATCACCCCGGCGATCAGCAGGCTGACCAGCGGGTCCAGCCAGGCCCAGCCCATCCACAGTGTCAGCGCCCCGGCGACCACCACCCCGGCGGACACCAGGGCATCGGCGGCCATGTGCAGAAAGGCGCCGCGGATATTCAGGTCATGCTCGCGGCCGCGCATGAACAGCAGGGCGGTGGCGGTGTTGATCACAATGCCGATGCCGGCCACCACCATGATGGTCACCCCTTCTGCAGCCGCCAGCGGTTCGGGTGACAGGATGCGGCCCACGGCTTCCCAGGCCAGCGCCCCCATCGCCATCAGCAGCAGCAAGGCGTTGGCAAAGGCCGCCAGGATGGTGCCGCGCTTCCAGCCGTAGGTGTGGCGCGCATTGGGGCGCAGCTTGCTGGCCAGGGCGCCGCCCCAGGCCAGCACCAGGCCCGCCACGTCGCTCAGGTTGTGCGCGGCGTCGGCCAGCAGGGCCAGCGAGTTGATGCGCCAGCCATAAAACGCCTCGATCGCCACAAACACGATGTTGAGTGCGATGCCGATGGCAAAAGCCCGGTTGAAGTCGGCTGGCGCGTGGCCATGGTCGTGCTCAGCGCCCATGCAGCGCGCTTCTCTTCTTTTGCGTGTCCATGCACATGTGGCTTGCCTTGTTGTTGCCGTGTCGATGTTGCTTGCGTTTCAGTGTCGCCGCAAGACACCGCGCAAGTATGTCCCCGGCGCAAACGTTTGGACCACCGTGCCGGCCTGCTGGCGCATGGCGTGCGCTGGTGGCTCATCGCAGAAGGGCGGTTTTCACCCCCGGCGCGGGCGTCACGCGGCCTGTTTTTGCTGGTTCGAGGCCGCACGGCGGCTCCGGCGGGTCGTTTCCCCGCGTTTTTGCAGGAAACGGCCGGGGGTGCGGATGGCCGCCGGTTTTTCCCGGAGTGATCGGGTGGTATGGCTGGATAGCCTTTGGTGGTGTGCGAAGTTAGCTACCAAAGTCATAGCAAATCAACGCCCCGGAGCGGGTTGCCCGGTCGCCAGCGCCGGTCCGGCCGCGTTTATCTTGCCCTTTCTGTGAAAGTAATGTAGTGCGGACGCGTTTCCTGCCGCATAATCAGGGGGTGTCGGTGTGAAATACACCTTCACGAGTCAGGTGATCGGTCAGTTTCGCGCGCTACGGCGGTTTGATTTGTTGTGCTTTCGGGACCCCATCGCTTTTGTTTTTATGTATTTTTGAGGAGTCCCCATGGGCAATAAACTTTACGTCGGCAACCTGCCATACACGGTTCGTGACGAAGACCTGCAACAATCTTTCGGCCAGTACGGCTCTGTCACCAGCGCCAAAGTCATGATGGAACGTGACACCGGCCGCTCCAAAGGTTTCGGCTTTGTCGAAATGGGCAACGATGCCGAAGCTCAAGCCGCAATCGCCGGCATGAACGGCCAGTCCCTCGGCGGTCGCAGCATCACCGTGAACGAAGCCCGTCCTATGGAGGCACGTCCTCCACGTAGCGGCGGCTTCGGCGGCGGCGGTGGCGGCGGCTACGGTGGCGGCGACCGCTCCGGTGGCGGCGGCTACGGCGGCGGCGGCGACCGTTCCGGCGGTGGCGGCTACGGCGGCGGCGGCGGTGGACGCGGCGGCTACTAAGCCCTGCATCCCAGCCGTCTCAGCCCTGTGCTGAGACCAAGCCAAAAAGGCTTCAGAACTTCGGTTTTGAAGCCTTTTTTGTTGGGCGGCTGCCAGGGGCGCGCCGGGTGGGCGCCGCGTTCGACACTAACCCCTCGCGCATTGAGCGAGCAGTTGTTGGTCAAATCGCCCGCCAGCCCAATTCTGGCGTGCGCAAGCAGCTATTTATTTCATAGCGGGTGAGACGGCGACCGGCGCAGCGACCAGCCTGGACAACTGCTCCACGCCGACAGGTGGGCGGGTCAGCCAGGGCAGGACAAAAATCCGCTTCGCCAGTCCGCCGGACATGCGCGCCATCTGTTGGCGCTCGCCGGCAAGCCGCGCCGCCAGCAAAGGGTCGGTGGTGCCGGCCGCCAGAACACTTTTGTTGAGCACCCAGGCATAGGGCTCGATGCTGGCGCGGCGCAGGTCGTCCTGCAGCGCAGCGGCCTGCGACACCGGCGTCACCTCCGGCAGGGCCACCAGAATGATTTTGGTGTACGCCGCGTCCTGCAGCCGCATCAGGGGCGTGACCACGCGCGCCGCGCCGTGTCCTTCGTACTCCCGCATCATCTGCCGGTGGTAGGCGCCGGTGGCGTCCATCAGCAACAGCGAGTGTCCGGTCGGCGCGGTGTCCAGCACCACAAAGGCGCTGCGTCCCTCGCTGACAATGCGCGAGAAGGCGTGAAACACCGCCACCTCCTCGGTACACGGCGACTGCAGGTCTTCCAGCAGCAGGGCCTGCTCTTGCGCATCGAGACCGGGGGATCGGGCTGCCATGATCTTGTCGATATAGCGCTGGGTCTCCACTTTCGGGTCGATGCGATCCACCTTCAGGCCCGGCACCTCGCCCTCGATCGTCCCGGCAAGGTGGGCGGCGGGGTCGGTGGTGCTCAGGTGCACGGTTTTGCCGCGCTGCACCAGGCCCAGGGCCAGGGCCGCGGCGATGGTGGTTTTGCCGACGCCGCCCTTGCCCATGACCATGATCAGACCGTGTCCGGCGGTGGCCAGTTCGTCGGCCAGCGCGTCCAGGCCGGGGAAGGGGCCGGCCGGTTCTGCGGGAAGCTTTTTGCCGGCCGTCATGCCGCCAACATCGGCTGCCAGCAGCGCGCGCAGCGCCGGCAGGCCGACGGTGTCGAACACCCGCAGCGGCACCCTGTCCTGCGGCAGGGCGCGCAGGGCGGCCGGCATGTCGGCCAGGGCCTGTTGCCCTTGGGCCTCGATGGCGGCCGCCACCGCGTCGGCGGCATCGCTGGCGTGAAACTCGCCATTGACCACCAGCCGCTGGTTGTTCAGGCCCAGGGTACGCAACTCGTCCGAGGTGCGCGCCGCCTCGGCGATCGCGCCCCGGTCCGGCCGGGTGACGAGAATCACGGTGGTCCTGCCCGGGTCGCCCAAAGCCTCCAGCGCCTCCTTGAAGCGCTCTTCCTGCATCTTCAGGCCGGAGTGCGGGCCCAGGCAGGAGGCACCGCGGTCGTTGCCTTCCAGAAACCCGCTCCAGGCCTTGGGCAGGCTCAGCAGGCGCAAGGTGTGACCGGTCGGCGCGGTGTCGAAGACGATGTGGTCGAAGTGTTCTGCATCGTCGGCCAGCAGCGAAGCGAACTCGTCGAAAGAGGCGATTTCCGTGGTGCAGGCGCCGGACAGCTGCTCCCTGACGGTTGACAGTTCCGCTGCGCTGGCCGCTGTGCCCATCTGGGCCAGCACACGTTGCCGGTAGGACTCGGCGGCCGTGTCGGGGTCGATGTTCAGGACCGACAGTCCCGGCGCGCCGGGCACCGGCGTGGGGATGTTGCGCAGTTCGATGCCCAGCATTTCGTCGAGATTCGATGCCGCGTCGGTGCTGACCAGCAACACCTTTTTACCGGCATCGGCCAGCGCCAGCGCCGTGGCGGTGGACAGCGAGGTTTTGCCCACGCCCCCCTTGCCGGTGAAGAACAGATGGCGCGTCGGCGCCTCGAGAAAGCCGGGCGCTGCAGGCAGCAGCCAGCGCTGGACGTCTTCATGGGTCGCGATGCCGCCGCTGTGCACGATGCGGCCGTTGATGACGACGGCGGGGGTGGCGGTGGCGCCCAGGCGCGTGATTTCTGCCGGGTCCTCGACCTTGCTGATGTCGACCTCGACGCCGCTGGCCTGGGCCACTCTTTCAATCATGGCGATGACGCTGCGGCACTTGCTGCAGCCGGTGCCCAGGACCTGGATGTTCATGTGAATACTCTCGGGTGAAAATGTGTGGGGCGGGTGCTGCCGGCACGGTTGCGCCTTCCGGAGGACGCACATGGCCGGATCAGCATCTTCACCACCATACAGTGCGCGGCTGGTGATCGCTTGAGGTGCATCAAGACTGGAAAGATGCGCGCCGGTGCGTCCCACCCGCCCCGTGCCCGCGCTGTCCCTGTTCAGTGCCAAATTGCGCTCTAAGCCATATACGGCAAGCGCAGGCAGCTATTTATTCGATAGCGCCTGGGCCGTGCGGGTGATTGTCATCAAATCGCCATCAAACCGACATGAACCCGTCACCCCCCGATTCCAGAATCACGCCATCAGTCAAAAACACGATGGGAAGTGATTCATGGGTCAAGGGTTTGGCAAGGCTTTCGAGCCGGAAGATGGCGTCAACACGGCGGGCAATCCGTCCATCCACGAGGTAGACGGCGAGCGCCGCCACGTGTTGCGATGCACCTCGGCGGCGGTGGCGCTGCTGATGGGCTCGCACACCCTGACCGGCCATGCCGCGACAGCCGCCACGGGCAAGCCGCTGGGTTTCACCAGCGTGCCGCCGTCCCGCGCCGATGCGCTGGTGGTGCCGCCCGAGTATGAGGCCCAGGTGCTGTACCGCTGGGGTGACGCCACCGGCATCGCCGGCGCAGCGGCGCCGGATTTCAGCGCCGATGCGTCGAACAGTGCGAACGACCAGCTGCTGCAGGCCGGCATGCACCACGACGGCATGGAATATTTCCCGCTGGACAACAATCCGCGCCACGGCCTGCTGGCGATCAATCACGAATACACCGACGACGGCCTGCTGCACAGCGACGGCATGAAGACCTGGACGGCCGACAAGGTACGCAAGTCGCAGGCGGCGCACGGCGTGAGCATCATCGAGGTGATCGAGCGCGGCGGCGTCTGGCGTGTGATGCCGAACTCGCGTTATGCGCGCCGCATCACCGGCAATACGCCCATGGCTTTCGGCGGTCCGGCCGCCGGGCATGTCCTGCTGAAAACCGCTGCCGATCCCGAAGGCAAACGCCCGCTCGGAACGCTGAACAACTGCGCGGCCGGCCAGACGCCCTGGGGCAGCTTCCTGACCTGCGAAGAAAACTGGAACGGGTATTTCTCGGCCGCAGACAAGCCAGCGCCTGATGAGCTGCGTTACGGCATGCGCGCCAAAGGTTTCGGCTACCGCTGGCATGAGTTCGATGAGCGTTTTGACGCGGTGAAACACCCGAACGAGCCGAACCGTTTCGGCTGGGTGGTCGAGATCGACCCGCAGGACCCGACACAGACCCCCATCAAGCGCACGGCGCTGGGCCGCATCAAACATGAAGGCGCGACGACCACGCTGAGCCGGGATGGCCGCGCCGTGGTGTACATGGGCGACGACGAGCGTTTTGAATATGTGTACAAATTTGTCAGCCGAGACAAGGTCAAGCCCGGCGGCTACCGTGCGAACAAGGACTTGCTGGACCACGGCACCCTGTACGTGGCTCGTTTCGACAGCCAGGGTTACGGACGCTGGTTGCCGCTGGTGCACGGCGAGGGCGGCCTCAACGCCGCCGCCGGTTTCGCCGACCAGGCCGAGGTGCTCGTCAAATGCCGCCAGGCCGCTGACACTGTCGGCGCAACCAGGATGGACCGCCCCGAGTGGGTGGCGGTGCATCCCAACACCGGCGAGGTGTTCCTGACGCTGACCAACAACAGCGCGCGCGGCCAGAACGGCCGTCTGGCGGACGCCGCGAATCCGCGCAACGACAACATCATGGGCCACATCATCCGCTGGCGCGAAGGCAAGGGTGCGGGCGGCTCCGGTGTGTTCGACGGCGACGCCAGTGCCACCGAGTTCCGCTGGATGCATTTCGCCCTGGCCGGCGACCCGAATGCCGGCAAGGCCGAGTACCGCGGCAGCATCAAGGGCGATATCTACGGCAGTCCCGACGGCCTGCAGTTCGACGCCGGCGGCCTGCTCTGGATCCAGACCGACATATCGACGTCGGCCATGCACAAGGGCGCCTACAAGGACATCGGCAACAACATGATGTTGTGCGCCGACCCGGCGACCGGCGAGACCAAACGTTTCCTGACCGGGCCAGCCGGCTGCGAGGTCACCGGCGTGAGTTTCACGCCCGATCGCCGCGCGGTCTTCATCAACATCCAGCACCCCGGCGAAACCGCCAGCGAACGCGGCGACCCGGCCCAGCCGAAGGCGGTGAGCCACTGGCCTGACGGGCCCATGGGCGGGCGGCCGCGTTCGGCCACCGTCGTGATCCGCCGCAAGGATGGCGGCACCGTCGGGACCTGATTTTTTGAGAAAAAAGCCCCGACCCCGGGGCTTTTTTACAGCCTTTCCGTTTTGTTATTTGCGAATTGACAACAAGGAGTCACCATGAAAGAACTGCCCAACCCCACCTTTGCACTGTCGCCCGTCGCTCCGGCGCATTTTTCACGGGGGTTACTTCATCAAAGCTCTCATGCACCACTTCCAGCCGCTGTTCAAAGGCCTGCCCTGGGGAAAATCCAGGTCGGCTGGGCCAGGCACCAGGACGAGGTCCGGCAGGCGCAGCGGCTGAGGTACCAGGTTTTCGCGACCGAGATGGGCGCCACCTTGTCCGGCGCGCTTCCTGGCCACGACATCGACATCTTCGACGATTTTTGCGAACACCTGCTGGTGCGTGACGAGGCCAGCCAGGAGGTGATCGGCACCTACCGCGTGTTGACCCCGGCCCAGGCCAAACGTGCCGGCAGCACTTACAGCGACACCGAGTTTGACCTGACGCGTCTGCGCTTTTTGCGGCCGCGCATGGTCGAGCTGGGCCGCAGCTGCGTGCATGCCGAGCACCGCCACGGCGGCGTGATCCTGGCGCTGTGGGGTGCGCTGGCCGAGTTCATGGCGCGCAACCAGCTCGACACCATGATCGGTTGCGCCAGCATCCCGATGCAGCACACCGGTGCATCGAGCGGTCAGGCGGCTGCCAGCATCTGGCGCCAGGTCCGGCAGACGCACCTTGCGCCCATCGAATACCACGTGACGCCGCGCTTGCCGCTGCCGGTGGACCGGCTGGACGATTCGCTGGACGTCGAGCCGCCGGCGCTGATCAAGGGTTATTTGCGCCTGGGCGCCAAGGTGCTGGGCGCGCCGGCCTGGGACCCGGACTTCAACTCCGCCGACCTGCCGATGATGATGCGTATTGCCGACTTGCCGGCGCGTTACCGCAAGCATTTTTCCGGCACGGCGGCCTGATGCGTTCGCTCTTCGACAAGCTCGGCCCGCTCAACCAGGGCCCCTCGCCTGGTGACGCGGATGACCATGACGAGCTGGCGCTGCGCAAGCGTTACCGCTGCATTTTCATTTCCGACCTGCATCTGGGCACGCCCGGCTGCCAGGCCGCGGCATTGCTGGACTTTTTGAAGGCCCATCCCAGCGACTACCTGTACCTGGTCGGCGACATCGTCGATGGCTGGCAGCTGCGCCGCAAATGGTACTGGCCGCAGTCGCACAACGACGTGGTGCAAAAGCTGCTCAAGCGCGCGCGCAAGGGCTGCCGCGTCATTTATGTGCCCGGCAACCATGATGAGTTTGCGCGCGAATTCATCGGCCACCAGTTTGGCGGCATCGAGGTGCTGGACGAAGCGGTGCATGTGACGGCCGATGGCCGCAGGTTGTGGGTCGTGCACGGCGACTATTTCGACGCGGTGGTGCAGTGTGCCAGGTGGCTGGCTTATGTGGGTGACAACCTGTACGAGTTCACGCTCAAGCTGAACCGCCACCTGAACAGCCTGCGCGCGCGTCTGGGCCTGCCTTACTGGTCGCTGTCCGCTTACCTCAAGCAAAAAGTCAAGAGCGCGCTGAACTACGTGACCGACTTCGAGGAAGCGGTCGCCACGGAAGCGCGGCGCCGCGGCCACCAGGGGGTGGTTTGCGGCCATATCCACCGCGCCGAAATGCGCGAGATCAACGGCACGCTGTATTGCAACGACGGCGACTGGGTCGAAAGCCGCACCGCGCTGGTCGAGAACTACGACGGTACGCTGGAACTGCTGCACTGGGCGCCGTCCCACGAGACCCAGGGCCGTGGGCATCTGGCCAGCACGGTCACCGCGTGAGGACGGCCATGAAAATTGCCCTGATTACCGACGCGTGGAAGCCGCAGATCAACGGCGTGGTCACCACGCTGGTCGAGCTGGTGCTGGAACTCGAAAAACTCGGCCACCAGGTCGAGGTGATCCACCCCGGCCTGTTCAAAACCCGGCCCTGCCCGGGTTACGCCGGCATCGACCTGGCGATCCGGCCGAAAAAGCTGCTGGGCCAGAAGCTCGATGCGCTGCAGCCTGATGCCATCCACGTGGCGACAGAGGGACCGCTGGGCTGGGCCGCGCGCGGCTACTGCATCCGGCACGGCCTGTCTTTCACCACGGCGTTTCACACCAAGTTTCCGGAAATCCTCAACGCTGCCCTGAAAATTCCCCTGTCCTGGGGTTATGCGCTGTTCCGTCACTTCCACAAGGCATCGGCCGGCGTGATGGTGCCGACCGACGGCGTGCTGCGCATGCTGGAACAGCGCGGTTTCCGCCATTTGCGCAGCTGGACCCATGGCGTGGACACCCGCCTGTTTGCCTTTCAACCGCAGCCGCGCCTGTACGCGCCGCTGGGCACGCTGGCCCGGCCTGTCAGCCTGTTTGTCGGCCGGGTGTCCTACGAGAAGAACATTGCCGCCTTCCTCGACCTCGACATCCCCGGCACCAAGCTGGTCTGCGGTGTCGGTCCCCTGGAGGCTTCACTGAAGGAGCGTTACCCGCAGGTGCGATGGCTGGGCGTGTTGCCCCGCGAGGAACTGGCCAGGGTGTACGCTGCGGCAGACGTGTTTGTATTTCCCAGCAAATCGGAGACTTTCGGCCTGGTGATGCTCGAGGCCATGGCCAGCGGCACCCCGGTGGCGGCCTACCCGGTGGACGGGCCGCTGGAAGTATTGGGTACGCAGGATGGGCGTTCGCAGGGCGGCGTCTTGCATGCCGACCTGCGGCAGGCTTGCCTGGCTGCGCTGGCGGTGCCCCGGCATGAGGCGCGTGCCCGGTCGCTGGAGTTCAGCTGGACGCACGCGGCCCGGTTGTTCGAAGGGCATCTGGTCGCGGCCCGGCGCAGCATTGGCAGCCAGCGGCTGGCGGCCGATGCCCTGACGGGACAAAGGCTGTGACATGGTTCTGTCACACGCCTGTCATTTAATTGATGAACACTGACAACAAGTCAATTTGATTACAAAATAACAAGATCCGCCGAATGTCCCAATCTCCCGCCTTGTCACCCGTCCCCGTCCCCGCACCCGTCGACGTCCAGCTCCTGGACCGCGATCACAGCATTCTTGCGTTCAACGAGCGGGTGCTCGACTGGGCCAAGCGTGCCGACGTGCCCTTGCTGGAGCGCCTGCGGTTTCTGTGCATCGTGTCGTCCAACCTCGACGAATTTTTCGAGGTCCGCGCGGCATTGCACCTGACTGCGGCACAGGCCCGGGAGCAGAAGGGCGCCTACACCGAAGCGTCTTTCGAGGCGCTGGCCGGTGCGGCGCACGACATGGTGGCGCGGCAGTACGCGCTGTACAACGATGAGCTGCTGCCCCTGTTTGAAAAGCAGGGCATCCGCATCGTGTCGCATGGCGAGCGCAACACCGCACAGCGGCAGTGGGTGCAGGCCTACTTCGAGCGCGAGGTCCGGCCTCTGCTGATTCCGGTCGGCCTCGATCCCTCGCACCCGTTTCCGCAGGTCGCCAACAAGTCGCTCAATTTCATCGTCCGGCTCGGCGGGCGCGATGCCTTCGGCCGCGAGAACGACATCGCCATCGTCAAGGTGCCACGCGTGTTGCCGCGCTTTATTCGCATGCCCGACAAGGTTTCGGGCAAACACACCTGTTTTGTGTCGCTCTCCAGCGTGATCCGTGCCCATCTCGGCGAGCTGTTTCCCGGCCGGGATGTCGGGCAGTTTTCGCAGTTCCGTGTGACGCGGCACTCCGACCTGGCGGTCGATGAAGACGACGTCAAGAACCTGCGTACCGCGCTGCGCCTGGGGCTGGAGCAAAGGCATTACGGCCAGGCGGTCCGGCTCGAGGTGTCGGCGGGCTGCTCCAAGTACCTGTCGGATTTCCTGCTGGGTCAGTTCAACCTGCCGGAAGCATCGCTGTACCGCGTGCACGGCCCGGTCAACCTGGTGCGCCTGACGCAGCTGGTGGACCTCGTCAATGACCCGAGGCTGCTGTTCCCGCCGCACAAGGGCTGTTACCCCACCCAACTGGTGCCCGGCGAGTCGTTTTTCGAACGGCTCAAGCGTGGCGACGTGTCGATCCACCAGCCTTTCGAAAGTTTTGACGGCGTGCTGGATTTCCTGCGCGAAGCGGTCAACGACCCGCAGGTGCTGGCGATCCGCCAGACCATTTACCGCACCGGCACCGATTCGGAAATGATGGTGCTGCTGCGGGAAGCAGTGCGGCGCGGCAAGGAAGTCATGGTGGTGCTCGAGCTCAAGGCACGTTTTGACGAGGAAGCCAACATCAACTGGGCCGAGATGCTCGAGTCCATTGGCGCGCAGGTGGTCTACGGCGTGGTGGGCCTGAAAACCCACGCCAAGATGCTGCTGGTGACGCGCCGTGAAGGCCAGCACCTGCGGCGCTACGCGCACCTGTCCACCGGCAACTACAACCCCAAGACCGCCAGGCTGTATACCGACCTGAGCTACCTGACGGCCGACGCCGCATTGACGGCCGACATCGACAACGTGTTTGTGCACCTGGCCAGCCAGAGCAAGCTGCCCAAGCTCAACCGGCTGTGGCTGGCGCCATTCCAGCTGCATAGAAAACTGATCGAAAAGATCGATGCCCTGGGCGACGTTGCCGCGCAGGGCAAGGACACGCGCATTGTTGCCAAGATGAACGCGCTGACCGACGAAACGCTGATCCTGGCCCTGGTTCGCGCCGGCCAGCGCGGCGTGAAGATCGACCTGGTGGTGCGCGGTGCCTGCATGTTGCCGGCGCAGGTGCCGGGCGTGACTGACAACATCCGCGTGCGTTCCATCATCGGCCGTTTTCTCGAGCATTCCCGGGTGTTTTATTTCCGCTGCGACGGCGAGGAGACCCTGTACCTGTCGAGTGCCGACTGGATGAACCGCAACATGCTCAGGCGGGTCGAACTGGCGTGGTCTGTCACCGATCCGGTGCTGCGCCAGCGCATCATCGATGAATGCCTGGTGGCTTACCTGCATGACAGCCGTGATGCCTGGGACCTGCAGCCCGACGGCACCTATGTGCGGGTCAGCGCACCGGCCGAAGGTGAACCGCAGGGCGCCCAGGCCGCGCTGATGGCGCGTTACGCTGCCGGTCCTTCCGGCCGGAACGGGCAGTGATGGACCTGATCCTGTGGCGTCATGCGGAGGCCGAGGAATGGCTCGCCGACGACGCGCCGGGCATCAGCGACCTGGAACGTTCATTGACCGCGCGTGGGGACAAGCAGGCGGCGCGCATGGCCGGCTGGCTGGACCGCCAGTTGCCGGAACGCACCCGCATCCTGGTCAGCCCGGCACGGTGCTGTGAGCAGACGGCGCTGGCGCTGGGGCGCAAGTACAAGATACGTGCGGAACTCGGCCCCGATGCGCCGCCCTCGCAATTGCTGGAACTGGTGCAGTGGCCGTCCAACAAGCTGCCTATCCTGGTGATCGGGCATCAGCCCACGCTGGGCCAGGTGATTTCACAGTTGCTCGGCCTGCGCGAAGAAGAGTGCGCGGTCAAGAAGGGCGCGCTCTGGTGGCTGCGTCATCGCGAACGCGAGGCCGGCGCCCAGACCGTGGTGGTCACGGTGCAGTCGCCGGAACTGCTGTAGCTCCGCCTGCCTTCAGCCCGCTGGCCGGCCGGTCTTGATGGCCGGCACCTGGTCCAGCGCCGCCAGAAAACCCGTGTCATTCATGGCTGCGAGGGCCTTGATGCCGGCGCGCAGCAACTCGCTTTTCTTGATTGGGCGCGCCAGTTGCGTGGCGCGCTGCTTGAGTTCGTCCAGCACCACGTACTCTGCCTTCGGAATGGTGAAGCTGTCGCGCACCAGCTTGGGCTTTTTGGCCTTGGCGGGTTTTTCTGCTTTCGGCGCCGGAGCCGGTTTGGCGGCCGGTTTCTTGACCCTGGCGCTTGGGCTGGCTGTTTTGGCGCTGCCGGCGGACTGAACCGGCGCGGGGGCTGCAGCAGGTTTTTTAACTGCTGCCTTTTTGGCGCTCGCGCCGGTTTGCTTGCGGGAGACGGGTGCTTTTGTGGTGCTTGCCATGGTTGGAACCTTCGGATTAAACGGTTTATACAGTTTATACCGTTAACATTTGCACTGTCAACTTCGCTGCTTCAGGGGCTGGCCACAATCAGCGTCCAGGGCGTTTTCTGCCAGGCCAGCACCTCTTCGCGCAGCAGGTGGGCCGACTGCGGAAAAGCCGCCGCCCAGCCGGTGCGGCAAGCCAGCACGAAGCGGTGGTTGTCCACCGTGGTCTCCATCTGCATGCCCCGGAGGTCGGGATCGCGGCGGGCATGGCACAGGATCACGGCCAGCCGCAGGCACAGCAACTGCTGCACAAACACCGGGTCCTCGAAGTCGGCCTCGAGCTTGCGCAGCTTGCCGCGGTGGCCCAGCACCAGCAGGCTCAGCCGGTGCGTTTCGGGCAGCGCAAAACCCGGCGCGTCGGCGTTGTCGAGGATGTAGGCGCCATGTTTGTGGTAATCGCTGTGCGAGATGTGGCTGCCGATTTCGTGCAGCTGCGCTGCCCAGTCCAGCTTGCGCTGGACACGTGCCAGTTCCGCTGCCGGCAACCCGCCGCCGGCCTGCCGGAACAGGGTGATGGCCGTTTTCCCGACGCGCTGGGCCTGCGCTGCGTCCACCGCAAATTTGCGCGCCAGTCCCTGAACCGTGGTCGAGCGCAGGTCGCTGTTGCCCTCTTCACGGTCCAGCAGGTCGTACAGCACGCCGTGGCGCAGGGCGCCCTGCGCTACCTGCATCTGCCGGATGTCCAGCAGCTCGAACACGGCCCTGAGCACGCTGACGCCGCCGCCTATGACGGCACGCCGGTCGTCCTTCATGCCTTCCAGCCTGAGGCGATCCGCGCTTTGGGCCTTGAGCAGCCGGTCCAGCAACCAGTCCAGTCCTTCGCGGGTGATCATGCCCGGCGGCATGCCGGCAGCCGCCAGCACGTCGGCGACGGCGCCCACCGTGCCTGAGGAGCCGTAGGCGACTTCCCAGCCGGCAGCCGGGTAGAGGTTGAGGGCTTCGTCGAGCACCGCCTTGGCGGCTACTTCGGCGGCAGCGAAGGCGCGTGCCGTGAACTGGCCATCGGGAAAGTACTTCATGGACCAGGCCACGCTGCCGACGCGGTAGGACTCCATCACCAGGGCGTCCAGGCCCTGGCCCAGAATCATTTCGGTGGAGCGGCCGCCGATGTCGACGACCAGGCGCCGCTCGTCGGATTGCGGCAGCATATGGGCCACGCCCTGGTAGATCAGCCGCGCTTCCTCGCGGCCGGAAATCACGTCGATGGGAAAGCCCAGCACCTGGTGGGCACGCGCCAGAAATTCGTCGCGGTTGCGCGCCTCGCGCAAAGTTTGTGTGGCCACGGCGCGGACTTCGTTTTTCCTGAAGCCAGCCAGGCGCTCCCCAAAACGCGCCAAGCATTCCCAGCCACGCTGCATGGCTTCCGGCGTGAGGTTGCGCTCGCCGTCCAGGCCGTTGCCCTGGCGCACGGTTTCCTTGAGGTATTCGGTACGGTGAATTTGTCCGTGGTCGAGACGGCCTATTTCAAGGCGAAAGCTGTTGGACCCGAGGTCCACCGCAGCCAGGCGAGTTCCATTTTGCATGTGTGAGCGATTGTTGGGGCGCAGCCAGCATAGCATCCAGGCGCAACGCCGGCGCCGCGGCCGGCGGGAGGGCGAGGCACCGGAAGCTTGACCTGCCGCCCCGGAAACGACGTCGCCAGCCAGCATGGCCGGCCCCTGTGACCGGGCCGTGAAACCCCACCCCATCCGGGCGGTGCACGGGGGGCAGTTGACGGCGTCATGTCCCACGGATGGGCAAGACCGGCCGCTGCTTTTTCATGCATTTGTCACGCACCTGTCACATTGCGCTTCTACAGTACAGCCTGTCGACCAGTTTATCCAACCGTAAGGAGCCATATGAAACAAAAGCGCATTTTCCTCAAGGCAATGGCCGTCGCCGCCTTTGCCACCCTGGGCATGGGTTCCGCCATGGCCGCCGACATCACCGGCGCCGGCGCGACCTTCCCTTTTCCGATTTATGCCAAGTGGGCTGAAGCCTACAAAAAGGCCACCGGCACCGGCCTGAACTACCAGTCCATCGGTTCGTCCGGCGGCATCCGCCAGATCCGCGCCAAAACGGTTGCTTTCGGCGCGACTGATGCGCCTGTGCCCGGCGCCGACCTGGACAAGGATGGCATGGTCCAGTTTCCTGCCATCATCGGCGGCACCGTGCCCGTGATCAACCTCGACGGCTTCAAGCCCGGCGAACTGCGTGTCACCGGCCCCGTGCTGGCCGAGATGTTCCTGGGCAAGGTCGTCAAGTGGAACGACCCCAAGCTGGCGGCCCTGAACCCCGGCAAGACCCTGCCTGACCAGAACATCACCGTGGTGCACCGCGCTGACGGCTCCGGCACCACCTTCAACTGGACCGACTACCTGACGGCGGTCAGCAAAGACTGGGCCGACACCGTGGGCAAGGGCGCTGCCGTGAAGTGGCCTGCAGCGTCCTCCGTCGGCGGCAAGGGCAACGAAGGCGTCGCCGCCAACGTGAACCGAGTCAAGGGTGCCGTGGGTTATGTGGAATACGCCTACGTGAAGAAGAACAACATGAACTTCCTGCAGCTGCAGAACGCCGACGGCAAGTATGTGAGCCCGGACGACGACGCCTTTGCTTCCGCTGCAGCGGGTGCCGACTGGTTCAGCGCCCCCGGCATGGGCATCTCCATGGTCAACGCCAAAGGCGCCAAGAGCTGGCCCGTCAGCACGGCTTCCTTCATCCTGATGTACAAGGAGCCCGCCGATAAAGCCCAGTCCGCCGAGGTGTTAAAGTTCTTCGACTGGGCCTTCAAGAACGGCAAAGGCATGGCTTCTGAGCTCGACTACGTGCCGCTCCCCGACGCGCTGACCGCCCAGATCCGCACCAAGGTGTGGTCGCAGATCGCGAAGTGAGTTGAACTGATCCTTTAAATGACATCCGCCGTCCGGCAGGGGCTGGCCGGCGGATCTCGGTTTATCAGATTGGATGACCTCACATGGGAGTCAAAATGAGCGTGGAAATCACCATGAATCCGCTAAATGTGCCCGTTGAGACCGCCAACCCCAACATGGCGTCGATCGCCAGGCGGCAACGGTTCCAGGACATCCTGTTCCACCGCGTCACCCAGAGCTTTTCGCTGCTGGTGCTGATCGCCCTGGTGGGCATCATCGTCTCCCTGTTCATCAACGCCTGGCCCACGTTCCAGAAGTTCGGCTTCAACTTCATCTGGCGCGTCGAGTGGGACATCATCAACGAAGAATTCGGTGCGGCGATCGCCATCGTCGGCACCATTGCCAGTGCAGGCCTCGCCATGCTGATTGCGGTGCCACTGGCTTTTGGCATTGCCCTGTTTCTTACCGAGACCTGCCCGGTCTGGCTGCGTCGCCCCCTGGGGACGGCGGTGGAGTTGCTGGCTGCGGTGCCGTCCATCATTTACGGCATGTTCGGCCTGTTTGTGTTTGCGCCGCTGTTTGCGGACTACTTTCAGGTGCCGGTGCAGAAGGTGCTCGGCGGCATGCCGCTGGTGGGTTTCCTGTTCGGCGGCAGCACCAACGGCTTCGGCATCCTGGCGGCGGGCATTGTGCTGGCCTTCATGGTTCTGCCCTTTGTGGCGGCGGTGATGCGCGATGTGTTCGAGATCGTGCCGCCCATCCTGCGTGAATCGGCCTACGGTCTGGGATGCACCACCTGGGAAGTGGTCAGCCGGATTGTCCTGCCCTACACCCAGAAGGGCGTGATCGGCGGGATCATGCTTGGCCTGGGTCGCGCCCTGGGCGAAACCATGGCGGTGACCTTTGTGATCGGCAACGCCAACCGCATGCCCACCTCGCTGTTTTCGCCGGGCACATCGATCGCGTCCACGCTGGCCAACGAGTTCGGGGAGGCGGCCGACTTCCACCTGTCTACCCTGTTTGCGCTGGGTTTTCTGCTCTTTGTCATCACCTTCATCGTGCTTTCGCTCGCCAAGATACTGATGTTGCGCGCCGAAAAGGCCAAGGGCCTGTGAGCCTCTCTGCCTCAAACCATCCAATCGGGACGCCCTGATGAAATTCAACCAACAACTCTATACCAGCCGCAGGCGCTCCAATGCCATCGGTTTGACCCTTTCCATGGGCGCCATGGTGCTCGGTCTGGTCGTGCTGCTGTGGATCCTGAGCGTGCTGTTCGCCAACGGCTTTGCGGCGCTGGACTGGAACATGTTCACCCAGTCCACACCCGCGCCGGGCAGCGAAGGCGGCGGTCTGGCCAACGCCATCGTCGGCAGCCTGATGATGGTCGGCTTCGCGGTCCTGGTGTCCACGCCCATCGGCGTTTTTGCCGGCGTGTACCTGGCCGAGTACGGCGACCAGAGCAAGACCGCCGAACTGACGCGTTTCGTCACGGACATCATGCTTTCCGCTCCCTCGATTGTGCTGGGGCTGTTTGTATATGCCATTGCGGTGGCCACGGTGGGCAATTTTTCGGGATGGGCTGGCAGCCTGGCGCTGTCGCTGATCGCGGTGCCGGTGGTGGTGCGCACCACCGAAAACATGATGCGGCTGGTGCCCGGCAGCTTGCGTGAAGCGGCCTTCGCGCTGGGCGCCCCGCGCTGGAAAGTCGCCACGCTGGTCACACTGCGTGCGGCCAAAAGCGGCGTCATGACGGGCCTGCTGCTGGCGGTGGCGCGCATGAGCGGGGAGACCGCGCCCCTGCTGTTCACCGCGCTCAACAACCAGTTCTTCAGCACCGACATGGGCGCGCCCATGGCCAATCTGCCGGTGGTGATCTTCCAGTTTGCGCTCAGCCCCTACGACAACTGGATTCGCCTGGCCTGGGGTGGCGCCTTGCTGATCACCCTGTCGGTACTCGTCCTCAACATCGTGGCACGCGTGTTCCTGCGTGAAAAGGCGCCGGGTTAACGTCGGCGCCCCCTTACCCAAACATCTGACCTTTTCAAGACCCGGAACTCACCATGCCAGATACCGCCGCCGCCGTGCAAGCCAAGAAAAACGCCCTCGAGCTGCGCAAGCTCTACTTCTTCTACGGTAAATTCCAGGGCCTCAAGGACGTGAATCTCGATATCGAGGAACGCAAGGTGACGGCCTTCATCGGCCCGTCGGGTTGCGGCAAGTCCACGCTGCTGCGCACGCTCAACCGCATGTACAGCCTGTATCCCGGCCAGCGCGCCGAAGGCCAGATCAACTTTTACGGCCAGAACATCCTCGACCCCAAGCAGGACATCAACCTGCTGCGCGCGCGTATCGGCATGGTCTTCCAGAAACCCACGCCGTTCCCGATGTCGATTTACGACAACATCGCATTTGGCGTGAAACTTTATGAAAACCTGAGCAAGGGTGAAATGGATGATCGCGTCGAGTGGGCCCTGTCCAAGGCGGCGCTGTGGAACGAGGTCAAGGACAAGCTCAGCCAGAGCGGCCTGTCCCTGTCCGGCGGCCAGCAGCAGCGTCTGTGCATCGCGCGCAGCGTGGCGGTCAAGCCGTCGGTGCTGTTGCTCGACGAGCCCACCTCCGCGCTGGACCCGATCTCCACGGGCAAGGTGGAAGAGCTGGTGCATGAACTCAAGCAGGACTACACCATCGCCATCGTGACCCACAACATGCAGCAGGCGGCGCGTTGCAGCGACTACACCGCCTATATGTACCTCGGCGAACTCATCGAGTTTGGCGAGACCGACCAGATATTCCTCAAGCCCAAACGGCAGGAAACCGAAGACTACATCACAGGAAGGTTTGGTTGATCATGAGTGACAAACATCTGTCCAGCCAGTTCGACAGCGAACTGACCAGCGTTTCCACCCGCGTCATGGAAATGGGCGGCCTGGTGGAATCCCAGATCCGCACGGCCGTCTACGCACTGGCCCAGTTCAGCGCCGAAGCGGCGACTGAGGTCACCGACATGGAGGCCCGCGTCAATGTCATGGAAGTCGAGATCGACAAGGAACTGTCGTCTATCATTGCCCGCCGCCAGCCCACGGCGCGGGATCTGCGCCTGCTGATCGCGATTTCCAAAACCACGGCCAATCTGGAGCGTGCGGGCGACGAGGCGGAAAAAATCGCCCGCATGGTGCGCTCCATCATCGACAGTGGCGCTGCGCGGGCCCTGCCGTCCTCCGAGCTGCGCATTGCGGCTGACCTGGCCTCCGGCCTGCTGCGCAAGGCGCTCGACGCGTTTGCCCGGCTGGATGTCAACGTGGCCGTGTCCATCCTCAAGGAAGACGACGCGATCGACAAGGAGTTTGACGGCTTTGTCCGCAAGCTGATCACCTACATGATGGAAGACCCGCGCACGATTTCCTCCAGCCTGGACCTGCTGTTTGTCGCCAAGGCGATCGAGCGTATCGGGGACCATGCGAAGAACATCGCCGAATTCATCATCTATGTGGTGAAGGGGGCGGACGTCCGTCATACCTCCATGGAAACCATCGAATCCATGGTTCGATAACCTGAAAACACTGTGCCGATGAAAACTGTGCCCCGAGTCCTTGTGGTCGAAGACGAGCCGGCCATTGCCGAGCTGATCGCCGTCAACTTGCGCCACAACGGTTTCCAGCCGATCTGGGCGATCGACGGTGAAGCCGCTCAGCGCGAACTCGAAGCCGTGTTGCCCGACGTGATCCTGCTCGACTGGATGTTGCCGGAGCAGAGCGGGCTTTCACTGGCCAAGAAGTGGCGATCACAGGCCAGGACCAAACAGGTTCCCATCCTGATGATCACCGCGCGCGGCGACGAGCCGGACAAGATTGCAGGGCTGGATGCAGGGGCCGATGACTACATCACCAAGCCTTTCTCCACCCAGGAGCTGCTGGCGCGTATCCGCGCGGTGTTGCGCCGGCGCGCACCCGAGCAGACCAACGAGAGTGTGACGCTCGATGCGCTGGAACTCGATGCCGCCACCTACCGGGTGTCTTACCAGGGACAGAGTCTGAAACTGGGCCCGACCGAGTTCAAGCTGCTGCACTACCTGATGAAACACGCCGAGCGTGTGCACAGCCGCGGACAGCTGCTCGACAAGGTGTGGGGCGACCATGTCTTCATCGAGGAACGGACCGTTGATGTTCATGTCAAGCGTCTGCGCGAGGCGCTGGGTGCGGCGGGCAACATGGTGGAGACTGTTCGCGGCGCGGGCTACCGCATGACCGCAACGCCTTCCGCCTGAGCGGCCGCTTTCCTGCACAATCGCCGCATGGTCTGGCGCGTCTTCCGCTTTTTTCTGTTCCAGCTCGCCGGTGCCGTCCTGGGACGGTATTTGCCGATGGGCGATCCGCGCAATGGCATGGTGCTGGGGATCGTGCTCGCCAGCGCCTTGTGGGTGATCGTGGACTTGCGGCGGGGCATGCGTTTGCTGGCCTGGTTGAAGGAAGGCGACACCAGCGCCCCTGTGCGCGTGGCCGGACTGTGGGGTGAAGTGGCGGAGCGGACCTGGCGCCTGACCCGGTCCCGCGAAAGGCAAATTGCCGAAAACCGTGATCGGCTCAATGATTTTCTGGCGGCCATCCAGGCGTCCCCCAACGGCGTGGTGCTGCTCGACGCGCAGGACGGCATCGAATGGTGCAACGAAACGGCAGCGGGTCATTTCGGGTTCGACCCGCAGCGCGACATCCAGCAACACATAGGCAACCTGCTGCGCGACCCCGGCTTTGTTGCCTATCTCAATGGTGACGATTACGCCGGGGACATTGTGATTCGCGGTCCGCGCAGCACCTCCAGCCGCCCGGTGCAGCTGGCTGTTCATTTGCATGGTTACGGCGAAGGCCGAAAGCTGCTGCTGTCGCGCGATGTCACCGCCGTGCAACAGGCGGAGGTCATGCGGCGCGATTTTGTTGCCAACGTCTCGCATGAAATCCGTACGCCGCTGACAGTGCTGGGCGGCTTTGTGGAGACCCTGCAGACACTTCCGCTGAACGACGACGAGCGCGCGCGTTACCTGGACCTGATGGCGCAACAGGCGCGGCGCATGCAGACGCTGGTAAGTGATTTGCTGACGCTGTCGAGGCTGGAGGGCAGCCCGCCGCCCGGAACCAATGAATGGGTGCCCGTGGCCCAGCTGATGGGCCAGTGCGAGCAGGACGGCCGGGATCTGTCGCGCATGCTGGTGACGCAAAGCCACGACATGAACTTCCAGCTGGATGGCCCCTGCGATATCGCAGGCTCTCACTCGGAGCTGTTGAGTGCCATGACGAATCTGGTGAGCAATGCGGTGCGATATACCCCCGCCGGTGGCCGCATCGAAGTCCGGTGGCAAAACCTGGCCGACGGCCGGGCCGAGTTTTCGGTCAAGGACAGCGGGCCAGGCATTGCCGCAGAACACATACCGCGGCTGACCGAGCGCTTTTACCGGATTGATCGCAGCCGCTCGCGCGAGACCGGTGGCACCGGGCTGGGGCTGGCGATTGTCAAGCATGTCACCCAGCGCCACGGCGCCGAACTGCAGATCGAAAGCCAGCCTGGCCAGGGTTCGCGGTTTTCGATGATGTTCCCGGCTACGCGGGTACGCCAGACGCTGTCCTGACGGCGTCCCGGATGCTGCGCCGTACGGCGAAGCGCAACAGGATGGCCAGGCTTATCGCGACCAGGGCCATCCCGACCGTGCTCGCCGCCCAGAAGCTTTGTGCCGAAGGCATGGCGGGATAGGGCCCCAGACCCCGGTAAGCCAGCAGGTAACCTCCGAGCAGGCCCAGCCCCCAGAGCATCACGCTGTACAGCAGCAAGGGCGTCAGCGTGATGCGGTAGCAGCGCAGCAGGAAGGCACAGACCGCCTGCATGGCATCACCGAGATGGTAAATCGCCACCCAGATCAGCAGCCCGGACGCCAGTTGGGCCACCGCCGGGGTGCGCGAGTAAAGCGCCGCCAATCCCTCGCTGGCCATCACCAGGGTGGCGGCCAGCGCAATGGACGAGAACGCTGCGAGCCGGAATCCTGTCCAGACGGCACGCGCCGCCCGGCGTGGCCGCCCGGCGCCGGTCCAGAAGGACACGCGCGCGCTGCAGGCGATGGCGATGGACAGGGGCACCATGTACAGCACCGAGGCGAGGCTGGCGGCAATCTGGTGGCTGGCCGAGGCGACGGTGCCGAGGCGCGCGATAAACAGGGCCATCAGCGTGAACGAGGTGACTTCCACCAGGTAGGCCATGCCGCCGGGAATACCGAGGCGGGCAAAAGCGCCGATCTGGCGCCAGTCGGGTTTTTCCATTCGGCTCCACAGCCGGTAGGGCTGGTAGATGTCCTGGGTGCGCAGCATGAGGACGGCCAGCAGGACCAGGCTGTAATTCACGACCAGCGTTGCCCAGGCACATCCCACCACGCCCATCGGAGGAAGGCCGGCGCCGCCGGCCACCAGCCAGATCGACAGCGGGATCTTGATGCCCAGCGCGCCCAGTTGCAGCCAGGTGATCAGCAGCGGATGGCCGAGCGACTGGTTGAAGGTGCTGTACATCCGGAACAGCAGCGCCGGCAGCAAGGCCAGCGCCAGCACCGCGAGATAACGCTGCACATCAGCCTGCATCGCTTCGGGCACCTGTGCCCAGCGCAGCAGCGGCCCGGGAAGCAGCAGGGCGGTCATGCCGGCGGCGGTGAGCAGGCCGCACAGGTACAGGCCTTGCCGCAGCGACCGGCCCAGTGCCGCCGGGCGCTTTGCGCCGTGCAACTCGGCCCAGATCGGCAGCAGCGCCTGCACGATGCCGATCAGGCCAACGTAAACACTGATGTAGATCGCGGAGCCCACCGACAGCGCCGCCAGTGCCTGGTCACTGTAGCGGCCGGCGATGACGGTGTCGGCCACCCCGAAGGCCATGACCGCCAACTGGCCGACCAGCACCGTGCCGGCGTGTTTGCCGATGAGCCGGAGTTCGCTCACGGCCCGCGACGTGCCGGGGCGGCCGCGGCCCTGCTGACCCTTTTGTACAGGGCCACGTTTTCGTTTTTGTCCGTCGGCCGGCGCAGGGTGGCGAGGTAGGCCCACTCCGGCATGTCGATGGTGTCGCTGAGCGTCGCCTGGGCGTCGGCATCCACAATCAGGTAGGGGCAGGCGGCTTTTGCGCCGGCCTGGCGCAAATCGAGCTTGCCGTGATACTGGAAGGCCGCAACCTGCGCGCTGTTCAGTCCATGGACTTCGACACAGGCCTGCGGGTTGACGCGGGCGGCCACCTGCCGCGACAGCGGCGCATAACTGCGCGCATAGTCCAGCAGCGGCAGCCAAAGCGTCATCAGCAACAGCCAGCACAGGGTGGCACCGCCGGCAGGCAGCACCATGGACTTCCAGATGGCGGCGCGTTGCCGGCCGGCCCGCCATTTGACCAGCCAGGCCCAGGCCAGGGTGGCCAGCACTGCGGCCAGAAAGGCCAGCCAGGAGAAGCTGGGCTCGAAACCCGGTGCCAGCTTCGCCACATTGGCGGCCGGCTGGCGTGGCATGCCGGTTTGCATGGCGATCCAGATGATCCAGATGATGGCTGCGCAGCCGGTGAAAAACAGCAGGGTGAACCAGTCGATCAGCGAGGCCACGCTGCGCTTGAGCGTGGGCAGGGCAAAGGCGGCCAGCGCCGCCAGCGGTGGCAGGCTCAGCAGCAGGCTGCGGTCCGACGCCGTGGTGGTCACCGTGGCCCCCAGGGCCACGGCGGCAAACCACAGCGGAAGCGCCACATGCCGGCTCGTCAGTTGCCGGCGCCAGCGCCACAGGGTCCAGGCCGCCAGCGGCCAGGCCGGCCAGGTGAACCAGATCAGCAAACGCGCCAGGCTGCGCCATTCCTTGCGATCCGCGGGATCTTCCAGCCCGGGAATTTCTATGCGCCAGCGCCACAGGTCCAGCGCCCAGCACAACGCGGCCACGCCCAGGGTGAGCGCCCCGGCCAGCAGCACCCAGCGCCAGGCGTGCGTTTCTATTTTTTCGGCCCGGGTGTTTTGTGTGCTGCCCAGCGCCAGCAGGGTGCTGCCTGCGCCCAGCAGCATGGCCACGGTGGGCGCGCCGCTGAGGGCCAGGCCAGCCAGGCCGATGCCCAGGCCCAGCGCGGGGCCCATGATTTTCCAGGCGCTGCGGTAGGCGCTGGCCGCCATCGCATAAAACACCAGTGCCATGAAGGCAAGCTGCGCCAGGGCTGGCGTGGTTTCGTGCGAGAGTTGTGCCAGGCCGAGGCTGGCAATCAGGGCCAGCAAGCCGGCGTCGGCGATGGCGCGCGCGTAGTCCACCGGGCTGGCTTCACCGCCAAACGCAAAAGCCACGGGTTGGGCTTGCGGGCTGCGCGCCAGGTAATACACCGCGTACCAGGTGGCCAGCAGGGTCAGCGCCAGCAGCAGGCCAAAGGGGAGACGGGCCGCAAACGCCGGGTCCAGAAAGGGCAAGGCCTTGATCGCCAGCGCGCCCAGCCAGTAGGGCGCCAGCGCTTCAAATTCACCCGCCTGGCCCAGCAATTGGGGATGCAGCCAGCTGGTGTTGCCGGCCGCGAGTTCGCGCATGGTGCCGAAGGCCGCGATGTCGGCGTTTTTCCAGGGTCCGCGGCCCAGAAAGCCGGGCAGCACATAGGCCACGCAAAACAGCAGCAAGGCCAGCCGGGGCAGGCGGCGTACAGCGGATTGGGCAATGATGGCGGGAGAGGGCTTGTTCACGGAAACTCAGGCTGAGCAGAATGCCCGATTTTGGGGCAAAAAAAAGCAGCCTGAAGTTCAGGCTGCTTTTCGGGTGAGCTGGCGGAAAGTCGCAGCTTACTCGGCAGCGGCGGTCTTGGCAGGCGTCTTGCCAAAACGGTTGCGGAACTTCTCGACGCGGCCACCCATGTTGTCCACGGATTTTTGTGTACCGGTGTAGAAGGGATGCGACTCGCTGGACGTATCAAGCTTGTACAGGGGCAGTTCGCGGCCGTCTTCCATGGTGACCATTTCCTTGGTGTTTGCGCAGGAACGGGTCACGAACTTGAAGTTGTTGGACATGTCCAGGAAACAAACTTCGCGGTAATTGGGGTGAATGCCTTCTTTCATGATCTTTCCTTGTTCGTTTCGGGAGCCACTCAAAACCGTTCTGAGCACTTTCCGTGAAGCCTCACATTATGCCATGGAATCAACTACTTAGCGCAATTCTGGAGGTTTAATGCCAACCGGGGCCGCAGAACCGGCTTCGCCGGGCCGCAGGCGCATGCTTCGACAAGCTCAGGACGAGCGGGGAAGGTGGGCTTGATCAGCCGCCTCGCCTCATCATGTCGAAGAATTCGTGGTTGTTCTTGGTGGCCTTCATGTTCTTGAGCATCAGCTCCATGGACTCGATTTCGTCCATGTTGTACATGAACTGGCGCAAAATCCGCGACTTTTGCAGGATTTCGGGGGCCAGCAGCAGTTCTTCCTTGCGGGTGCCGCTGCGGTTCAGGTGAATCGCCGGGAACACGCGTTTTTCGTACAGGCGGCGGTCCAGGTGGATCTCGCAGTTGCCGGTGCCCTTGAATTCCTCGAAGATCACCTCGTCCATGCGGCTGCCGGTATCGACCAGCGCGGTGCCGATGATGGTCAAGCTGCCGCCTTCCTCGATCTTGCGGGCGGCGCCGAAGAAACGCTTGGGGCGCTGCAGCGCATTGGCATCGACACCACCGGTCAACACCTTGCCGGACGAGGGCAGCACATTGTTGTAGGCGCGGGCCAGGCGGGTGATCGAGTCCAGCAGGATCACCACGTCCTTGCCCAGTTCGACCAGGCGCTTGGCGCGCTCGATCACCATTTCGGCGACGTGCACGTGGCGGGCGGCCGGTTCGTCAAAGGTCGAGGAAATGACTTCGCCGCGCACGCTGCGCTGCATCTCGGTCACCTCTTCGGGCCGCTCGTCGACCAGCAGCACCATCATGACCACTTCGGGGTAGTTGGCGGTGATCGCGTGGGCGATGTTCTGCATCATCACGGT
>JAUXPP010000064.1 GCA_030683705.1 Polaromonas sp. | reverse complement strand
GGGCTGACGGTCTTCGTCACGATGTTCCTTGTACTCAACCGTACCAAGGTCGGTTTGCTGATTCGCGCCGGAGTCGAGAACGGCGAGATGGTGGAAGCGCTCGGCTACCGCATTCGCCGCCTGTTCGTCGGCGTATTCATGGCCGGCTCGGCTCTGGCCGGCCTCGGCGGCGTGATGTGGGGCATGTACCAGCAGAGCGTGACGCCGCAGATGGGCGCGCAGGTCAACGTGTTGATCTTCATCGTCATCATCATCGGCGGACTGGGCTCCACCGGCGGCGCGCTGATCGGCGCCTTGCTGGTCGGGCTGATGGCCAACTACACCGGTTTCCTGGCCCCCAAGGTGGCGCTGTTTTCCAACATCGCGCTGATGGCGGCCATCCTGCTCTGGCGGCCCCAGGGCATCTACCCCGTGACCAACCGTTGAGGATGACGCCATGAAAACCGTTTATCCGTTCGGGCTGAGCCTGTCGAAGCCCACGCAGCAAACCACGAATGCCCTTCGACAAGCTCAGGGCGAACGGGAAATCACATGCTAACGCGACTTCTTTCCAACGACTTCCCGCGCAGCCGCGTGCTGGCGGTCATCCTGGTCGGCCTGCTGCTGGCCCTGGCCTTTGCACCGTTCATCTTCCCGGGTGTCAAGGCGCTCAGCGTCGCCGCCAAGATACTCGTGTTTATTGTGCTGGTCGCCAGCTTCGACCTGCTGCTGGGTTACACGGGCATCGTCAGTTTTGCGCACACCATGTTTTTCGGCATTGGCGCTTATGGCATCGCGGTGGCGACCACACGCCTGGGCCCGACCTGGGAGGCGCTGGCCGTCGGGCTGGCGTCGTCGCTGGCTCTGTCCTTTGTGCTGTCGCTGCTGGTGGGGCTGTTTTCGCTGCGGGTCAAGGCCATCTTTTTTGCCATGATCACGCTGGCGGTGGCCTCGGCCTTCCAGACCCTGGCTTCGCAGTTGTCGGAAATCACCGGTGGCGAAGACGGCCTGAGCTTCAAGGTGCCTGAGCTGCTGTCGCCCAGCATGGAGTTTTTCGAGCAGCCCTTTCTCGGTGTGTCCATCGACGGGCGCCTGCTGACCTACTACCTGCTGTTTGTGGTCACGCTGGTGCTGCTGCTCAGCCTGCTGCGCATCGTCAACTCGCCCTTCGGCCGCGTGCTGCAGGCGATCCGCGAAAACGAGTTCCGCGCCGAGGCCATCGGTTACCGCGTGGTGGTTTACCGCACCACCTCCAGCGTGTTGTCGGCGCTGTTTGCGACCATGGCCGGCGCCATGCTGGCGCTCTGGCTGCGCTACAACGGGCCGGACACCTCGCTGTCCTTCGAAATCATGATCGACGTGTTGCTGATCGTCGTGATCGGCGGCATGGGCACGATTTACGGCGCAGCCATAGGCGCGGCGCTATTCCTGGTGGCGCAGAGCTACCTGCAGGACCTGCTGCGCCTGGCCAGCGAGGCCGCCGCCGGCCTGCCCTGGCTGGCGGCACTGCTTTCCCCGGATCGCTGGCTGCTCTGGCTGGGCCTGCTGTTTGTGTTGTCGGTTTATTACTTTCCCACCGGTGTGGTGGGGCGGCTGCGTGCCGCGCGCCTATCGAGTCTGTCGTAGACAAAAAGCCTGAACCCAGGCAATAACAAGCAGGAGACAAACCATGACGAAGAAAACTTTGGGACGTTGGGGGCGACAGACGCGGGCCGCGCTGCTCGCACTGAGCTTGAGCGCGGCAGGCGGGCTGGTGTCGGCCGCCGACCTGGTGATCGGCCAGGTGGCGCCGCTGTCGGGCGTTCTGGCCAGCACCGGCCACCAGATGGTGGTTGGCGGAAAAATCTACTTCGAGCACATCAATGCGACCGGCGGCATCCATGGCGCGAAGATCCGCCACGAAGTGGTGGACGACGGCTACAAGGTGGCCGAGACCGTGCGCCTGACGCGCGAGATGCTGGCCAAGCCCGAGGTGGTGGCGCTGTTCGGTTTTGCCGGCACCGCCAATGTCACCCAGTTGCTGACCGACGGTGTGCTCGACGTCGGCGGCGCCGCGCTGGTCGCGCCCTACACCGGCGGCGAGTCGCTGCGCAACCCCTTCAATCCGTGGATCTTCCATGTGCGCGCCGGTTATGCCGACGAGACCGAACACATGGTGCAGCAGGTCACGACGCTGGGCATGAGCCGCATCGCCGTGATGTACCAGGACGACGGCTTCGGCAAGGCCGGCTTGCTCGGCGTCGAGAAGGCGCTGGCCAAGCGCAACCTGAAGCTCTCGGTCGCTGCCGGTTACGAGCGCAACACCGACAAGGTCGAAGAGGCGGTGAAGAAGATCAAGGCCTCGGACGCGCAGGCCGTGATCATGATTTCGGTCAACAAATCCACGGCGGCGTTTGTGAAGCTGTACCGCGAAACCGGCGGCGGCGCGCAGCTCTACAACATCTCGGTGGTGGATCCGGCCGAGCTGGTCAAACTGGCCGGCCTGAAAAACGCGCACGGCCTGGGCATCAGCCAGGTGGTGCCTTACCCCTACATGCCCAACACACCGGTGGTGCGCGAGTACCAGGCGCTGCTGAAGAAATATGCGCCCAAGGAGCTCGTCAACTACACCAGCTTCGAGGAGTTCGTCGGCGCCAAGGTGCTGGTCGAAGCCCTGCGCCGCGCCGGCCCGAACCCGACGCGGGCCAGGGTCGTCAAGGCCCTGGAAGGCATGAACAGTTATGACACCGGGGGCGTCACTGTCAATTATTCGCCCGTCAACCGCATCGGCTCGCGTTATGTCGAGGTGACGGTGATCGGCAGCACCGGCAAGCTGCTGAAGTAGCGCCGCCGCGGTACTCAAAACCACAGATCACAGAGAGTCCATTCCATGTCCTTCACGTCGCATTACATCAACTGCGCCGGCCGCGAAATCCATTACACCGAATGGGGTTCGCAGCACGCCGACACCGTGATCGCCTGGCATGGCCTGGCGCGCACCGGGCGCGACATGGACGAACTGGCCGCTTACCTGAGCACGCGCTACCGGGTGATCTGCCCCGACACGATTGGCCGCGGCCTGAGCCAGTGGAGCCCGGACCCGGCCAACGAGTACCAGCTGTCGTTTTACGCGCGCATTGCTGCGTCGCTGTTCGACCAGTTGGGCATAGACAGCGCGCACTGGGTCGGCACCTCCATGGGCGGCGCCATCGGCATGGTCTGTGCGTCGGGCCTGTTCGAGCCCAGCCTGAAGCCGCGCATCCGCAGCCTGGTGCTCAACGACACGGCGCCGCGGATTTCCGACGCCGCGGTCGCGCGCATACGCTCCTACGCCGGCAACCCGCCGGCTTTCGACACCGTGCGAGAGCTCGAAGCCTTTTTGCGCCAGGTCTACAAGCCCTACGGCTGGCTCAGCGACGCGCAGTGGCGGCGCCTGACCGAGACCTCGACGCGCCGCCTGCCGAATGGCCAGGTCACCACACATTACGACCCGGCCATGGTGCAGCAGTTCACGCATCACCCCGACGACTACCTGATCTGGGACCACTACGACGCGCTGTCCATTCCTGTCTTGTGCCTGCGCGGCGCCGACTCCGACCTGGTGCTGCGCGAAACCACGGCCGAAATGCTGACACGCGGCCCGGGCGCACAGCGGCTCACGGAAGTGGTTGAAATCGAAGGCTGCGGCCATGCCCCGGCGCTCAATGTGCCCGATCAGCTCGAGCGCGTGGCGGCATTCGTGATGGCGGCCAGCCGGGCCGCGCTTGCTATTGAATAGATAGCTGCTCACGCTTGCCGGACAAGCGCTGCAGGCTGATTTGATGCATCGAGCCGGGGTCGGGCCGGCGGCTCATGAACCGGGTTTGGCGTCCGGCATGACCCGCGCCAGCCGCAGGCTCACCGGCGGGTTGGCGATCATCGCCACGAACACATAGCCCCGGAAAAGCGCATTCGTCTTCAGCGAATAGCCGCAGAAGGCAAACGCCAGGTTGTGGACGCAGTCCGGCGTGATCTGGGCCAGGGTGGCAGCCGGGAAGAAACGCTGGATGTCGGCCTCGCTGGAGTCCCGCAAGACGCATTCTGTCTCGCAGGTGACGCTGGCCCAGGAACCGTCGGGCTTGCGCTCTTCCAGCGACCACTGGTTGGCGCCTTGCACCATGCGAAAGGCTTTGGGCGTGATCTGCCCCTGGACGTTGACGACCAGGTAGGTGCCTGCGTCACCAGGCTGGAGCGCCAGCGCCGGCAGCGACGCCAGCAAAACAAGGGCTGCGAAAACCAGAGTCCGTATGCGCATGATGTTCCCCCAGGCAAGTTGAGATGACCGAGTCTAGGCAGGCGGGGCAGGGTGGCGCATCGCCCGAACGGGCTAGCGGCGCCGTATTTCCAGCTGGAAACCGGCGGCGTGGCTGAGGGCATCACTTGCCAGTCAGCTGCGAACGCTATCGAATCAATAGCTGCTTACGCTTGTGAACAAAGGGCTGATGGCCGATTTGATGCTCAAACTGCGCTGTGTGGTCTGTCATGGCGGGCCTGATCCGCCATCCATCCCTCAGGTCTCGCTGATGTAACCCCGCGCCAGCGCCCCGGCCTGGTCATCAAAGATTGCCATGGCCGTCGTCATGCGTTTGAAACCCAGCTTGCGGTAAAAACCTTCCTTGCCCGGCACTGCATAAAGAATGATCTTGCGGTGGCCGCGCGACAGGTCCACCAGGTGGCTGACGATCTGCTTGCCCAGCCCCGTGCCCTGGTGGCTGGGCAGGACGGCGATGTCGCAGATATAAGCGCAGTCCACGCCGTCAGCCAGCACGCGTCCCACGCCGACAAGCTGGCCGTTTTCGCGGACGAAGCAGCGGAACATGCTGTTGGTGAAGACAGTTTGCAGGCTGGCGGGGCTCTTGTTGCCCAGGGGCGCCGCGGCATACAGCGCAGAGAGTTCGTGCCAGTCGATGTCGGTTAGCTGGTCGGTCCAAGTAATTGGCATGTTTTCTTTGGGGAAACTAATACTCAAGGTAATCGCCGGGTCGAACGCACGTCCGCTCAAGGACGTGGTTGGGCACCGGCCTGCTGGGCGAACACTTGGCGGTACGCCAGTGCAACGGCTCGTTGTGCCTCATGCTCAAGAGCTTCATGACATGCGGAAAGATCCGTTGCCGGCAGCTTCCACAACCCAGAGGGGCTTCCCGGAGGGGAGACATGAACAATTTCATTTCGCAGCGTTCGTAGCCAGTCAAGGTCGGGGTTCGATCCGTACAAATCCGCGGCTTTGCTCTTGTAGTCGCCCGTAGCTACATCGCGAAGCGTTGCGTCCACAACCGCGTATGCCAAGACGACAACCGACAGCCATGCGCCGGCGCAGAAAGCCCTCTCAATGTCACGAAGAAGGAGAAGACCTTGCGTGCTCAGCATCATGCCATTGCGCACGCAACCCTCCTGGCTTATTGCTCGATCCAGCCAGGTCATTCGCTGACGAGAAATATCAGTGCTGCAGCTGTCTGTTTGCATGGCAAAGGATGTAAGACGCCTAAGTCTCAAAAATGCGGCGGCAAGTCATCGCGCAAACTGCGCGCCGTTGTGATCCCGCCCTCCGCCGGCGCCTGCTGCTTCAAAACAGCGATCTCGCGGATCAGGGCGTCGATTTGTTGCTGCTGGCGCACGATGACAGCGTCCAGTTTGTCGAGCAGGTCTTCGGTGAACGAGGCCTTGATCTCGAGCTCGGTCAGGCGCTGGTTTGATGTGTTGCTGGGTTCCATGGCGCTATTGGACAGGATTTTTACGGCGAGGTCAGCGTCGCATTGACCAGCGCTGCATCGGGCGCCGCCAACACGGTGTTGTGGCGGTCGGTCAGCGGCCCGCCGCCCGGAACCACTTCAGCGCCGGGGCCGTAACCGATGGCCTTGAACTTCCAGACGCCGCCTATCAATTTGAGGTTGCCGACATGGCCGTGCTGGCTGTGGATCACGCGCCAGACGCCGTCGTTGAGGGCTTCAAGTTGCAGCTCAGACATCGATGCGCTCCACTTCAGCAAGCACCGCAGGCTCGCTGGCAAGCACCGGCAGCTCGCGCGGCGCGCCGGGCCGTTCGCCGATCTGCTGGCGCCACATCGCGTAGTACAGGCCCTTGACCTCGAGCAGCGCGGCGTGCGAACCACTTTCGACAATGCGGCCTTTTTCCAGTACGAAGATGGTGTCGGCATGCATGATGGTCGAGAGCCGGTGCGCGATCAGTATCGTGATGCGGGTGCTGACGGCTGAAACCTGGCGCACGGTGGCGGTGATCTGTTCTTCGGTCAGCGAGTCCAGCGCCGAGGTGGCCTCGTCAAAAATCAGCAAACGCGGCTGGCGCAGCAGGGCGCGTGCAATCGACAGGCGCTGGCGCTCGCCGCCCGAGAGCTTGACGCCGCTTTCCCCGACCGGGGTGTCCAGGCCCTCGGGCGATTTGTCCAGCAGGTAGGCGCAGGAGGCCTGCTGCATGGCGGTGACGATCTCGGCATCTGTCGCATCGGGTTTGACCAGCAGCATGTTCTCGCGCAGCGTCCCGGAGAACAGATGTGTTTCCTGTGTCACAAAGCCGATCTGCCGGCGCGCCTCGTTGTAGCGCAGGTCGCCGGTGGAGATGTCGTTGTAGAACACCTCGCCGCTGGCGGGGGTGTAAAGCCCGACCAGCAGCTTGACGAGGGTCGATTTGCCCGAACCCGAGGGGCCGACAAAGGCAATCGTATCGCCGAGACCGGCATCGAAGGACACGCCGTCCAGGGCCTTGTCGGCCGCGCCCTTGTGGCTGAAACTCACATCGGCAAAACGCACGGCCGTGAGCGGACCGACGGCGACCGGGGAATCCGGCCTTCGCTCCACCGGCTTGGCCATCAGCGCCGCGAAGTTCAGCAGCGAAGCATCGGCCTCGCGCCAGGCAATGATGATGTTGCCGAGTTCCTGCAGCGGCGCAAAAATCGCCACCGAGATGAACTGCATGGCGATCAGCTCGCCGGTGCTCAGCACGTCGCGGAAGATCAGCCAGAGCAGCGCAAACAGCACGGCCAGCTTGAGCAGGCTCAGGGTCGTGCCCTGCAGGAAGGACAACAGGCGGATGCGTTTGACCTTCTGCATCTCGAGCCCGAAGATCTTGGTGGTTTGCGCCTGCAGCCGGCGGATCTCCGGGAAGGTCAGGCCCAGGCTTTTGATCAGCTCGATGTTGCGCAGCGACTCCGAGATAAAGCCCGAGTTGCGGTTGGTCTCGCGCACGATGGAGCGCTGCTGCGTCTTGATCTCGCGGCTCAGCAAGCCGGTCAGCCCGCCCAGCACCAGCACGCCGATCAGGAACACCGGTATCAGCATCCAGTGGCGCGTGAGCGCATACCAGCACAGGAAAGTGATGCCCACCAGCGACGCAAACACGGTGTTGATGAAGGCATTGATGAAACGTTCGCTGTCGGCGCGCACCTTCTGCAGCAGCGACAGGGTCTCGCCGCTGCGCAGGTCCTCGAACTCCTGGTAGCGCAGGCGCATGACCTGGCGCAGACCGTCGTTGAAGATCTGTGTGCCCAGCTTCTGCACGATCAGGCGCGTCACGTATTCCTGCAGCGCCTTGGCCAGGCGCGACAACACCGCCACGCCCACCGCCAGCCCGAGCAGCTGCAGAACACCCGAGACCCGTTCCTCATCGGTCTTGTCGCCACGGTTGATGGCGTAACCGTCGATGATCTTGCCGAAGATGATGGGGTCGACCAGCGCCAGCACCTGGCTGGCCGCGGCCAGCACCAGTGCCAGCAGGGCCAGTTTTCGGTGCGGTTGCAGGTAGGTCCAGAGGATGTGCATGGGCGCTTTCGGGAGGTGCGTTGCTGCGGGGCGGGTCCCGTCCCCATTGTCGGGCAAACCCCATCCCATATTTATGGGGGGCTGATGGGCCGTGGCCAGCGCTTTTTGCCAAACGGCACGTCCATAATTCGAAGGTCCGGGGTGGCCGCAAGCTCTGCGGGACCTGGCATATTTCCATTCCTGAAAATACTTCTCCAACAAGGGAACAACCATGATTTCCATCATCAAGACGGCCGCAGCCAGACTCGCTTTTGCGCTGCTGATCGCTTTGGGCGGCGGCCAGGCGATGGCCGCCGGCTCGCTCGCCATCGACACCCTGCAGGGTGAAAAGTACGGCTTTTCCTTCAACCACCCCAGCATCGACCAGGCCGACGCGCGCGCGATGCGCGAATGCGGTGCGGATTGCAGCGTGGTGATGCGCTTCCGCGCCGAATGCGCTGCTTATGCGGCCGACCAGGCCAGGGGGTCCAACGCTTACGGATGGGGCACCGGCGCGACCAGCGGGGCGGTGCAGCAGCGCGCCATGTCGGAATGCCGGGCCAAGGGCGGTTCGAGTTGCAAGGTGCGCGCCTGGGGCTGCGATGCGGCAGCGTCCTCTTCAGCGCAGGATGCGCCTTCGCGTGACAACAACAATGCCAACAGCAGCAGCAACAGCCGGTCCCGTGATGCGGCGCCAGCAGAGTTCCAGATGCAGGGCGAGTGGCTGGTGGACTATGCGGGATCGGCGGGATTCCCCTACAACGGCATCCTGCGCATGCAGTCGGGCAGCCGGGGTGTGATGGTGCTGGAGTTCACCAACAACCAGGGCATTTCCAAGAAGGTCAGGCAGGACGTGTCGGTCAGTATTCGTGGCAACACGGTGGTGATCCAGGGCAGCAACCCGGTCTATCTGCAGGGCACGGGCAATTACAGCCCGGATACCTACACCCTGACCATCGCCAGCAACAACCTGCTGCGCGGCACCAACAATGACAGCTCGGGCGCGGGCGGTGGTGTGGTGATCAGCCGGCGCTAAGCCGCAGGCCTGCTGGCTTACTGCGTCGCGCCCATGGCCAGGGCTGCGGCGCGTGATGCGGCGAGTGCCTGAAGATCGGGCGCGGCCTGCGTCGGCCAGCCGGCCAGGTGTTGCTGGGCGATGTCGCCCAGCGCTTCCAGCCATTCCGGGCTGTTGTTGAGGCAGGGGATGTAGCTGAAGTTCTTGCCGCCGGCGTGGATGAAAGCTTCGCGCGCTTCCATGCTGATTTCTTCCAGTGTTTCCAGGCAGTCGCCGGTGAAGCCGGGGCACATCAGGTCGACGCTGTGGGTGCCGGCCTGTGCCAGCGCCACCAGCGTCGGCTCGGTGTAGGGCTCCAGCCACTTGGCCTTGCCGAAGCGCGACTGGAAGGTCACCACATACTGGTCTTTCGCCAGTCCCAGCGTTTGCGCCAGCAGGCGCGCGGTCTTGTGGCATTCGCAGTGGTAGGGATCGCCCAGGTGCAGCGTGCGTTCCGGCACGCCGTGAAAACTCATCACCAGCTTGTCGGCACGGCCCTGCGCCGCCCAGTGCGCGCGCACGCGCGCCGCCAGCGCGGCGATGTAGCCGGGGTGGTCGTGGTAGTTGTTGACAAACCGCAGCTCGGGAATGCGCCGCACTTTGGCGGCCCAACTGTAGACCGCGTCGAACACGCTGGCCGTGCTGGTGCCGCTGTACTGCGGATAGGCGGGCAGGATCAGGATGCGCGTGATACCTTCGGCCTTGAGCGCGTCCAGCTGGGAGGCGATCGACGGATTGCCGTAGCGCATGGCATAACGCACCGCCACCTGGTGCCCGCGGGCGCCCAGCGTGCCGGCGAGCGCAGCCGCCTGCGCCGCTGTCCAGACCTTGAGCGGTGAGCCCTCCGCGGTCCAGATGCTGGCGTATTTGGCCGCCGATTTTTTGGGCCGCACGCGCAGGATGATGCCGTGCAGGATCAGCCACCAGACGGCTTTCGGGATTTCGATCACGCGGTGATCGCTGAGAAATTGCGCCAGGTAAGGGCGCAGGGCTGCGGCCGTGGGTGCGTCTGGCGTGCCGAGGTTGCAATACAACACGGCAGTGGCCGACGCGGTTTTTGCCGGCTGGCCGTGCGTGAAGGTGGGTTCCGGGGCGAAAGTCATGGGTTATTCTCCCCTACCTATGCTTGACCTGACAATTATTAAAGCCATAACCCTTGACCTTGACGATACCCTCTGGCCCGTGTGGCCCGCGATAGAGCGGGCCGAGGCCGCACTCGATGCCTGGCTGGGCCGCTACGCGCCCATGACCGCTGCCATGTTTGCCAACCCGACGGCCAGGCATGACATTCGCGAGCAAATCCTGCGCACCCGTCCCGAACTCAAACACAACCTCAGCGCGATACGGCGCGAGGCGATCCGCCTGGCGCTGTACCGGTCCAAGGAAAACCCGCTGCTGGCCGACGATGCCTTCGAGGTTTTTTTTGCCGCGCGTCACGAAGTCACCCTGTTCGACGACGCGCTGCTGGCGCTGGAGTTCCTGTCCTCGCGTTACCCGGTGGTGGCGCTGTCCAACGGCAATGCCGACGTCGCGCGTGTGGGCCTGGGCAAGTATTTCCGCGCCGCCATCAGTGCCCAGCAGTTTGGCGTGGGCAAGCCGGATCCGCGGATTTTTCACGCAGCGGCCGGCGCCGTCGATGTGCCCGCGCACAATGTGCTGCATGTGGGCGACGACGCCACGCTGGACGTGCTGGGCGCGCTCAATGCCGGCATGCAGACGGCCTGGGTCAACCGTTCCGACCATTTGTGGACGCATGATGCCTCGCCGCATGAAACCGTGACCAGCCTGACCGAGTTGTGCGACCTGTTCAAGGCCGCGGAGACGCCGACATGACACTGAAAATTTACGGCATCGCCGCTTCGCGCACATCGCGCCCGCTGTGGGTCGCGCAGGAGCTGGGCCTGGACTACGAACACATCGCCCAGGTCTACGAAGGCGGCGCCACCCACACGCCGGAATTCCTGGCGATCAATCCCAATGGCCACATCCCGGTGATAGACGATGACGGCATCATCGTCTGGGAGTCCATGGCCTGCGCGCTCTACCTGGCAGAACGTTTCCAGGCGGCCGACGGTTCGTCGCTGGCGGCGCACAACCATGCTGAACGCGCCGAGATCCTGCGCTGGACCTTCTGGGCGGTGACCGAGTGCGAAAAGGACGCGCTGAGTTTCCTGATGCACCGCGTGGCCATGCCCGAGGAGCGCCGCAAGCCGGAACTCGCGCTGCAGGCCGACCGGCGCCTGGCGCCGGTGCTGCAGGTGCTGGAGCAACACCTGCAGGGCCGCAGCTACATCGCTGGCGAGCGTTTCACCGTGGCCGACATCTGTGTGGCCTCGGTGCTGGCCTGGGTCCAGCGTGCCGATGCCATGGCGGCCTGCCCGCGCCTGGCCGACTGGCTGCAGCGCTGTACCGCGCGTCCGGCGCAACTGCAGGTGCGCGTGATGGCGCGTAACCGCGTCAAAAGCTGACCGCCCCGCTTCATAAGTAAAACACGCATCCGGCCTTGAACGACGGGCGTAGACAGCTATCTATTTAATAGCAAGCCGGGCCGCTTCCAGGCCGGAGCGCAGCGCGCCCTCCAGCGTTGCCGGGTAGGGGCCTTCCACATAATCGCCGCAGGCGAGCAAGCCGGGCGCGAGCTGCGCGGCGGGCCGCAACAGTCCCGGCAGGCAGGCGAAGGTGGCGCGTTTTTCCACAATCGTCTGCACGATCTGCGGCGCGGCCAGGCCCAGTTGCCGGGTGGCCTGCAGCAACACGCGCCGCGCCACGTCCGCGTTGTCGCCCTGGCTGGCGCTCACCACAAACGCCAGCAGGCCGTGCGGGCCGCCGAGCTGGCCTCGGTCGAACACAAACTGTGCCGGTGCCTCAGCTTCCGGTTCGCTGGCGCGCAAGGCCAGCATGGGTTGCGCCAGGCGTGTGCCAGGTGACGAGACATACACCGTGGTGATAGCTTCGAACTGCAGCGCCCGCGCCTGGTCGATCCAGCGCTGGCAGGGCAGGCTTGTTGCCTGCACCAGGCGCGCCGCTTCGCCCGGCGGGCAGGCCAGGATGACGCGCTCAAAATTTTCACCATCGACCTGCCAGCCAGTGCCCGCGGGTGACAGCGCCTGCACACGGGTGCCCAGGCGCACATCGCCGCCGCGCTGCGCCAGCCAGGCCAATGCAGCGTCAGGCAGCAGCGCGCTGAGGTCGGTGCGCGGCAGCAGCAGGTTGGAGCCGCCGGACTGCGAAAAAAGCGCATCGCGCAACACGCGCAGAAACACCTGGCCGCTGGCGCGCCCGGCCGGCGTGTTGAGTGCGGCCACACACAGGGGCTCGATCAATGTCGCCATCACCGCAGGCGTCAAGCGCTCGCACAGCTGCGCCACCGACAGGCCCGCGGGGTAGCGGAAGCCGGCGAGCTGCCAGCGTGTGGCGGCCGACAGCAGCGACCACTTGTCGCGCCAGGACCAGCCGCGCGCGCGCAGGATGCCGGCGAAGGCGTCCAGCGGTGTCGGCAGTGAGGGAAAGGCGATGCCGCTGCCATCGGGAAACTGCAGGGTCAGCGGCAGGCGCTGCAAGAGGGATGTTGCATCCAGTCCCAGGTCGCCCATCAGCTTCAGTGTCTCGCTGTAGGCGCCGATCAGGATGTGCTGGCCGTTGTCCAGCGGCAGCGGCGTGCCATCGGGCCACTGGCCATCGACGCGCCGCGCGCGGCCGCCGGCAATGCGGCCGGCTTCGAACAGCGTGACTTGCTGGCCCAGCCGCGTGGCTTCCACCGCCGCCGCGCAACCAGCCCAGCCGGCGCCGATGACGGCCACCTTCATGGTGGGGATTTTTCCGACGGGCCGCCCCCAGGAAAAATAGCCCCTCTTCTTTGTGCATGGGGCAGCGTACCGCCGAAGGCACGCGAAGCGACAAGCCTGGGGGCCAAGACTTTCACTGGATTTTTCCGAAGGCCTGGGTTTTCCACGCCAGCCAGAACTTGCGCAGCGGCGTCAGGCTCACGCGCTGGTGCAGCACCTGGTAGTTGTCGGCGGCGATTTCGCGCAGCAGCGTGCGGTAGATGCTGGCCATCATCAGGCCGGGTTTTTGCGCGCGGCGGTCGGCCTCGGGCAGCAGCGCCAGCGCTTCGTCGTACAGCGCGAGCGCGCGGTCGGTCTGGAACTTCATCAACGCGGTGAAACGCTCCGAGTACTGGCGCTTCAAAATCTCGTGCGCCTTCACGTCGAACTGCTGCAGCTCGTTGACCGGCAGGTAGATGCGGCCGCGCAGCGCGTCTTCACCGACGTCGCGGATGATGTTGGTCATCTGGAAGGCCAGGCCGAGCTTGTGCGCGTAGGCGGTGGTGGCTTCGTCGGTCTGGCCGAAGATGCGCGCGGCGACTTCGCCGACGATGCCGGCCACCAGGTGGCAGTAGGTCTTGAGATTCGGGAAGTCGAGATAACGGTTTTGTGCCAGGTCCATCTGGCAGCCCTCGATCACCGCCTGCAGGTGCCGTGCCTCGATGCGGTAGGTGGGCGCCAGCGGCATCAGCGCCTTCATCACCGGGTGGGTCGGCTCGCCGGCATACGACTTCAGCACCTCGGTTTGCCACCAGGCCAGCTTGGTATAAGCCACACCGGGGTCTGTCACTTCATCGACCACATCGTCGATCTCGCGGCAAAAGGCATAAAAAGCCGTGATCGCCGCACGCCGCTCTTTCGGCAAGAACAAAAACGCGTAATAAAAACTGCTGCCGGACGCGGCGGCCTTTTGCTGGACGTATTCCTCAGGGCTCATGCGTGGATTGTCGCAGGCCGGCGACCGCTGCCGGCGCGCGGCGCAGCAGGGCCGGCGCGATGATCTTGTGCGCCGGCCCGACGAACAGCATGTAGGCCCGGCCCAGCCGGTTGTGGATGTGGACCACGGTGCTCAGCGTCAGTTTGTCGTGCGACGCGTCATGGCCTTGCTTGAGCACCGACAACCGGACCACCAGGTGGTTGTCGTCGTCCTGCAAGACCAACTCATCGGGTTCAACGCTGACCACCTCGAACAGGCCCATGCGCTGGCCGGGCACCGCTTCGCCGGAAGGAACAGCCGACAACGCGCCCAGGTCCTTCAGGCCCAGCGGCTGGACCAGCTGGTTGCGCAGGCGCATCAGGCGGTTGATCCAGCCCGGCGTCTGCCGGCTCAGGGCGCGGTAAATCTCGGTGGCTGTCAGGCTGGAAGCCGGCACCAGCACCTCCCAGGCGTCGGCAAAATCGGCGTCGTGCCGGGTGGCGGCCAGCGCGCAGGCGGCGGGGATGGGGACGGCGCGGGTGCTCATGGCAGCAGGGCCTTGAAAAAAATCACCAGGGCATCCCACACGCCGAGTTTGGGGCGCTGCGCCAGCGTGTGGTGATCCATGGCTTCCATCTTGTCCAGGATGCGCAAGCCTCCCTGGATCACGCAGCGCAACTCGAGCGCGGCGCGCCAGCCGTCGAAGCCGCCGAGACGGCGCGCCACCGTGGCCGGAAGTTCGGCGCCCTGCAGCATCCGGGCCCTTGCGGAACGAGCGCAGGCAGCTATCAATTTTGTAGTGGCGGGGTTGACGTCGCGGGCCATCAGTTGCGCCTCGTCAACGCCGTGCGCCGCCCACAACTCACGCGGGAGGTAGATGCGGCCGCGCGGGATGTCCACGCTGAGGTCCTGCCAGAAGTTGATCAGTTGCAGCGCGCTGCAGATGTGGTCGCTTTGGGCCAGCGAGGCCTCATCGTGAACACCATAGAGATGCAGCAGCAGGCGACCGACCGGGTCGGCCGAGCGGCGGCAATAGTCCAGCAACTCGGCCTCGGTGGCGTAACGCTGCTTGACCACGTCCTGCTCGAAGGCGCTGAGCAGATCGGCCAGCAAGGTCACCGGCAGCTCGAATTCGGCGATCACCGGCTGCAGCGCGCCGAACACCTCCGGCCAGCGTCCCGAGCCGGGCCGGCCTTCGGCTGCCGCGACCAGGTCATCGCGGATGGCGGCCAGGTTCTGCAGGCGTTGCGCCGGACGGGCGTCGCCCTCGTCGGCGATGTCGTCGGCGGTGCGCGCAAACCAGTAAATGGCGGTGATGGCCGGCCGCAGGTGCGGCGGGCACAGCAAGGAGGCCACCGGGAAATTTTCGTAGTGCTGCGAGGCAGGTTTGATCGCCGGGGGCGGGCCGGAAGGGGAGGCGGGACGCATGGCCGGATTGTCGCTTGACAGCGCTGGGGAATTCCCCTAGATTACTAACCAGTCAGTCAGTAGTGCGGATGTTCCCCGCATTTTTTGCTGATTTTCGCCACTGCTTTGCCTCGTCACATCATGCACAAAACCGCCTTTGTCCTCCTCTGCAGCGCCCTGGTGCTGGCTGCCTGTTCCAAGCCTGCGCCACCCGAGGAGCCGGTGCGCGCAGTCAAGGTGATCACCGTGGGCACCGATTCCTTCACCGCCAATTATGAATTTGCCGGCGAGGTGAAAGCCCAGGTCGAATCCCGGCTGGGCTTCCGGATCGGCGGGAAAATCATCCGGCGCCAGGCTGAACTCGGCCAGCAGGTCAAGGCCGGGCAGGTGCTGGCCCAGCTCGACCCGCAGGACTACAAGCTGGCGGCCGATGCGGCGCGCGCCCAGGTGGCCGCGGCAGCCACCCAGCGCGACCTGGCAGCGGCCGACTTCAGGCGCTACAAGGAACTGAAAGACCAGAACTTCATCAGCGGCGCCGAACTCGAGCGCCGCGACACCACCTTGAAGGCCGCCCAGGCCCAGCTCGAGCAGGCGCAGTCGCAACTGGCGGTGCAGGGCAACCAGGCCAACTATGCCGCGCTGGTCGCCGATGTGTCGGGGGTGGTCACCGCGGTCGAGGCAGAAGCCGGCCAGGTGGTGGCAGCCGGCACGCCGGTGCTGCGTATTGCCGCCGACGGCCCGCGCGACGTGGTGTTTTCGGTGCCCGAAGACAAGGTGGCGGCCATCAAGGTCGGCACGCCGGTCAAGGTACGGGTCTGGTCGCAGGCCGGTGAGTTGAGCGGCCGCGTGCGCGAGGTGTCGGCCAGCGCCGACCCGGCCACACGCACTTACCCGGTCAAGGTGGCGCTGGACACCAAAGAGCCGCCGGTGCTGGGTGCCACGGTCTATGTGCAGCCTCAGGGCCTGGGCGCGACCAACCTGCAGGTCATCAAGCTGCCGACCAGTGCGCTGCGCCAGGATGGACAAAACAGCGCGGTCTGGGTGCTCGACAGGGCCAGCATGACGGTCAGGTCGCAAACCATACAGATCGCCACCGCCGACGGTAACGAGGCGGTGATTGCCGGGGGCTTGCAGCCCGGCATGCTGGTGGTCAGCGCCGGGGTGCATGTGCTTTCGCCCGGCCAGAAGGTCACAATTTATCAGCCAAAAGTGGCTGTAGCCACCGTCCCGCCTGCGCAGACAGCTATCAATCCGATAGCGTCCGCGGCCGCTGCCACCCCCGCCGCAGCGCCTGCGAAGTGAGGCAGGCATGAACCAGGAACAACCCAAAGACGGCTTCAACCTGTCCAAATGGGCGCTGGATCATCCGGCGCTGACCCGCTACCTGATGGTGGTGCTGATGCTGCTGGGCTTTGCGGCCTACTTCCAGCTCGGCCAGGACGAGGACCCGCCCTTCACCTTCCGCGCCATGGTGGTGCGCACTTACTGGCCGGGCGCGACAGCGCAGCAGGTGGCCGAGCAGGTGACCGACAAGCTCGAGCGCACGCTGCAGGAAGTGCCTTACGCCGACAAGATACGCAGCTACTCCAAGCCGGGCGAGTCGCAGATCATTTTCCAGATCAAGGATTCGTCGAAAGCCGCCGACGTGGCCGGGGTCTGGTACGCGGTGCGCAAGAAGATCGGCGACATGCGCTACACCCTGCCTGCCGGGGTGCAGGGGCCATTTTTCAACGACGATTTCGGTGATGTCTACGGCGTGATCTACGCGCTGCAGGCCGACGGCTTCAGTTATGCCGAACTCAAGACCTTTGCCGACGACGTGCGCCAGCGCCTGCTGCGTGTGCCCGATGTCGCCAAGGTCGAGCAGTTTGGCGTGCAGGACGAAAAGCTGTTCATCGAAATTTCGCAAAAACGCCTGGCCCAGCTCGGGCTGGACTTCAACCAGGTGCTGAGCCAGCTCGGCCAGCAAAACGCCGTCGAGTCGGCCGGCGCCGTCCAGACCCCGCTGGACATCGTGCAGGTCCGGGTCGCGGGGCAGTTCGAGGCGATCGAGCAGTTGCGCGCCATGCCGATACGCGGCAATTCCGGCAGCCAGTTGCGCCTGGGCGACATTGCCGAGGTCAAACGCGGCTATGTGGACCCTCCTGCTGTCAAGGTGCGGCACCAGGGCCGGGAAGTGATCGCGCTGGGCGTGTCCATGGCCAAGGGCGGCGACATCATTGCGCTCGGCAAGGCGCTGAAAACCGCCACCGCAGGCATCAGCGCCAACCTGCCGGCCGGCATCGAACTGGTGCAGATCCAGGACCAGCCGACTGCCGTGGCGAGCTCGGTCAACGAGTTTGTCAAGGTGCTGATCGAGGCGGTGGTGATCGTGCTGGCCGTGAGTTTCATCGCGCTGGGTTTTCACCGGCGCCCCGGCCAGCACCCGCTGTGGAAACGTTATTACATCGACATGCGGCCCGGGCTGGTGGTGGGCATCACCATCCCGCTGGTGCTGGCGGTGACCTTTCTGGCCATGAGTTACTTCGGCATCGGACTGCACAAGATCTCACTGGGCTCGCTGATCATTGCGCTGGGCCTGCTGGTGGACGACGCCATCATTGCGGTCGAGATGATGGTGCGCAAGATGGAAGAGGGTTACGACAAGGTGCGCGCCGCGACCTTTGCCTACGAAATCACCGCCATGCCCATGCTGACAGGAACGCTGATCACAGCCGTGGGCTTCTTGCCGATTGGCCTGGCCCAATCCACCGTGGGCGAATACACCTTCGCGATTTTTGCGGTCACGGTGATTGCGTTGGTGCTGAGCTGGATCGTGTCGGTGTATTTTGTGCCCTACCTCGGCACCTTGCTGCTGAAAGCCAAGCCGCTGCCTGAAGGCGCCGCGGCCGGCCACCAGGAGCACTTCGACACACCGTTCTACAAGACTTTCCGCCGCGCGGTGAACTGGTGCGTCGAATACCGCTGGATCACCATAGGCGCAACCGTGCTGTTTTTTGCGCTGGGCATTTTCGGCATGGGCAAGGTGCAGCAGCAGTTCTTCCCGGATTCGAGCCGGCCCGAGATCATGGTGGACATCTGGTTCCCCGAAGGAACCTCGTTTGCCGCCAACGAACTGACCGCCAAACGCGTCGAAGAACGGCTGCTCAAGGAAGAGGGCGTGCGCTCGGTCAGCACCTGGGTCGGTTCCGGCGTGCCGCGCTTTTACCTGCCGCTGGACCAGGTCTTCCCCCAGACCAACGTGTCGCAGTTCATCGTGTTGCCCAAAGACCTGAAAGTGCGCGAGTCGCTGCGCATCAAATTGCCGGCCCTGCTGGCCCAGGAATTCCCGGAGGTGCGTGGCCGCATCAAGCTGCTGCCCAACGGCCCGCCGGTGCCTTACCCGGTGCAGTTCCGCGTGGTCGGCACCGATCCGCTGGTATTGCGTGACCGCGCCGATGAAGTCAAGGCCGCGATGCGTGAAAGCCCCAACACGCGGGGCGTCAACGACAACTGGAACGAGTCGGTCAAGGTGCTGCGCCTGGAAGTCGACCAGTCCAAGGCGCGTGCCCTGGGTGTGACCAGCCAGTCGATTGCCCAGGCGTCCAGAACCATCCTGGCCGGCAGCACCGTGGGCCAGTTCCGCGAGGGCGACAAACTCATCGACATCGTGCTGCGCCAGCCGCTGGACGAGCGCAACGCCATCACCGACATCGCCAACGCCTACCTGCCGACGGCCTCGGGCAAGTCGATCCCGCTGACGCAGATCGCCAAGCCGGTGTTCACCTGGGAGCCGGGCGTGATGTGGCGCGAGAACCGCGACTACGCGATCACGGTGCAGGGCGACATCGTCGAGGGCCTGCAGGGTGCAACCGTGACCGCCGAATTGCTGCCGGGCCTGAAAGCCATCGAAGCCAAATGGCAGCAAAACGGCATGAGTGGCTACCGCATCGAAGTGGCGGGCGCGGTGGAGGAAAGCAGCAAGGGTTCCAGTTCCATTGTGGCCGGCGTGCCCATCATGCTGTTCCTGACCTTTACCCTGCTGATGCTGCAACTGCACAGTTTCAGCCGCGCCATGCTGGTGTTCCTGACCGGGCCGCTGGGTATTGCCGGCGTGGCCGGGGCCTTGCTGCTGCTCGGCCGGCCTTTCGGCTTTGTGGCGCTGCTCGGCGTGATCGCCCTGATGGGTATGATCCAGCGCAACTCGGTGATCCTGATCGACCAGATCGAGCAGGACCGCGCGGCCGGTGTCCCGGCCTGGGACGCGATTGTCGAGTCGGCCGTGCGGCGCCTGCGCCCCATCGTGCTGACGGCCGCTGCTGCCGTGCTGGCCATGATCCCGCTGTCGCGCAGCGTGTTCTGGGGCCCGATGGCGGTCGCCATCATGGGCGGCCTGATTGTGGCCACCGTGCTGACCTTGCTGGCGCTGCCGGCCATGTACGCGGCATGGTTCAGGGTCAAACGCGAAACACCCGGCGTCGTGCCGGCGTAAACCGGGGCCGGGTTAACCGGCAGGCGGCGACAGCGCCGATACAGGCTAAAATAGAAAGTTGACCGATTTCAGGCGGGGGTCCGTAGGCTGAAAGCTGAGGATTCCCGTTTTTGTTTCCGGCGCGCGGGTGGCGAAATTGGTAGACGCACCAGGTTTAGGTCCTGACGTCCGCAAGGATGTGGGGGTTCGAGTCCCCCCCCGCGCACCACCAGTGAGATTTTTCAGGACGTTTGCCGCGGGGCCCTGCCGCCGCAGGCAGGCGTCTTTTACACATCCTCGATATTAGGAGTAGATCATGGCCGTGACTGTTGAAACCCTTGAAAAGCTGGAACGCAAGATGACCCTGACCCTGCCGGTCAGTGCCATCCAGTCTGAAGTTGACTCACGCCTGAAGCGCATGGCCCGCACCGTCAAGATGGACGGTTTCCGTCCGGGCAAGGTCCCGATGAATGTGGTGGCCCAGCGTTACGGCTACTCGGTGCATTACGAAGTCATGAACGACAAGGTCGGCGAAGCCTTCTCCCAGGCCGCCAACGAAGCCAAGCTGCGTGTGGCCGGCCAGCCGCGCATCAGCGAAAAGGAAGGCGCGCCCGAGGGCGAGCTGGCTTTTGATGCGGTCTTCGAGGTGTACCCCGAAGTCAAGATCGGTGACCTGGCCAATGCCGAAGTCGAAAAACTGACTTCTGAAGTCAGCGATGAAGCCATCGACAAGACCCTGGACATCCTGCGCAAGCAGCGCCGTACCTTTGCCCAGCGCGCCATGGACGCCGCTGCGCAGGACGGCGACCGCGCCACTATCGACTTCGAAGGCAAGATCGACGGCGAAACCTTTGCCGGCGGCAAGGCCGAAGACTTCCAGTTCCTGGTCGGCGAAGGCCAGATGCTCAAGGAGTTCGAGGACGCCGTGCGTGGCATGAAAAGCGGTGAAAGCAAGACCTTCCCGCTGAGCTTTCCCGCCGATTACCATGGCAAGGACGTCGCAGGCAAACAGGCCGACTTCCTGGTCACCGTCAAGAAAATCGAGGCTGCGCACCTGCCCGAAGTCAACGAGGCCCTGGCCAAGTCGCTCGGCATCGCCGACGCCACGGTGGAAGGCCTGCGCGCCGATATCAAGAAAAACCTGGAGCGTGAAGTCAAGTTCCGCCTGCTCGCCCGCAACAAGAACGCGGTGATGGACGCCCTGGTGGCCCATGCCGAACTCGACGTGCCGCAGGCGATTGTCCAGGCCGAACTGGAACGCATGGTGGAAGGCGCTCGCGCCGACCTCAAGCAACGCGGCATCAAGGACGCCGACAAGGCGCCGATTCCTGACGACATCTTCCGCCCGCAAGCCGAAAAACGCGTCCGCCTGGGCCTGGTCGTGGCAGAACTGACCCGCACCCACAACCTGTTCCCCACCACCGAGCAGGTCAAGGCCCACGTGCAGGAACTGGCTTCCAGCTACGAGAAGCCTGAAGACGTGGTGCGCTGGTATTTCGGCGACGAAAAACGCATGGCCGAAGTCGAGTCCGTGGTGATCGAAAACAACGTCACCGACTTTGTCATGGGCAAGGCCAAAGTGGTGGAAAAAGCCGTGGCCTTCGACGAGTTGATGGCGCAGAACTAAATCTTCCGGCTGGCCGGCGCGCAGGCGGGGGTCAAATTTTCGGAACAGGGGCTTGCGGCTACGGCTTCAAGCCCCATTTATTTTGGGTAAAGTAGCCCCACAAATCGGAGAACACATGATTTACAGCAGCGCACAGGAAATTCAGGGCCTCGGCATGGTGCCGATGGTGATCGAGCAGTCCGGCCGCGGTGAGCGGTCGTATGACATCTATTCGCGCCTTTTGAAAGAACGCGTGATTTTCCTGGTGGGCCCGGTCAACGACCAGACCGCCAACCTGGTGGTGGCGCAGCTGCTTTTCCTCGAGAGCGAGAACCCCGACAAGGACATCTCCTTTTACATCAACTCCCCGGGCGGCTCGGTGACCGCCGGCATGGCGATTTACGACACCATGCAGTTCATCAAGCCGGATGTGTCCACGCTGTGCACCGGCATGGCTGCCAGCATGGGCGCGTTCCTGCTGGCTGCCGGCACCAAGGGCAAACGCTTTTCGCTGCCCAACTCGCGTGTGATGATTCACCAGCCCTCGGGCGGCGCCCAGGGCCAGGCCACGGACATCGAAATCCATGCCCGCGACATCCTCAAGACGCGCGAACAGCTCAACCGCATCCTGGCCAACAATACCGGCCAGACGGTGGAAAAAATCGAGCGTGATACCGAACGCGATTACTTCATGTTTGCCGACGAGGCCAAGGCCTATGGTGTGGTGGACGAGGTCATCAGCAAGCGCCCCTGAGTTTCAGGCGTAAAAACCGGTCAGTTGCGATACGGCAACGGCGTTTTCTGTAACAGGAAACGCCGTTTTTTTATCGCCGGGCCGCCCCAAGATAAAAAGCGCCCTCTCGAGGGGCAGCGAAGCGTGGGGGCTGAATTTATTTGGTTATCATTAGACAAAGCCCCTTTCGGGGACCCACAAAGGCACTCCATCAATGGCCGAGAAAAAAGGCTCTTCCAGCGAAAAGACCCTGTATTGCTCCTTCTGCGGCAAAAGCCAGCATGAAGTCAAAAAGCTGATCGCCGGGCCGTCGGTCTTCATCTGTGATGAATGCATCGATTTGTGCAACGAAATCATCCGTGATGAGCTGCCCGCCGGGGAAGATGTGCGCGAAACGCGCGGTGACCTGCCGACGCCGCTGGAAATCAAGACAACGCTGGACGGTTATGTGATCGGCCAGGAACCGGCCAAGCGCACGCTGGCCGTGGCGGTGTACAACCATTACAAACGCCTGCGTCACAAGGACAAGGCCAAAAAGGACGAGGTCGAGCTGACCAAGAGCAACATCCTGCTGATCGGTCCGACCGGTTCCGGCAAGACCCTGCTGGCCCAGACCCTGGCGCGCACGCTCAACGTGCCGTTCGTGATGGCCGACGCCACCACGCTGACCGAAGCCGGCTACGTCGGTGAAGACGTCGAGAACATCATCCAGAAGCTGCTGCAAAGCTGCAACTACGAAGTCGAGCGCGCGCAGCAGGGCATTGTGTACATCGACGAAATCGACAAGATTTCGCGCAAGTCCGACAACCCGTCGATCACCCGTGACGTGTCGGGCGAGGGCGTGCAACAGGCGCTGCTCAAGCTGATCGAGGGCACCATGGCGTCGGTGCCGCCGCAGGGCGGCCGCAAACACCCGAACCAGGATTTCCTGCAGGTGGACACCACCAACATCCTGTTCATCTGCGGCGGGGCGTTCTCGGGGCTGGAAAAAGTCATTGAAAACCGAACCGAGGCCTCGGGCATAGGCTTCGGCGCCGCCGTCAAGAGCAAGAAGGCGCGCAGCCTGACCGAGTCCTTCAAGGATGTGGAGCCGGAAGACCTGATCAAGTTCGGCCTGATTCCCGAACTGGTGGGCCGCATGCCGGTGGTTGCGACCCTGGCCGAACTGACGGAAGACGCGCTGGTGCAGATCCTGACCGAGCCGAAAAACGCGGTGGTCAAGCAGTTCAGCAAGCTCCTGTCCATGGAAGGGGTGGATCTCGAGATTCGCCCGTCCGCGCTCAAGGCGATTGCCCGCAAGGCACTGGCCCGCAAGACCGGTGCGCGGGGCCTGCGGTCCATCCTCGAGCAGTCGCTGATCGACACCATGTTTGACCTGCCCAACACCAGCAATGTCGAAAAAGTGGTGGTCGATGAATCGACCATTGAGGAAAACAAGCCGCCGCTGCTGGTTTACCGTGAGTCTGCCAAACAGGCCTGATGCCGCAGCTGGCCGGCTTGAAAACCGGCCAGCGTCCCCCACGTTCGAGGTTATTGTTGTTGCCGAACATGAAAGCCTGATACCCGTCACGATGCCAGGGCTTTCGTTCAAGGCTTACCTTTAAGGTCATATGTCCGCACAAACCACACTGCCCTCCAGCCCGATCGATCTGCCGCTGCTTCCGCTTCGCGATGTGGTGGTGTTTCCCCACATGGTGATACCGCTGTTTGTGGGCCGGCCCAAAAGCATCACGGCGCTCGAGTCGGCCATGGAAGCCGAACGCCGCATCATGCTGGTGGCCCAGAAAACCGCAGCCAAGGACGAACCGTCGGTCGAAGACATGTTCGAGGTCGGTTGTGTGGCGACCATCCTGCAGATGCTCAAGCTGCCCGACGGCACGGTCAAGGTGCTGGTCGAGGGCCAGCAGCGCGCCAAGGTCAACAAGATCGAGGAAGGCTAGCTGAATTTCAGCGCCAATGTGACCCCGGTCGAGCCGGAAGTCTCGCTGCCCGGCGACAAGACCAGCGAGATCGAGGCGCTGCGCCGCGCGGTGATGCAGCAGTTCGACCATTACGTCAAGCTGAACAAGAAAATCCCGCCCGAAATCCTGACCTCGATCTCCAGCATCGACGATGCGGGGCGCCTGGCAGACACCATCGCCGCGCACCTTCCGCTCAAGCTGGATGCCAAGCAGGTCATCCTGGACCTGGACGCCGTCAAGGCGCGCCTCGAAAACCTCTACGAGCAGCTCGAGCGCGAGGTCGACATCCTCAACGTCGACAAGAAAATCCGCGGCCGCGTCAAGCGCCAGATGGAAAAGAACCAGCGCGACTTCTACCTGAACGAGCAGGTCAAGGCGATCCAGAAGGAACTCGGTGAAGGCGAAGAGGGTGCCGACATCGAGGAGATCGAGAAAAAAATCAAGACCGCCAAGATGCCGCAGGAGGCCCGCAAGAAGGCCGAAAGCGAACTGAAGAAGCTCAAGCTGATGTCGCCGATGTCGGCAGAAGCCACGGTGGTGCGTACCTACATCGATGTGCTGACCGGCTTGCCGTGGAGCAAGAAGACCAAGATCAAGCATGACCTGGCCAACGCCGAAGCCGTGCTCGACGAAGACCACTATGGGCTGGAAAAGGTCAAGGACCGCATCGTGGAATACCTCGCGGTGCAGCAGCGTGTGGACAAGCTCAAGGCGCCCATCCTGTGCCTGGTCGGCCCTCCCGGCGTCGGCAAGACCTCGCTGGGACAGTCGATTGCCAAGGCGACGGGGCGCAAGTATGTGCGCATGGCGCTGGGCGGCATGCGCGACGAGGCCGAGATCCGCGGCCACCGCCGGACCTATATCGGAGCGCTGCCGGGCAAGGTGCTGCAGAGCCTGACCAAGGCCGGCACGCGCAACCCGCTGTTCCTGCTCGACGAGATCGACAAGCTGGGCACGGACTTCCGCGGCGATCCTTCCAGCGCCCTGCTCGAGGTGCTGGATCCGGAACAGAACCACACCTTTGGCGACCACTACGTCGAAGTCGATTTCGACCTGAGCGACGTGATGTTTGTGGCGACTTCCAATTCCATGAACATCCCGCCAGCCTTGCTGGACCGCATGGAAGTGATTCGCCTGTCGGGGTATACCGAGGACGAAAAAACCAGCATCGCCATGCGTTACCTGCTGCCCAAACAGCTCAAGAACAATGGGGTGAAGGACGGCGAGCTCGAGATCCAGGAGCAGGCGGTGCGCGACATCGTGCGTTATTACACGCGTGAAGCCGGTGTGCGCTCGCTGGAGCGTGAACTCTCCAAGATCTGCCGCAAGGTGGTCAAGGGCATCCAGCTCAAGAAAATGGAGCCCAAGGTCATCGTGACCGCGGACAACCTCAACGATTACCTGGGCGTGCGCAAGTTCGACTATGGCCGCGCCGAGAACCACAACCAGGTCGGCCAGGTGGTTGGCCTGGCCTGGACCGAGGTCGGTGGCGACCTGCTGACCATCGAGGCCGCCATGATGCCGGGCAAGGGTGTGATCACCCGCACCGGCTCGCTCGGCGACGTGATGAAGGAGTCGGTAGAGGCCGCACGCACGGTGGTGCGCAGCCGCGCCCGGGTGCTGGGCATCAAGGACGAGATGTTCGAGAAGCGCGACATCCATATCCACGTGCCCGATGGCGCCACACCCAAGGACGGCCCGAGCGCCGGTGCCGCCATGACCACGGCCTTTGTATCGGCGATCACCGGCATCCCGGTGCGCGGCGATGTCGCCATGACCGGCGAGATCACCCTGCGTGGTGAGGTCACGGCCATCGGCGGACTGAAGGAAAAGCTGCTGGCCGCTTTGCGCGGCGGCATCAAGACCGTGATCATTCCCGAAGAGAACGCCAAGGACCTGCAGGAGATTCCCGAGAACGTGAAAAACGGCCTGGAAATCGTGCCGGTCAAATGGATTGACCAGGTGCTGCAGATTGCACTGGTGCACCAGCCGGTGCCTTTGCCTGAGGAGGATCCGGCGGTGGCGGCCGCTGCCGCCCCGGCCCCGGCCGCTGAAGTGGCCGGCAGCGTCAAGCATTGATCGCGCTAATTTTCAGACTATCTTCAAACGCGCAAAAAAATACGCTATAATTTGAGGCTGTAATCGCGGGAGTAGCTCAGTTGGTAGAGCGCAACCTTGCCAAGGTTGAGGTCGAGAGTTCGAGACTCTTCTCCCGCTCCAATTCAAAAGGGCAGCACGTTAAAATGCTGTCCTTTTTCTTTGGTGCGACGGTGGTCACGCTGTGGCATGCATGGAAGACACGACAGGGCGCGGTAGCAAAGCGGTTATGCAGTGGATTGCAAATCCATCCAGGGCGGTTCGACTCCGCCCCGCGCCTCCAGATCATGCGTATTGAATTCTGGTCAACCGGGCCTCGTCAGTCGATGTGACGGGGCCTTTTTGTTTCACAATGGCAAACCCTGCCCGGGTGGTGAAATTGGTAGACACATCGGACTTAAAATCCGCCGCTTTCCTGCATAAGGGGCGTACCGGTTCGATTCCGGTCCCGGGCACCATGATCAGGCTTTTATTCTTCAGGTGGAGGCTGCATGGCGTCCCGCAGAAGGACCCGCAGACGGCAGCAGGTGGTCGGCGCAGCTCGTGAGAGCTCCAGGCTGATGCCCGCTGCTTGCATCCCTGAATCCCCGTTCGAAATGGGCGGGATTTTTTACCGGTTCGGGGTCTCCGTGGCTCGAGATCGACAATGAGGAGACAGTTTTTATGTCACATTTGCTCGCTGCACAGATTGGCGGCGCACTGATGTTCGTGCTGGGACTGACCCTTCACATCGCCTTCGCCGGATTCTGGGGGGCGGCCGTGACGGTCATCGGCGTGTTGCTGTTCATGGTGGCGACCATCATGACCGGCATGAGATCCGGCGAACCCTGACTACTGGCACACCCCGATTGAACCGAGGGCGCACACCTTTCTCCCGTCAGTCCAGGTTGCGCCGCTCAGTCGCGCACCTTCCATATTCGCGCCCATGATGTTGGCTCTGACAAATGAAGCGCCGGTCAGGTTGGCGCCCTTGAAGTTTGCCCCGTACAGGACGGCGTCGTTGAGGATCACGCCGATCATGTTGGCGTCGGTGAAGTCCGCCATCAACAGATTGGCCTTTGTGAGGTCGGCCTTGAGCAGGTTGGCCTCGGGAAGCCTGGCAAAACGCATGGAGGCCCCGGTCAGCAAAGCCTGCTGGAGGTTCACTGCATTGAGATCCTCTCCGTCCGCGCGGGCGCAGCCTCTCCAGTCAACAAAAGGTGCGGGCTTTTCAATGCAGGCAGCGTGGGCTGTTGACGCAAACAACAGCGTTGCCAGGAGGATCTTCATTGTGGGACTGTAGCATCGGGATACCCTGGCGGGTAAGGTTTCATTCAGTTTCGAACCTGCTGTTTTTTCGCGTCCTCATCCGCTCGGCTCGGCCTGGAATCTGGCCCGGCAGGGTTTCTTCCGCATGTGCGAACATGTCATCGACGCCACGGTCACCCCGTGGCGCCAACTGGTTAAGATAGATTCCATGGCCCGCTACAACACCCCTCCCTTTGAAATCCACGTGCACGGCGACGTGCCCCTGCGCGACGATGTCGGCTTCGGGCAGTTGCAGGACGCGCTCAAGCCGCTGTGGGCCTATGCCGGCGCCAAGTCGCTGGCGGACGGCGCGGCCAGCGTGTACGAGGAGGAGCCCGGCATACGTTTCGACGCGCAGCAGCACCTGTTGCAGCTGTGCTGGACGGTTGCGGGTGACGAGGACTTCCGGCAGGTGCTCGATGAAGTCTGCATGGCCCTCAACGAGATGGCCGTCAGTGGCGCGCCGATTGAAGTGACTTTTTACGATGCCGACTTCGATGAAGACGAAGAGCGTGACGGTGCGGAAGCCCGGGACGACTTTGCGATGTATTTTGTCGGCCCCACGCCGGCAGCCATCATGCAGGTCCAGCGCGACCTGCTGGTGCAGGACATGATTGGCCTGATGGAGCGGCATTTCGACGCCACCGAACTCGGCGACGTTGTCGCGGCGGTGGACAAGCTGTTCGAGCAGCGCTTTGAAACCCTGGTCAACTCCATGCAGCTCGGCCGGCCGCCCCGTGGCATGGGCGGACCGCAAGGCGGTTCCGGCCATGGGGGCGGCGGGCGCAAGCCGCGTCATCTGCACTGATCCCGGTGCCGGCGAGCCTGCCGGCCTTATTTTTCCGGCTTCAGGCCCAGCCCGGCCAGGTAGATGTCCATCACGTCCTGACCCACGGCGACCAGGTCGAAGGCGTCGCTGTCGAGCAGCCAGTTCTGGATCAGGCCGTCGATGATGGCATGCAGGCCTTCGGCGCAGGTGGCGACCGGCGCCGCCAGTGTGATGGACCGGTGCCGGGCCGCGGCGCCGAGGCCATGCTGCACCCTGGACAGGAAATTGCTGCGTACGGCAAGGTGGCGCGCGCGCACTGCCTGAAGCTCATCGACGTATTCAACCTTCTGGGTGGCCAATTCCAGCACGCGCCGTGTCTGTGGATCGCTAGCAATCCGCACCAGCGCACCGCGCACGCCAAGGCAAAGCTGGGTCAGCGGATCGATACCGCTGTCATCGCCGACATCCTCGAGGGATTGTTCCAGCGGCAGCGTGACACGCTCCATCATCGCGTTGAACAGGTCGGCCTTGTCCTTGAAATGCCAGTAAATCGCGCCCCGGCTGGTGCCGGCCTGCCGGGCGATGTCGTTGAGCGAGGTCCGTGACACCCCTTGAGCCTGAAACAACAACTCGGCTGCATCCAGCAGGCTGTGGCGGGTGGCCAGGGCGTCTTCCTTGGTGCGGCGAGCCAAAATTCTTGTCCTGTGATTTAATTTTGTAAGGATCCCGAATATACATTCATAAATGTATGTAAAATTCGATCCTCGTGAAAACCCTTGGTTTTGGGCAAGAGTTCCTCGCTGAACAGCTTTCCATTCCTTTTTTTCTCATTCCTGCACCCGCCATTCTTCAAGGAAGCAGCATGCCGACGTTGAGCCTGATCAAGCCTTATTCATCCACTCAACAAGCGCTGGGACATGGCCGCGTGCAGAAAATCGTGCTGGCAGCCGCGCTGGGCCTGAGCCTCGTGGCGTGTGGCAAGGGCGGTAACGGCAGTGGTCCCGGTGCCGGCGCGGCGCCGCCGCCCGCCGAAGTCGGTGTGGTGACGGTCAGCCAGGGCGATGTGGGGCTGGTGACGGAGTTGCCGGGCCGGCTCGAAGCCTCACGCGTCGCGCAGGTTCGCGCGCGCGCTGCCGGCATCCTGCAGAAGCGCCTGTTTCGCGAAGGCAGCGACGTCAAGGCCGGCCAGCCGCTGTTCACCATCGATTCCGCACCTTACGCAGCCCAGGTGGCCAGCGCCAAGGCCGGCCAGGCGCGTGCCGAGGCCAACCTGGCCCAGGCGAGCGCGCTGGCCGAACGCTACAAGCCGCTGGTGGCAGCCAATGCAATCAGCAAGCAGGAATATGCCAATGCGGTGGCGGCGCAGAAACAGGCCGAGGCCGATGTCGCGGTGGGCCGTGCCAATGTGCAGACAGCCAGCATCAACCTCGGTTATGCCGCGGTGACGGCGCCGATCTCGGGACGTATCGGCCGCGCGCTGGTCACCGAAGGCGCGCTGGTGGGCCAGGGCGAAGCCACCCAACTCGCCGTGATCCAGCAGATCAACCCCATGTATGTGAACTTCACCCAGTCCGCGTCGGAAGTCATGAAGTTGCGCAGCGGTCTGGAAAGCGGCCAGTTCAAGCGTGCCGGAAGCGGCCAGGCCGCCAGCGTGCGCATCGTTCTGGAAGACGGTACTGAATACGACAAGACCGGCCGCCTGCTGTTTTCAGACCTCACGGTCGATGCCACCACCGGCCAGATCACCCTGCGCGCCGAGGTGCCCAACCCCACCGGCAACCTGTTGCCCGGCCTGTACGTGCGTGTGCGGCTGGAGCAGGCGCAAGCCACCAATGCCATCACCCTGCCGCAGCAGGCCGTCACCCGCAGCGCCCAGGGCGACACAGTGATGGTGGTGGGTGAGGACGGCAAGGTCAGCCCGCGCACCATCAAGATCGGTTCTGCCAAGGGCAACCAGTGGGTGGTGCTGGACGGCCTGAAGACCGGCGAGAAGGTCATGGTCGACGGCTTCCAGAAACTGCAACCCGGCGCCACCGTGAAACCGGTGCCGTGGCAGCCGGCAGGGACGGCTCCGGCCCCCGCAGCTTCTGCTTCTGCGCCAGCCGCTGCTGCTTCGGCAGCCGCGAAATAAGGAGGCCGCCGCATGGCCAGGTTTTTTATCGACAGGCCCATCTTTGCCTGGGTGATCGCGCTGTTCATCAGCGTGATGGGCGGTGTGGCCATCACGCAGCTGCCGATTTCGCAGTACCCGCCGGTGGCACCGCCCGCCATCGTCATCAGCGTCGCCTACCCGGGTGCCTCGGCCCAGACGCTGGAAGACAGCGTGTTGTCCGTGATCGAGCGCGAGATGAACGGCTCGCCCGGCCTGATCTACATGGAGTCGGTGGCGCAGGCCAACGGCACCGGCACCATCACCGTGAGTTTCCAGCCGGGCACCAACGCGGATCTGGCGCAGGTCGATGTGCAGAACCGCCTGTCGCGCGCCACCCCGCGCCTGCCGCAGGCCGTGACGCAGCAGGGCGTGCGCGTGGACAAGTCGCGCTCGAACTTCCTGCTGTTCACCATGCTGTCGTCGAGCAACCCGGCGATTGATCCCATCGGGCTGGGTGACTACGCATCGCGCACGGTGGTGCCCGAACTGCAGCGCCTGCCCGGTATCGGCCAGGCCCAGCTGTTCGGCTCCGAGCGCGCCATGCGGGTCTGGATAGACCCGGCCAAGCTGGCGGGCTTCAACCTGTCCTCGTCCGACGTCACCAGCGCGATCCGCGCCCAGAACGCGCAGGTCGCTTCCGGCACCATCGGCGACCTGCCGAATATCGGCGGCCAGGGAATTTCCGCCACCGTGGTGGTCAACGGCCAGCTGGCCAACGTCGAGCAGTTCGGCAACATCGTGCTGCGTGCCAACACCGACGGCTCGACGGTGCGGCTCAAGGACGTGGCCCGCCTCGAACTCGGTGGCCAGGCTTATGCGACCTCGGCACGGCTGAACGGACAGCCCGCCGTGGGTATTGGTGTCCAGCTGTCGCCCAGCGGCAATGCCCTGGCCTCGGCGAAGGCGGTACGCCAGAAGATGGCCGAGCTGGAGCGCTATTTCCCGCAGGGCGTGAGCTGGAGCATTCCCTACGACAGCTCGCGTTTTGTGCAGATCTCGATCTCGCAGGTGGCCGTGACGCTGCTGGAAGCGGTCGCACTGGTGTTCCTGGTGATGTTCCTGTTCCTGCAGAACTGGCGCTACACCGTGATCCCCACCATCGTGGTGCCGATCGCCCTGCTGGGGACCTTCGGCACCCTGTTGGCCCTCGGCTTTTCGATCAACGTGCTGACCATGTTCGGCATGGTGCTGGTGATCGGTATCGTGGTCGATGATGCGATCGTGGTGGTCGAGAACGTCGAGCGCATCATGAGCGAAGAGGGCCTGTCCCCGCTGGAAGCCACGCGCAAGGCCATGAAGCAGATCTCGGGCGCCATCGTCGGCGTGACCGTGGTACTGATCTCGGTGTTTGTGCCGCTGGCCTTTTTTACCGGATCCACCGGCAACATCTACCGCCAGTTCTCGGCGGTGATGGTGGCTTCGATCGGCTTCTCGGCCTTTCTGGCGCTGTCGCTCACGCCGGCCCTGTGCGCGACGCTGCTCAAGCCGGTCGAGGCCGGCCACCATCATGAAAAGCGCGGCTTCTTCGGCTGGTTCAACCGCGCTTTCTCGCGAACCGCCAAGGGCTACGAAAGCGTGGTCGCCCGCATTCTCAAACGCGCCGCACGTTACCTCGTGATTTACGTCGCGATCATTGCGGCCGTGGCGGTGGTTTACATGCGCCTGCCGACCTCTTTCCTTCCCGGCGAGGACCAGGGCAATATCCTGGTCAACGTGCAATTGCCGCCCGGCGCGACGCAGGAGCGCACCCTGTCGGTGATGAAACAGGTGGAGGGCTACCTGCTCAAGCAACCCGAAGTGCAAAGCATGGTCAGCGTGCTGGGCTTCAGTTTTTCGGGACAGGGCCAGAATGCGGCGCTCGCCTTTGTGACGCTCAAGGACTGGGGCGAACGCGAGGGGCAGGGCCAGTCGGCCGCTGGGCTGGCGGGCCGTGCTTTCGGCGCGCTCTCGGGCATCCGGGATGCCTTTATCTTCCCGCTGAGCCCGCCGCCGATTCCCGAACTCGGTACCGCCAGCGGTTTCACCTTCCGCCTGCAGGATCGCGGCGGTGCCGGGCATGACGCGCTGCTGGCGGCCCGCAACCAGTTGCTGGGCATGGCCGGCAAAAGCCCGGTGCTGACGCAGGTCCGGCCCGATGGCCTGGAAGACGGGCCGCAACTGCAGATCGACATCGACCGGGACAAGGCCAACGCGCTGGGGGTTTCGTTTGATGCGATCAACGCCACGCTGTCCACCGCGCTGGGTTCGTCTTACGTGAACGATTTCCCCAACCAGGGACGGCTGCAGCGGGTGGTGGTGCAGGCCGATGCGCCTGCGCGCATGCAGCCGGACGACCTGCTGCGGCTTTATGCGAGCAACGCCCAGGGCCGGCCGGTGCCGCTGTCGGCCTTTGCGTCCACGCGCTGGGTCACCGGCGCGCAGCAGACCATACGCTACAACGGTTATCCCGCGATGCGCATCTCGGGCTCGGCGGCGCCGGGCTACAGCTCGGGGGCGGCGATGGCCGAGATGGAAACCCTCGCAGCCAGACTGCCGGCAGGTTTTGGTTTCGAATGGACCGGCCAGTCGCGTGAGGAAAAACTGGCCGGCTCGCAGGCGCTGATCCTCTACGGTTTCGCCATCCTCGCGGTGTTCCTGTGCCTGGCGGCGCTTTACGAAAGCTGGAGCATCCCGCTGGCGGTGATCCTGGTGGTGCCGCTGGGTGTGCTGGGCGTGCTGCTGGCGACGCTGCTGCGTGCCTACTCGAACGACGTGTACTTCCAGGTCGGGTTGATCACCATCATCGGGCTGTCGGCGAAAAACGCGATCCTGATCATCGAGTTTGCGAAAGACCTCGAGGCCCAGGGCAAAAGCGCCATCGAATCGGCACTGGCCGCGGCGCACATGCGCTTCCGGCCCATCGTGATGACCTCGCTGGCCTTCATGATGGGCGTGCTGCCGCTGGCGATCGCCACCGGCGCCGGCTCGGCCAGCCAGCGCGCCATCGGCACCGGCGTGATAGGCGGCATGGTCACGGGTACCGCGCTGGCGGTGATTTTTGTGCCGGTGTTTTTTGTGGTGGTTCGCGGCCTGTTCAAGAGCAGCGAACGCCAGAAGAGGATGTATGCCGAGCATGCCCACGCGGCCGGTATCGACGGAGAAAACAACCATGAAGCCAAACCCCATGCGTAAGATCCCGCTGGCCCGCCTGCTGTCGCTGGGTGCCGCCGCCGTGCTGGCCGGCTGCTCGATGGCGCCCACCTATGAGCGGCCCGTTGCGCCGATTGCCACCGACTGGCCTGGCCTGCGCCTGTCGACCTCGCTGGCCAGCGTGCCCCCGGCCGCGTCGGCGGCGGTGCGGACGGTGTCGGCCGCAGACATCGAGTGGCAGAGTTTTTTCAGCGACACCAGGCTGCGCCTGCTGATTGATGCAGCGCTGCGCAACAACCGCGACCTGCGCATCGCCGCGCTCAACATCGAGCAGGCGCGGGCGCAGTTCCAGATCCGGCGTGCCGACCAGTTCCCGACGGTGGGCGCTTCGGCGACCGGCACGCGCCAGCCCGCCGCCAGCGGAAATGGCAGCATCTCCAGCGTGTACACCGCCGGCCTGGCCATGACCTCCTACGAGATCGATTTTTTCGGCCGCGTCGCCAGCCTCAAGGACGCCGCGCTGGCGCAGTACCTGGCCACCGAGGAGGGCCGCAAGACCACGCAAATCAGCCTGATTGCGACGGTGGCCAACACGTATTTGAGCCTGCTGGCCGACGAAGAGCTGCTGGCCATCACCGAGCAGACGCTGGCCACGCGCGAGGAGTCCTTCAAGCTGAGCCGGCTGCGTTTTGACAACGGCATCACCTCCGAGCTCGACCTGCGCCAGGCCGAGTCGCTGGCCGAGGCCGCGCGCATCAGCCGCGCGCAGCTGCAGCGCCAGCGCGCGCAGGACGAGAACCTGCTGACCCTGCTGGTGGGCCAGCCGCTGAGCGGCGAACTGGCAGCGGCCTTGCCGCGCGGCCAGGCGCTGGCCGATGCGCCGCTGATGGTGGACGTGCCTGCCGGACTGCCGTCGGACCTGCTGACCAAGCGGCCCGACATTCGCCAGGCCGAGCAGCAATTGCTGGCGGCCAACGCCAACATCGGCGCCGCGCGCGCCGCGTTTTTCCCGCGCATTTCACTGACGGCTTCGGCCGGCAGCGTCAGCACCCACCTGTCGGGCCTGTTCGAGAGCGGCAGCTACGGCTGGACGCTGGCGCCGCAGCTGTTTTTGCCCCTGTTCGATGCTGGCCGCAACCGCGCCGGCCTGGACTCGGCCAATGTGAACCGCGACATCGCGGTGGCGCAGTACGAAAAAGCCATCCAGACGGCGTTTCGCGAGGTGGCCGATGCGCTGGCCGGCCGCGCCACCCTGGGCGAGCAGTTGCGCGCGCAACAGGCGCAGGCCGATGCCGAAGGTGTGCGCTTCAAGCTGTCGGACCTGCGTTACCAGAACGGCATCGCCAGCCAGCTCGACCTGCTGGATGCGCAGCGCTCGGTGTTTGCGGCGCGCCAGGCGGTGGTGCAGACCCGGCTGCTGCAACTGCAGAACCAGGTCACCCTGTACAAGACCCTGGGCGGCGGCTGGAAGGAACCCGCAGCAACGCCCTAGGCTAAGCGGCCTGCGCCTCTGCCGTGAGCTGGTCGGCAAAGGCGTGGTTGACGTCGCGGTGGCCGGCTTCGTCGTCGCGCACCACCAGGATCACGTCGCGCAGGCGCGCATCGGGCGCCAGCTTCCAGTAGGCGATGGCGATCTGCGGCGCCGGCACATTCTCGTAGACCCCGCTGTCGATGCCGGCAAGGTACTCGGTGTAGCTGTAGACCGCTTCTTCCTCGAAGTAGCCGACCAGCCGGTGCGCGGTGCGGGACGACACCACGTAAAGCAGGAAGAACAGGTTGTAGAAGATGCCCTGCGCCAGCATCACCATCCAGCGCTCCAGCCGGCTGGGTTTGGCGATGTGCACAAAAGTCATCAGGTGCATGCGTTCATTTTCGGCCTCGTCGAGCAACTGGCGTATCCAGCCCTCGTCGTCCTTCATGCTGCGCAGCGATTTCAGGTGGATCAGCGCGCCGCCGACCATGCCGGGGACGGCCGCGACGGTCTCCAGCACCACCGCGCGGTTGCCGTAACGCCCGGCAAAAAAAGTGTCCGCCAGGAAACGCAGAAAGCGCGTGGTGCGCCAGGCAAAACGGTCTGAAAAATCCGATTGCGGGTGGTGGGGGGCTGGGGATGGCGTGCTGCCGGGCATGGGGGAGTCTCCTGAAACGAAGGTGGGCAGCTTGCTTTCAGATCGCGGAGCGACTGCGTCACGCCGAGGAATGCGAGGAGATGCAAATCCGGAACTGCGCGCGCCCGTCGGCGGGCACGTTTTTTCATTGGAACACGGATAGGGCGGAAAAGCTTTTACCGCACTGAAGCAAAGGACTTTTGGGCCTCCCGCCCAATATTGGCGTGCGTAAGCAGCTATCAAAAGCGTAGCGATCAGACCGGCAAGCCGCAGGGTCTTGCACGCAACGCCGGCTGACATCTGCATGCTTTATGCTGCGCTTTATTTCCAGGAGCGGTGCCATGGCCCTTTTTTCGCAGGATGCCCTGAATCCCGGCGTGCGCAAGCGCGAGGTGTTCGGCTGGGCCATGTACGACTTTGCCAACTCGGGCTACACCACGGTGGTGATCACCGCCGTGTTCGCCGCCTATTTCGTGGGCGGTATTGCACAAAAGGCCGAGTGGGCCACGTTCGCCTGGACCGCGGCGCTCAGCGTGTCCTATGCGATTGTCATGCTGACCATGCCCAGCCTGGGCGCTTATGCCGACCTGCGTGCCGCCAAAAAGCGGCTGCTGATGATCACGACGTCGGGCTGCGTGGTGAGCACCGCCGCATTGGCACTGGCCGGCCCCAGCAGTGTGGCCTTTGCGATCCTGCTGATCATTGTGTCGAACACCTTTTTTGCCTGGGGCGAGTCACTGACGGCCGCCTTCCTGCCGGAACTGGCCCGCACCGACGCCCTGGGCAAGGTCAGCGGCTGGGGCTGGGCGTTTGGCTATTTCGGCGGCATGCTGGCACTCGGCATCTGCCTGGGCTATGTCTTGTGGGCCCAGGCGCGCGGCATCCCGGCCGATCAGTTTGTTCCCGTCACCATGCTGATCACCGCCGTTATCTACGGGCTGGCGTCGCTGGTGACCTTTCGCCTGCTCAAGGAAAGGGCCCAACCCAACCCGGCGGCATTGCGGCAGGGCGGCTTGAAGGCCTCCCTGGCGCAGTTGCACCGGACCTTTGGCCAGGCCAGGCGCTACCAGGACTTCATGTGGCTGCTGGCCTGCGCGGTGTTCTACCAGGGCGGCGTGGCCGTGGCGATTGCACTGGCCGCGATTTACGCCGAACAGGTGATCGGGTTTCAGCCGCAGGAAACCATGGTGCTGATTTTTGTCCTGAACTTTGCCGCCGCCGGCGGGGCTTTCGCTTTCGGCTACTTCCAGGACCGCATCGGCCACAAGCTGGCGCTGGGCATCACGCTGGTCGGCTGGATCGCCACCTGTGTGATTGCCGCCGTCACCACCACCAAAGGCGGCTTCTGGTATGCGGCTGCCATCGCCGGTGTGTGCATGGGGTCCAGCCAGTCCGCCGGCCGGGCCATGGCCGGCATGTTTTCACCCAGGCGGCAACTGGCCGAGTTTTACGGCCTGTGGACGTTCGCCATCCGGCTGGCCAGCATCATCGGCCCGCTGAGTTACGGCGCCATCACCTGGATGACCGGGGGCGACCAGCGCATCGCCATCCTGTCGACGGCCGTGCTGTTTGCCGTGGGCCTGGTGCTGCTGGTGCCGGTCAACATGCAACGCGGACGCCAGGCCGCCCAGGCGGCGGACGAGCAGGCCTGAGCGTCAGCGTACGGCGTCACAGCGCCAGCTGCGCTGCCGGGAGATCCAGCGCCAGCCAGCGCTGCACCGCGGTTTGCAGGGCCAGTGGCTGGCCCGTGCTGAAGAGCCTGAGCTGGCCCGGTCCCGCCGGCGTGCCGCCAGGCAGGTCGGCAGGCAAACGCGCACGGGTCTGGCGCGCGACTGGCGCGCCGGTGTCCACGAAGTGCACGTCCGGCCCGAGCAGGCTGCGCAGGACCTCACCGGCAAACGGATAGTGGGTACACCCCAGCACCAGCGTGTCGATCTCGCCCGGCTTCAAGCCAAATCGGCCCATGGCACCCGTGTGGCGTGCGCAGGCAGCTATCAATTCAGGAGCATTTGGGGCCCCGGCAGCGGCCTGTTCGATGGCCTCGGCGAGGCCGTCGCAGGGCCTGAGCACAAACTCGGCCTGGGTAGCCAGGCTGGCCAGCAAAGCCTGGAAGCGGGCGCTGCCCAAGGTGCCGCGGGTCGCCATCACGCCGATGCGCCCGGTTTTGCTGAGCGCGAGGGCCGGTTTGAGCGCCGGCTCCACCCCGATGATGGGCAGATGCGGGTGCTCTGCGCGCAACACATCGATGGCCGCGGCGGTGGCGGTGTTGCAGGCGACCACCAGCGCCTGCACGCCCTGGCCCAGCAGCCAGGCGGTGAGGGCGCGTGAACGCGCGATCACATGCTCCGCATCACGCTCACCATACGGCGCGTGACCGCTGTCGGCGATGTAGATGAAGTCCTGCTGCGGCAACTCGGCGCGCAGCGCCTGCAGCACGCTCAGGCCGCCCAGGCCGCTGTCGAAGACGCCGATGGGCCCTGCGCGCACAAACTCAGGCCGCGGCGACCGCGATGCCCTTGAACTCGCCGGTGGCGATTTTCTTTTGCCACTCGGCCGGGCCGGTGATGTGGGCGCTGGTACCGCCGGCGTCGACCGCCACGGTCACCGGCATGTCGACCACGTCGAACTCGTAGATCGCTTCCATGCCCATGTCGGCAAAACCGACCACCTCGGCGTGTTTGATCGCCTTGGAGACCAGGTAGGCGGCGCCACCCACGGCCATCAGGTAGGCGCTTTTGTGTTTCTTGATCGCCTCGATGGCGACCGGGCCACGTTCGGCCTTGCCTATCATGGCGATCAGTCCGGTTTCGGCCAGCATCATTTCGGTGAAGCCGTCCATGCGGGTGGCGGGGGTCGGGCCGGCCGGGCCGACGGCCTCGCCGGCCACCGGGTCCACCGGGCCCACGTAATAAATCACGCGGTTGGCAAAATCCACGGGCAGCTTTTCACCTTTGGCCAGCATGCCCTGGATGCGTTTGTGGGCGGCGTCGCGCCCGGTCAGCATCTTGCCGCTGAGCAGCAGGGTGTCGCCGGGTTTCCAGCTCGCAACCTCGGCCTTGGTCAGGGTGTTGAGGTCGACCTTTTTGCTCTTCTGGTAGTCGGGCGCCCACTCGACTTTGGGCCACAGGTCCAGCGAGGGCGGGTCGAGGTACACCGGGCCGCTGCCGTCCATCACGAAGTGGGCGTGGCGCGTGGCGGCGCAGTTCGGGATCATGGCCAC
>JAUXPP010000044.1 GCA_030683705.1 Polaromonas sp. | reverse complement strand
CATCGCGCCATCATGCAAGCCATCCCGGAAGTGCATGGCATCGTCGCCCGTGCCGGTTCCGATGAAATCGGCCTCGATCCGATGGGACTGAACCAGACCGACACCTATCTGTTGTTGAAGCCGCAAGGCGAGTGGCGCATGAAATCCAAGGAAGCGCTGATGGACGAAGTGCGCAAGGTGCTCGATCCCATGCCTGGTATCGAATACAGCTTCACGCAACCCATCGAAATGCGCGTATCGGAAATGATCATAGGTGTGCGTGGCGACCTGGCAGTCAAAATTTTTGGCCCCGACCTGGACAAGCTAAACCAGTATGCGAGCCAGGTAGAGACTCTTCTCAAGACCGTTTCCGGGAACCAGGACGTGTACACGGTCCAGAACGACGGTGTGCAGTACCTCCGGGTAGCGGTAGATCGGTTGCAGGCTGGACGGCTGGGCTTGAGCGTCGAGGAAATCCAGGATGCCCTGCGTACGCAAATTGAAGGTCAGCGAGCGGGCGTTGTCATTGAGGGTAACCGCCGCACGCCCATTGTTTTACGTGGTGCTGAAAGTGTCCGGATGTCGCCCGCCGATTTCGGTGCCATGCGTATCACGACCAAGGATGGCAATACGGTCCCCTTGACCAGCGTCGCAAAACTTGAACGCGCGGCCGGTCCGGTCAAGATTGACCGGGAAATGGGAAGCCGTTACAGCGTGGTCATAGCCAACGTAGCCGGCCGGGACCTGGTGGGTTTTGTGGAAGAGGCGAGGACGCTGGTGACCCAGAAAGTGCCGCTGGACACGGGCTACCGAGTCAGTTGGGGCGGCCAGTTTGAGAATCAGCAGCGCGCGGCGGCTAGGCTTACTGTTGTTGTGCCGGTCGCGCTCGGATTGATTTTTGTGTTGCTGTTTTCAACCTTCCGATCCGTGCGCCAAGCCCTGCTCATTTTGAGCATCATCCCGTTTGCGCTGGTGGGTGGAATCGTTGCTTTATTGGTAACCGGCGAATACCTGTCGGTGCCCGCGTCAGTGGGCTTCATCGCTTTGCTGGGCATCACGGTCCTCAATGGGGTGGTCCTGGTGAGCTATTTCAATCAGCTGCAAAGCGAGGGCATGAGACTGAGTGAGGTCGTTTTGCAGGGAGCGAAGCGCCGGCTGCGACCGGTGCTGATGACGGCCTCCATTACCGCCTTCGGTTTGATCCCTTTGCTATTCGCAACCGGCCCAGGGTCCGAAATCCAACGCCCGCTGGCCATCGTCGTAATCGGCGGATTGATCACGGCTACGGCCTTGACCTTGATGTTGTTGCCCATCCTTTATCTGCGCTTTGCGTTTCCGAAACGAAAGGTTTCCAATGTCTGAACTTTGCTTGACCATCCTTTGCCCGCCAGCCGTTGAAGAAAAACTGCTCGACCTGCTCCTTTTATCACCCACCGCGACTGTATTTACAAGTGCTCCGACCGCCGCTCATGGCCTGGCTTTCGGTGGCCTGAACCAGACTGAGCAAGTGCTCGGCCGCGCCTTTGCAACCCAAGTGCAAGTCGTTATTTCTGAAGCCGACCGGCAAGCCCTGTTGAGCGATATCCAGGAGCAGTTTTCTGGAGCTGGCCTGCGCTATTGGATAACGCCAGTCATTGAGGCGGGAGAAATAGCATGAAAATTCGACCGCTCCTGGCATCCCTGATCATGGGGGTTGGTTCTGCCTACGCACTTCAACCACCGAACGTCCCAGGGTTGTTGCCTACAGAGATCGCCCGGCCGCTTTTGGAACAAGACCCGCGTGTCGCTGCGGCACGCGCGGGTTTGGAAGTTGCAAGACAGGAAGCCAGCATCCTCGACAAGTCACCCTACGAATGGACTGGAAAAGCGTTGGGACAGCGACGGTCTCTTGACACCGGGCCACGTTACCGCGAGTGGAACGTCGGTATTGAGCGGACAATCCGACTTCCGAGCAAGGGTTCAGCTGACCGCAACATTGGTAAAGCCACCATCGACGAGTCCGAAGCACAGTATGGTGAAGCATTGCATGAATCTGCACGTGAGCTGGTAACACTTTGGCTAGATTGGCTTGCTGCAGAGCGCGGTCGCGAGTTGGCAGTTTCAAATCTTGTGGCCGTCCAGGAAAATCTGAAGGCAGTCGACAAACGTACCCGTGCTGGCGATGCGTCCAGACTCGACCTCAACTTCGCCAACGCGGAGTTGGCCGAGCAAAAACGGATGGACAACGATGCCCGGACGCAGGCATCGGCTGCTTGGGCGCGACTGTCTGCCCGCTTCCCGGGCATTAACCGCCAAAGCGTGCTGCTTCCTTCTCCGATGTTGATTGCGGAGGATGAGACCCTTTGGCGTGATCGGATCATTGCCGAAAACGACAAGCTCAAGGTCGTGCAGACCCAGTTGCGGATAGCGCAAGCCCAGGCCGACCGCGCGCGGGCTGACCGGGTTCCCGATCCGACCTTCGGTGTTTTCACTGCCTCTGAGGTGGGTGGCCGGGAACGTATTTCTGGCGTCACCATCAGTATTCCTCTGCCCGGCGGCTTGCGCGATTCACGCAGTTCCAAGGCTCTGGCGGCTGCGGAGGTTGCCCGTATTTCCGTTGACCTCAAGAAACGTGAGCTCGAAACTGAGATTGCCACCGCGTTTGTTACTGCCCGGGGAACATATGAGAGCTTACAGATTGCCAATGAGGGTGCTCTCGCTATGCGGGAAAACGCCAAGCTGGTGCAACGCGCGTATTCGCTTGGCGAAGGAGATCTGCAGACTTTGTTGCTGGCACGTCGACAGGTCACCGCTGCGATGAATAGTGCGTTGCTCGCACAGACGAACGCGTTGAAGGCTTACTACGGTTTGCTAATCGACGCGCATTTCGTTTGGGGATTGGAGCATGACTAATAAAGCGATTTCCCAACGGTTGTGTAGATTGCTCTTGGCAATGCCCTTGCTGATCCTCGCCGGTTGTCAAACCACCTATGAAGGCAAGTATGAATGGGACGAGGGTTGGCGCCCTGGCACGGTGCTCTCTGTCGGTTCCGCTGATCACGTTCTCCAAACGCCATTTCGCGACTGCCGCCCCGCTTTAGGCCCCGAAGAAAGAAGCACGCTCAAATTTGCAGTTGTCTCTTACTCGTTTCTTAATCGTCTAAGAAAAGCGGTTGTGCCAATTACACCCGGATCCACGTGGACTGCCGGAGGTTTGGTTTACATCAACGTCACCAACTGCAGGACAGAATTAGAGCCGCGACAAGGTCTGAGTGGGCGTCAAGGCTATTTCATAGCAAAAAAGAGTGGCGGCGCCATTGTTGTGACTGGCACCAATCGATGGAGTCAAGGCCAATGAATGCGAAGGGTGCAAGTGCTGGCGAAGCCAATGCGGTGTTCTGATGCCACACGGATTAAGGAATTTGCCGAATGCATCTCACGAAGGGCTGACGATCGCACTGGTAGCCGGCGCAGTATCCGCCCTGGTGATGCTTGTGATACTCGTCTATCTGCTTTGGCGCGATAGAAAAAAACTGAAGTCTGGAAAGGCAGCGCGTCGGCGCCCGCGTCGAGGAGGAAAGAAGAAGCCGCCATAGAGTCGCAACAATTTGAGATTACGTCAAATTTGCATTGCCTCCGAGCCCACCCTGGCAAGCAGCGTCGCTTGTTTAACCAAGTCCTGCTTCCCGCCCAATCCGCCACCCACGCAGCGTCACCGGCCCTCTCCGGCCGGCCTCACTTCTTTACCGGAGGTAACTCATCTCCGTGAACTTCGGGCTTGAATGCTTCAAGCATTTTTGCCAAAGGTGTATCGGCAGGCGTCCTTACTTGAAGCCAGGCGCCTAAGGTGTCCCGGAAGCAGGGTTCGCACCAATCGAGTTCCACCCCATTGCCATCGCTAAACACCGAATCATAGCCCGCGTCGAAACCGAGGCGCCGCATTTCCGCGAAAGCGATCTCGCCACTCTCAACAACATCCTCCGCCTTCATTTTCATCGCCATCGCCAGCCCTCTTATTCGGTAGAGCGTCTCGCCGCAGGGATCTTAGCTGCACGTGACTGGGGCGGCTCCTTCTGGCTGAAGGCAGACATTCGCGTGGGCGACCCCCAGTCAATAGTTGCTATCCCAAATCAGCCCCGCCTAGGCCTCAGGATGCTGAGTGGGATAGATTCATACTCACTTGTGGCAGCAAGTGACACCATGACTACTCTCGGTTCACGGTCGTGGACATGAACGCTTAAACGAACCCGAGACAAAGCCACGACGAACGCCGTGTTCCGCTTCGCTGATCGCAGATTCTTCGTTAAATGCGAGGAGAGATCGTCAGCCAACTCGCGTACGTCTCTTGAGAAAAAGGCGCTCAGTTGCTGATGGATAGGTGACTTCTTATAAGCCTCTTTCATCGACTCGCCGATCGTCAACTGCAGCACCCACAAAGATGTTGCGCCCATAATAGCCCAGTGCTCGATGCATCCGTCGCGAGCGGCATAGATCTGTAAGTGCCGCCTGCGTACCTTATCTAACTCAGCTCTCGCAGCGTAAATAAACTCTTCACCTCCGTTTTGCTTCAAGGCTTGGGTGATGGCGCCTTCTTCGAGGTCGTGAAGTGCGGCCTCTACGAGCTCAAGCCCACCGATGATTAACTCACTAGGGTAGTAATCGAGCCCAGAAAATTTGAGGACGACACTTGGCAGCTTTTCGACAATCTCAGGCGAGTTCATGTAAATCCTCTTTCCAGCTCAGCATTATCCCCTCGTGCGAAGCGGAAATCGGCAACTGCAGATCACATAGCAGCTTGGCGTACCGCGCTTTCATCGATCGAAAACCTAGTCCCAAGAAATTATCGTTGCGCTCCTAGCAACGTCCGCTTTCGGGCCAGAAGCGGGCATCTGCGAACGACCGGTATAAGGCAACTAAATCTCGCTTAGAGTTAGATTTCTGCCGTCTATCTTTGAAATGACCGGCGGACAGCAGGCGGTCTATCGCCCGCCGACAGGACGTCTGTATAGATTACGAGGGTAGACATCCGTCTCAGTCGTCTCACTCTTGAAGTGCAAAGCTTGTTCAGGCCTTCGACACCTGCCAGAGATGCGGCCCCCGCTCAGGTCCGCACTCTGAGGCAAGGTTGTGCGTCAGGACGTATTACTTGTCTAGCGTCTTGATTCCTGCAGCACCACTCTTAGCAGCAATCTCACCCATGCACCAACGGCTACGGCGTTCTGGGAAGAGCGAAATGCACGCGCTTAATCGCAGCGGCGGCGATGATGGAAAATTGCCAGCATGAAAGCGTTTCCAGAAACCAGCGAAGTCCTGCCCGCCGCCCACAGACTATCGGTTGCCACCTGGCGCGGCGACCTCGGCGGCGCGCTGGGCGATCTGGGTACCTTGCTGCCCTTTATCGTCGGCTTCATTGTGGTGACGGGCGTGCACCCTACCTCGATATTTCTGGCATTTGGGCTAAGCATGATCGTCGTCGGATGGCGCTTTGGCGTTCCATTCCCCGTGCAACCCATGAAGGCTGTGGGCGCAGCGGCGTTGGCTGGCGCTGTAGTGGGTGTGCAGAACATGCCAGCCGTGCTCGCACTTGCCGCGCTGATCACCGGCGTGTTCTGGTTGATCGCCGCCTGGACTGGCCTTGCGCGCTGGCTGGCCCGCTACGTGTCGCGCGACGTTATTCACGGCGTGGTGCTCGGCTTGGGCATCGCGCTCATCGTCGCGGGACTGCGCCGCATCGAAGGCGACACAGTGCTGGGTGCAGCGTCGGTGGTGCTGGCGCTGGTGTTGTTGGGTCGAGGTGGCTGGCTCACCATGCCGGTACTCATGGCTGTCGGGTGGGCGGTAGGCGCATGGCGTCAGCCCGAACTTGTGCAGGCGCTGGTCGACACACCGTGGGCGCTACACCTGCCCGAGCTGCAGTGGGCAGCTTTCGATCAATCCAGCGTCTGGCTCGCAGCCATCAGCCTGGCCGCTGCACAGATACCGCTGACCTTCGGCAATGCCATCCTTGGCATTGTGGCCGAATCGCGCCGCCTGTTCCCCGCCGTGGCGCTGGACGAGAATCGCGCCGCACACGGGACGGGCCTCATGAACGTGCTGGCTGGCGGCCTGGGCGCACCGCCTATGTGCTTTGGTGCAGGCGGCATGGCTGCACAAGTGGCCTGCGGCGCCCGCACCGGACGCGCGCCCATCTTTCTGGGTAGCGTGCTGCTGCTCGCTGGCCTGTTTGCCAGCGGCCAACTCACTGCCCTTCTAACTCTGCTGCCCGCCAGCACCATGGGCGCCATGCTCTTCGTGGCGGGCTTCTCACTCACCATCGGCACGGCAGGCAGCGCTCGCGACAAGGAAGCCCGTGCTGTGCTGCTCACCACTGCCGCCGTGTCGGTGTGGAACGCAGGAGTTGGGGTGCTAGTAGGAGTGGTGTTGGAGGCAGGCTTGAGAGCGAAGGTGATGCGAATTTAAACCTGCGTCAGGGCTTCTTCCAGGCCAGAAACAGATTTTGGCGCTCCGCTTGAGCGAGGAGTTAGACGTCAGCGCAGAGGGCAGCTGGCTTGTTGGCAATGATTGTGAGGAACACCTTGCGAGTGTCGGACGGCGCAGGAAACTCCTGGTGCTGGAGGCTCAAGATGTGCCATCCCGTAAAGCGTTGTCGCAGTTCCTCCGGTTGGAATAAGCAATGTCCTTCCGGTGAGAACATATCCATGTAGGTTGTGCCCTCGGTCAGGACATTCAAAATTACAACCCCTCCGGGCCGCACATGTGACAGCAGTTCTTGCAACTTGCGATAAGCGGTCAGGCAGTCGAAGAACATGAGCAGGCCGATGCAAACAACTGAGTCGAAATCATCAGCCACTTCATGTTCTTGAAGGTCAGCTTCTTCTGCAACTATGGGAAGCCCCTCGAGGGTGGCCAGGTCGCGCAGATGCTCAATGGCCGCGTGGCTACCGTCTAGAGCGAATACAGGGCACCCCCGTCGGGCGGCGGCAACGGTGAGGTTGCCGATGCCGCAGCCGTAGTCCAGAACCTTGCCACGGATATGCGGCAGCGCAGCCACCTCGAACGGATTTAATGTGTGGGCCTGCCCGGCAATCTGGTGCTGGAAATGCTCGTCGAAGAACCGGATGCTGGCGTTTTGACTCATGGTTACGTAGTGTAGTCAGGAACGTGGATTCTGACGTCTAACATTCGAGATGACCGGGTGCCAGCCCGCGCAGGTGACTGCTTTTGAGCCGAACGTTCAAACGCTTGAAAATCGGCTTTGTCTCGAAGGTAGCTCTCGGGCCAGGAGCTGACGTATGCGAATGACCGGTAACTGGAAGTTGAAACATGTCGAGAAAACGGGTGACAGCGCGGCGGAGTTCGTGAAAGGCGGTCAGACCCGCTGTGCCAGCGCCGATGACAGCAAAGTCGGTGTCCAGGATGTCGGTCATATGCGCTGCTTCAATACTACCGAGGGCCGAGCACGGCCGCCAAGGCAGACTCCGGCGCGCCGGAGCGCATCTGAACCGCACCGGTGGCGTCGCGCCAGACCATTGCTGGCGTGGCCTGCAGCCGCAGCGATGCCATCAAGCGCTCGTTGGCCGCAAGTTTCGCCTGGATGTCCGCGGGGATGGTGGCCAGCGGCTTCAGTCCGGCGTCGCCCAAAGGCCGTACCTGCCGCGATGCGATCGACTTCGCGTTCTGTTCCATATGCCCGCGCTCGTACGCGGCCAGCGCCGCGGCAGGGTCTTTGTCCGCCAGTAGCGCGGCGGCCTTTCCGGCACTGGTGGGAGTCAGGATGCCGACCATGACATGGCGCAGCACGACCTTGCCACTGTCAACCCAGGGCCGGGCGTCGGCCCAGAACTTGTTGCAGTACGGGCAGTTGGGATCGGTAAAGACATAGACGGTGCGCGGCGCGCCCTTCTTGCCGTCCTCGATCCAGTGGCTGGACTCCAGCTTGCTCCATGCGCCGGCCGTCATGGCGCCGCGCACCGCCTGCTCCAGCGCAGCTTCGGCCACTTCGTTGCCTTGCGCATCCAGCAGGGTGCCTGCGATCACGTGCTTGCCGTCCGGCGTGACGAACATCGACAGTGGCCGCTGTCCGATGTAGCCCGCCCATGCGGTTAGGCCGCCGGGTGCCGGGAAGGTGCCGACGACCGTGACGCCCTGCTTCTCTAACGCCTGCAGGGCCGCGGGCCGTTCCGGCGCGGCGATCACGACCGAGGTTGCGATGGCGGCGGCAACGGCGACGGTGCCTAACGCAGCCAGGGGAAGATAAGTGGATTTCAATTTCATCGTTTCTGTGTGGTTGGGGAAAGGGTTCCAAGGCGCTCAGCCAGCGAGGCCTCGGAGAGCTCGCCCTGGCGGGTGTCAACGAGGCGGCCTCGCGCGTCGAAGAACAGCGTGGTCGGCAGCGCGCGATGGCCCAGGGCGACGCCCGCCTCACTGCGGCCGTCGAGCAATACGTTTTGCAGCGCGAGGCCGCTCCTGCGAAGGTAGGCGACCACCTGCTGCGCCGACTCGCCCTGGTTCAGGAACACGAAGTTGACGTCGGGGCGGGAACGCTGCGCCGCGTAGAGCATGGGCATTTCACGCTGGCAGGGCGGACACCATGTCGCCCAGAGATTGACGACCGTGGGGCGCCCTTCGTAGCTGGAGAGCGCAACCGTGGTCCCATCTATGGCGGGCAGGGCAAGCTGGGGCATGCGGACATCGTCTGGCGTATTCGCCGACAGTACGAGCGCGCCCGCGAGCCACACCCCGGCGCCCATGGCCACCGCGGCCGCCAGCGGTTTCCGCAGCGCAGCGCGACGCACCAGCACCACGCCCGCGTAGGCCAGCGCAGCGCCGACACCGATCGCTGCATGCCAGCCGCCATCGCGAATGTCCAAGATACCCAGCGGGGACTTCAGGTAGGCATCGCGGAACTGCACGACGAATGCGAGGCGCGCAACGACCAGTCCAACCAGCACGGTGCGCAGCAGTTGCCGGTCCACCTCGGCGGCCTGGTCCTTGCCCAGGCGCCGCCCGGTCCAGCCTGCAATCAGGAAGGCGGCGATGCCCATCAGCAGCGGCAGCGAGAGGACTAGCGGTCCGAGTTGCACGGTCTGCGTCATGAACTGCTCCCCTTGGGCAGTCGTTGCAGCAGCATGTCCGGCCCGAACTCGCCGACCAGCCTCTCGGCACGCCGTTCCCGGCCCGCGGGATCGAACAGCATCAGGGTTGGCGGTCCCATCACCTGGTGCTGCCGCATGAAGGCGAGCTGCGCCGCATCGCTGCGGGTCACGTCCGCGCGCAGCAGCACCGCACCATCCAGTGCGCGTGCCACGCGTGGGTCGCCGAACACTTCGCGTTCGATCGTCTTGCAGGACGTGCACCAGTCGGCCGAGAACTCCACCACGGCACGCTGGCCGCCTGCTGCAGCCGCGGCCAAGCGCGCTTGCAGCACCGCGGGGTCGTGCACAACTTCGAACCGCACCGTGGGCTTCGGGGACGTTGCAGATGCGGTGACTAGCGTGCCGAGCGGCCGCGCGGGGTCGGTGGCGCCTGCGGCGGCTCCGAGAACCATCGCGGTGCCCCACAGGCCTGCCAATACTGCGCCGCTACGCGCGACCAGCGCAGCTCTGGTGGATTGTGGCGGCCTGACCAGCTGCCACAGCGACAGGGCGAAGGCGACGGATAAGGCGCCCCACAGCAGTAGCGCCAGTTGCGGAGAGACCACCCGTTGCGCCATCCAGATAGCCGTGCCGAGCAACAAGAAGCCGAAACCTGCCTTGACTCTGTTCATCCAGGGACCGGGTTGCGGAAGCCAGCGGGCGCCCAGAGTGCTGATCACCACCAGTGGCACGCCCATGCCAAGTCCGAGGGCCAACAGCAGCGCGGCGCCCTCGATGGCCGATCCGCCCTGCGCGATGTACAACAGCGTGCCGGCCAGCGGCGCGGTCATGCATGGGCCGACCAGCACCGCTGACAAAACCCCCATGCTGGCGGCGCCGCCGAGGCTGCCGCCCTTGGGCGATGGGCGTGTCAGCCGGTCGCGCAGGAAGCCGGGCAGCTGCAGCTCGAAAAAACCGAACATGGCCGCGGCGAGGGCCACAAACAGTGCGGAAAAGGACAGCAGCGTCCATGGGTTCTGCAGCCAGGCCTGAACGCCCGCTCCGGCCCAAGCTGCCAGTACGCCCAGACCTGCGTACACCGCGGCCATGGGTAAGACAAACGCCAGCGACAGCAGCAGGCCACGACGCGGCGTAGCGCCGCTGCCGGCCACCATGCTGGAGAGGATCGGCACCATCGGCAGCACGCACGGCGTAAAGGTTAGCGCGATGCCGAGCAGAAAGAACACGGGCAGGGTCCAGGCCAACGATCGCTGCGCCAGCATGCGGCTGATGTCCGAATCGCTACCGGCCACCGCGGCCGTGGCGGGCACAGAAGCGACCTCTGCGCCAGGGGAGGGCGGTGTCGCAGGCGTTGCTGTGCTCAAGCCGGTCAGCCGGACCGTCTTTTCCTCGGGCGGGTAGCACAGGCCTGCGTCGGCGCAGCCCTGCCACGTCACTTTGAGGGCGCGTGCGTTGCCGGCGGCAACATCCACCTGCACCCTGTCGTGGTAGACCTCCACAGTACCGAAGTTGGGATCTTCCTTCGACTCCCCGCGTGGCTTGCTCACCGAGACAACGCCATCCCCGCTCGCGTCTATGCGGTCACGGTACAGGTAGTAGCCCGGGGCAATCTTCCAAAAGAGCTGCACGTGACCTGCATCCTGCTCGCGGACCTCCAGGCGGAAGGCTTCCTGCGGTTCCAGGAAGCTCGGCGCTGCCCATGCTGGCCACACGGCCAGGAAGAGAGCTGCCAAAAGCGCCCAGAGCGGGAACTGTCCCAGCCAAGCAGGTTCCAGTAATCTTTTCATACGGTCTTCCATCGTGTGTCTTCAGTGTGGCGGTCGGCGAATAAGGCAGCGTTAAGGACGGCTTAGGGCTTCAGCGCCTCATGGGACGATCAGCGACAAATGCGAATGGCGTCGGCTTCGGGGATTTGAGAGCGAACCCGAAAGCCCGCGCAGTTAGAGCAATCGAAATACCAAATACCAGGTGCACGACGAGGCTCGGATAGATGTACGGCCAGCCAAGCAGCCAAGGAAAGGGATCACCGAAAACCCACGGCAAGGCCAAGGCGTTGACTGCGACGTAGTAGAGGGCGCCGAAAACCAGTCCATCGCCCAAGCGAATTGCACGCGGCGACCGCCATAGCCAGAACGCCAATAGAGGCACGGCGGAAACCCAGCCGATCAGGAAATGCTGCGCCAGCAGCAGGAGTTGCATCCAAGGTTCAGGTTGCGCTCCAAATAGAAGCTCGCCGACTTTGGGACCGTAATGCCCGACGCGAAGACCGAGCCATTTGAAGAAAATACCAAAGGGCATCATGACGACCGAGGCGATCGTTCCCGATCGGAGCGCCTCTATCGCGATCCGCCGGAGAACCTGCGTAGAAACTGTCACTGACGTGCGTCCCAGCCCCATTTGGCGAAAATCTTGCTTCCTGCCGGAGAGAGCAGGAATTCCGTGAACTCCTTGGCCAAGGGGGTCGTGCCGCCTTTGCGGGTCAGAACGACCCCGGCATCACGGTAAATACGAAAAGGCTCATCCATCTTCACCACCTCAGCGAGTTCTGGGTTGGCGACCTGCCAGATGTTCCAGATAAGCCACGCGTCGATGTCTTTCTGCTCGATCCACTGTTGCTTCGCTGCGCCGCTGTTGGCCGCCTCCGGAAACACCATACTCCTGCGAAAAGCGCGCACCATCTCGATCTTGCCGGTGCGTCCGGCAACATCTTCCCAAAGGCCCGTTTGTCCTGCTCCAGCCACCGTCAAAATCTTCACGCCAGGCTTGAGCAGATCGCGAAAGCCGCGAATGCGTTTGGGATTGCCCGGCCGGACCAGGATCGCCACGGGTCGCAGGTAGAGCGGCTGTGCATCGGCAAGTTCGAATGCGCTTGGTAACGCGTTCGCAAAATCACTCATCATGTTTTCGGCGCCGCTGAACACGACGTCGGCGTCCTGTTTCGCCTTGTCCAGCCACTGAGCGGTTGGGCCGGCCACCACGTTCACCATGACGTTGTTTGCCGCGCCGAATACCTTGGCCGCTTCCTGCATTGCTGGAGCGGGTCCGCCGGGGCCATAAACATGGATCGCGGTTTGGGCCGAAACACCAGTGGCGAACGATGCGGTGAGTGCCAGTAGCTGCGCAAGCTTGAGCGCATGTTTGATTAGTCGCATGATCGATATTCCTCGTTAAAGAATGCTCTTCAAAATAGAGTTTGGTGTTCCAGCACCCGTCAACCCTGGGGGCTGTGCTCCATTCGCAGGCAGTATTCCTGCATCTGTTCGGGTAGGTTGTCTGGGCAGACGCCGCATTGTTTGTTGCCTGGCACGGCGTAGTCGATGAACTTCGGATAGGGAAGGTTCAAGCTGGCCATGATCTTTTTAAACTCGTCCAGTGTCTTGCCTGCACCGAGTCGGGGGTTGCGCGCCTTCTCCTGCGCAATTGACGAGACGTGCCTGCCGGTGTAGTCGTGCGCCGGATAGACCAGCACCCCGTCGCCGAGCGCGAACAGCTTTTGCGTCACGCTGCGGTACAGCGTTTCGGCATCGCCGTTCTGGAAGTCGGTGCGGCCGCAGCCGTCGATCAGGAGCGCGTCGCCCGAGAACAGGCGTTCGCCGATTCGATAGGCGAAGTGGCCGTCGGTATGGCCTGGCGTGTGGAGGCCGTCCAGCGCGATCGATCCCACCTCAATCGGTTTGCCTTCCTCCACGCCCAGGTCGACGCAAGGCAGGCGGTCGATGGCAGGGGCCGCGATCTTGCTGCCGACGCGTTCCTTGAGGTGAAGCGCCGCCGTGATGTGGTCGGCATGAATGTGCGTATCCAACGTGTATGCCAGTTTTAAATTGAGCTGCTGCAGCACCTGGAGGTCGCGATCGATCGAATTGATCACCGGGTCGATCAGCACGGCCTGGCCGGTTTCTTCGCAGCCCAGCAGATAGGTGTAGGTGCTGGACACGGGCTCGAAAAGTTGCCTGAAAATCATGGTTGCTCCAACTAAGGCTGTTGGCCCAGGGCCTGCGCGGCCGAGTGCACGCTGACAAAAGGCTCATGGGCGAGCCCACGCAAGCGGCCCGCGTGCTTGAGCCGGTCGAGAACGGGGCCCTTGACCTCGGTCAAATGCAGGACGATGCCGCGGGCTCCCAGATCGGCGTGCAGCCGCTCCAAGGCCTCGGCCGCCGTCAGATCGATGTGGCTCACCGATGACAGCACCAGCAGCAGGTCACGGGTCGCGGGCCGCTTGGCTAATTCCGCCTCGATCCGGTCAAGCACGGCCGCGCTGTTGGCGAAGAACAGGTTTTCATCGATGCGCATGATCAGCAGGTGGGGCTGGGTCTCGACCTGAAATCGTTGCTCGTTGCGGTAATGCTCGGTGCCCGGCAGCCGGCCCAGCACCGCGATATGCGGGCGGCTGGCACGCCACAGGAAAGTGCCGGCGGAAAGCGCCACGCCGATGCCAATGCCGGCTTCCACGCCGAGGCCCAGCACCCCCAACGCGGTGCCCGCCCAGGCCAGGGCGTCGGCGCGGTCGTATTGCCACGCATGGCGCGGTGTAGCCAAGTCCACCAATCCAAGTACAGCGACGATGATGGTGGCGGCAAGTACCGCCAGCGGCAACCGTTCAAACAAGCCCGTTAGCCCCAGCAGCACCAGCGACATGAGAGCCGCCGAGATCACACCGGCCATCGGCGTCTGCGCGCCGGCCGCAAAATTCACGACGCTGCGGGCAAACCCGCCCGTGACCGGAAAGCCCCCCGATAGTGCGCTCGCCAGGTTGCCCGCGCCCAGCCCACGCAGTTCGGCATTGGGGTCGATGCGCTGGCCGCGTTTGATCGCCAGTGACTGCGCGACGGACACGCTTTCGACGAAGCCGACCAGCGCGATCATGAAGGCCGGCAGGAATAGGGACGTTAGTTGCTCACGCGCGGGCCAGGACAGCTGCAGCGAGGGTAGACCTTGCGGAATGGTTCCAACGACAACAACGCCATGCCGCGAGTCGAGCTGCCAGACCGCTACCGCCCCGACGCTGAGCAGCACGATGGCCATCGGCGCCAGCTTGGCGAGCAGATCCGCGGCGCCTAGCGGTACCCCGCCCCGCGCCAGCAGCTTCGCCAAAAAGCGGCGCGAACTCCACAACAGCAGCATAGCCAGCAGCCCAAGAGCGGCCGTGGCGGGCTGCAGTTTTTGAAAACTCGCCAGGAACGACAGCAATAATTCGACGGCGGTGTGTCCCTGAGCCGGCACCCCCAGCAGCGGTTTGAGCTGGCCGATTGCGATCAGCAAAGCTGAGCCTGTGACGAAGCCACTGATGACCGAATGGCTGAGCAGGTTGGCGACGAACCCCAGGCGCAAGATACCCAGCACCATCAACTGCAGGCCGCCGAGCGCCGCCAGCATGATGGCCAGGGAGAGGTATTCAGGACTGCCCTGCGCAGCAAACGGTGCCAGCGCCGAAGCCGTCATCAAGGAGGCCACCGCCACTGGCCCAACCGCCAGGGTCATACTGGAGCCGAAGACAGCATATGCCAGCAGCGGCAGGATACTCGCGTACATCCCCACGTGCGGCGGCAGCCCTGCGAGCATGGCGTAGGCCAGGCTTTGGGGTACCAGCAGCACCGTTACCACCAGCCCGGCAATTCCGTCCTGGATAGCCTGTTCGCGCCGGTACTGCTGGAGCCACGCGGGCAACCAGCGCGGCCCGCCCCGCTGCACGACGCGATTCGCCTCGGTCATGCGAGCTGCTTGCCCTTCTGATACAAGGCCGCCGAGCGGGTACCCGTGCGGCAAAAAGCCAGCACAGGCTGCGGCAGCGACTGGACCAGTTCCACCATTTGCCGCCCGTCAGCATCGACGTGACCGGAGGGCGGCACCGGCAGATGCCGGTAACTCAATCCAACGGCACCTGCTGCGGCCGCCAGGGTTGTGCTGTCCGGCTGGGCTCGTCCACCCTCGTGGTCAGGACGGTTGTTGATGACGCTTGCAAAGCCAGCCGCCTGGACGCATGCCATATCCTCTGCGGCGAGCTGCGGCGTGACGTAAAACCCCGGTTCGACCAATCGAAAAGCCTGCATTGCCACACTCCTTGCCTTCGCTTCGATGCCAGCAGGCATCTCATCCATTGCGTTTTTCATAAACTATCATATAATAGATTGTCTATGCAAGCAAGCTCGATCAAAGTAAAAAAAACATCCGCGACTGCGGCTGATGCAGTCTCCATCCGGGGCGCGCGCGACCTACAGGCGCAGTCCGAGCAGGCAGCAAAGCTCCTGAAGGCACTTGCCAACCCAGATCGGCTGCTGCTGCTTTGTCAGCTGGTGGAGCAGGAAAAATCGGTCGCCGAGCTGGGGGAGCTGACTGGCATTGCCCAACCTTCGCTGTCTCAGCAGTTGAGCGTGCTGCGCACTGAAAACCTCGTAGCGACGCGGCGTGAGGGCAAGTCGATCTTTTACCGGATCGAGGCGCCTGAGGTGCACGCGGTGCTGCAGACCCTCTACAAGCTCTTTTGCGAAGACCCCTTACCCAGCCCATCACCAAAAAGGAATCGAACATGACTGTTGACTGGAGTCACTTCACGCCCTGGTCTTCTCTCGTCGGGGGGCTGGTGATCGGCCTCGCTACTCTCTTGCTGGTGCTGGGCAACGGCCGGATCGCCGGCATCGCCGGCATCATCGGCGGCGCGCTGCAGGCTCTCCTGGGTGGGCAGGGCCTGCGTAACAACGCGGTGCGTTGGCTGTTCCTGGCGGGGCTGATTGCTTCGCCGTGGATTTGGCGGCTGTTTGCTCCGCTCCCGGTGACGCGGGTCGATGTAGGTTCGCTGGCGGTGATCGCCGCAGGACTGCTGGTCGGCATTGGCGTGCGAATGGGAAATGGTTGCACCAGCGGACACGGCGTCTGCGGTTTGAGCCGGCTTTCACTCCGGTCACTTGTCAACGTGCTGGCCTTCATGGGCGCCGGCGTGGTCACCGTGACGCTGCTGCGTCTTATTTTCTAAATCCTGGGAGTCATTGATGTCATCTCTGATCGCCGTTTTGAGCGGCCTTTTGTTCGGAATTGGCCTGCTCGCCAGCGGGATGACCGATCCCGCGAAGGTCAAGGGTTTTCTCGATCTGTTCGGCCTTTGGGATCCCAGCCTGGCTCTGGTCATGGGCGGTGCCATCTCCGTAGGGCTGATCGGATTCACGCTGGCCAGCAGGCGCACCAACTCCTGGAGTGGCGAACCCATTGACCTTCCGAAATCCACTGTGGTGGACTGGCGCCTCGTGCTCGGCGGCATTCTCTTTGGGGTGGGCTGGGGCATCGCTGGCTACTGCCCGGGGCCCGGTATCGTCGCGGCGAGTGCCGGTTCGCTGGCTGCCGGCGTGTTCGTCGTCGCGATGCTGGCTGGCATGACCATTCATGACCGGCTGATCGCAAAGGCCTGACGCCTTTATTTTGAGAACGTGGCCGGGCACCACCCGGATCCCATCAAGGAGATGAATATGGTTGGATTCAATGTGAAGTTGAAGGAATCGTTCGACGAGGCCGTTACCCGCGTGATCGAGGCACTGAAGCAGGAGGGCTTCGGAGTCTTGAGCGACCTGGACATTCAGGCCGCTATGAAGGAAAAGCTAGGCGCCGAGATCCCGCGCTATCGGATTCTGGGCGCATGCAATCCGCCGCTAGCGCTCAAGGCCCTGACCGCTGAGCCCGATATCGGGCTGTTGTTGCCTTGCAACGTAGTAGTACGTGAGGATGCTAGCGGCGCGGTGACCGTCGCTCTGGTGGATCCTCAAGCCATGATGAAACTTGCCGACGGCGCCGCGGTTCAAGAGGTGGCCGATGATGCCGCTGCGAGACTGCGCAGAGTACGCGATGCGCTGAGTACCGGCGCTCCGTAATTTGACGGCAGTTGCAATTGGGCCGATGTGCGGTAGCTGCGGCTACAGAAAACGCATCCTGCAGCGACCGACGTTTAAGCCGGCAGCGAGTTGACTGCCTGCCGAAGCTAGATATTCCGCTGCAGGCCAGACACCAGCCGTTGGCTACCTAATGCGACCCTGCGCAATTTTCCTGTTGTGAAAGTTCAGCGAGTGAATTTCTATGATCGCTTCTTGGTCCTCACATGAAGTCCAACAACCAGGTCGAGCTTCTCTGAGGTGGTCATTACCTGATTTGAATTGAGTGCACTTGAATGACCGCTGTCAGGTGAGCAGTTGATTAGTCACTGCACCCGCTTTGTCTCGGTAGCGGTCGTTCATTAACGATCTATTCCTGTCAGACGCTTTGGTTGATTTAAATCAAACTAGCACTGCTCACTACAAGCCGACTGGTCAGGAGTTCCCGGATCAGTGACCTGTGATTTCCGGAATACGCACATCGGTTCGATGGTCTTGATTTGCACTTGGATCTCCGCTGCTGAGTTGCTACTTTCATCCTCTCGCATCCTGCTCAGAAAGACAACTGTCAGTCGTTATGCATGACGATGAAATTCATTCGGATTTCGCCAAGTATCTATTGCGCAAAATATCGAGGGCGACATCGCAATTGCGGCAGCAACACATTGACATTTCAATCGTTCTGACAAATGTGTTCAGGACACGACACATTCAGCGCAAAACCCCCGATTAAGCGATATCGAAAAATAGTTTTTCGCGCTTCACTTCAAATTTTGCTTGCATCACTTCCGAGTGTCCGGTAACTTGAAATACAAGTTTGAAAGGACCTCTCGTCATGCAATCCCATCGATACGGAACGCAATGCTTCATTCACTGCCATGCCCACTCCTCGCGAGCACGCCTGATGCAGGTATCGCGCGATGCCGGGAGCATGTGCGCTGTGTGGGTGAATACCAAACGCACCACCAAACGAATTTGATTCCCGCCATGTCCTCCCAAATCAGTTCATCCCTTAACGAATTCCGTCCAGGAGTTCGGGCACCCCTCTCAAGTCGCCGCTGACTTTCCCCGCGGCGACGCCGCCCGGGCTCCTGACATGTTCCATGTCCCCAGGAGCCCAAAATGCCAGACCGTGACGACGAATTTCACCCTTCTCCTTTGGCCAGCGACATTGCGCTGCCCCTGGGCTACGTTACTCACCCGCTGCCGCGCACCCTCAATGACACGGGTCCATCTGCCCGAACCCTGCTGCTGCCCGAGCGCGTCAAGATAGAGGTCGACGAGGCCCGCGCGCTGGAGTATCGGCACCGCGTCGCTGAAATGATCCGCAAGGATCAGGAACGCCTCCAGCAAACCCGTGCGAACCAGCTCAGCGAGGCTGAGGCCGAGAAGGACCCGGAAAACGCAAAGGAGCAAGCTCAAGCCAATACCGAAAGCAGGCCAGAGGCCGATACGGACTCCAATCCAGACCCACCGGAGGCCCCGGAACATCTCTACCCGGTCTATACCGAAGCCACGCTGATCGCCTTCAAGGCCCGAATGGCATTGTTGAGCCCAGACAAGGAGATACGCAAAAGAGACGAGGAGGTAGCCAAGCTCCTGCTGGCCAAGGGATGTAAGCGCCTGATCGGCATGCCCGACTCCCCGCAGGAGGCGATGGAAGAGTTGCGGGGGTACATGCCTCACTTCGGCGAAGTGATCGACTTCCTGCGCGATCACCTGGTGCTGGCTGCACATTGCCGCAAGGCAAGCCGCCTGCCGCCCATCCTCGTGAACGGTGAGCCGGGTATCGGCAAAACCCATTTCGCTAACCAGCTGGCAGAGGTCTGGGGCACGGCCATACATCGCATCAGCTTTGACAAAGCTGTGACCGGGCCCACCCTGACCGGCTCGGAACGCCGGTGGGCCAACACCTCGTATGGCGCTGTCTTCGAGGCGGTTTGCCTGGGCAGGCATGCCAACCCGGTCATCGTGCTGGACGAGATCGACAAAGCCGACCGGCGTCAGGACTGGAAC
>JAUXPP010000093.1 GCA_030683705.1 Polaromonas sp. | reverse complement strand
TCGTATGCGCTCGAGGATGTTTTCCTCGTCAAGGTGGATGTTGAAGGCGCCGAACTCGAGGTGTTGCAGGGCGCCCTGGAAACGCTGCGCGAGTCGAACTTTCCGCCGCTGATATTCGAAGCCTGGCGGGACGACTGGTGGTCTGAGAAACGCGAGGAACTCCTCTCCTACGTACGTGATCTGGGGTACGAGATAACCCATATGGACGAGAACTATTTTGCGCAACACCAAGGCACCCCGGCTGAAGAGCGGGCGGTTTTCAGCGTCAGGTTCGAATAAACCCCTGTTTGAACAGGAATCAAAAATCAGCGAATGATCCGGGGGTATCAAAGGCAAAACCGGGGAACAAATCGGGGAACAAATTGACTTCGAAATTTTGACGGTCTGGTATCCCTACGGGTTGCGGACCATCTTTAGAGAGTTTCACACAATAGCAAGGGTTAGCCGGTAAGTACTGGCTAACCCTTTTGTTTTTCTGCCTCCCGGCCGACGGTTTTTCCCCCACCGTGCGAGCTGCCGGATTGACCCCTCGTGCAGCTCACATCCGGTACGAAGCGTGACTTTTTCGGACAGGTTGGTACTTCATGGTCAAATCGATTCAGAACCACACTGTCGAGGAACTCCATGCTGACCGAAAGAATTTCTCAGGCACTCGCGTTGGCTGTCGAGGCGCACGACAAGCAGGTGCGCAAGGGCACGCGGGTTCCCTATGTGGCGCATCCCAAGGGGGTTGCCTCCCTCGCCCTGGACTTCGGTGCTGATGAGGATCAGGCCATTGCCGCGCTCTTGCATGATGTTCTGGAAGACGGCGGGCCGCAGTTCGCCCCGGTGATCGAGGAACGGTTCGGCCGCCGCGTTCTGGCCCTGGTCGAGGGATGCACGGACGGTGTACCCGACGCTGCCGGTGAGAAGGCCCCCTGGGCTGAGCGGAAGAAGGCTTATCTGGCTCACCTTGCGGAAGCGGACGCCGATGTCTTGCTGGTGTCGGGGTCGGACAAGCTTCACAACGCGCGCGCCATCCTGGGTGACCTGCTCACTGTCGGGCCTGCCGTATTCGACCGCTTCACCGCAAAGAAGGAAGGCACGCTCTGGTACTACCGTGCGCTGGCAGATATCTTTGCCCATCGCCAGGCGCCCATGCATGCAGCCTTGTCCAATGCCGTGTCTGAAATGGAACGACTCGCCGCCTAGGTCCGGGTAAGCTGGCGTCTGGCTGAGGGAGTGTGCGGGCTCCCTGAGGAACTGCATAGCGCGGAAGTTTTCTGCTTTGCTGCACAGCCGCGTTGAAAAACGGCGGCATCCTTTGTCCGGCTTATTTCATGGCCGTGCGGCGGGATTTCTCAAACGCTTTATGCCGCGCCAGCCAGCTCTGGCGTTGGGCGTTTTGGGGCTGTTTCAGTGTTCAGCTCACCCCCCAGCGCCTCGAGAATGTCCGGAATCATGGCCGACAGTTCACCGGTCAGGATGGCTGCATCGGTATCGAAACCGTCGTCGTCCTTGCCCTTGTCGCCGATGCCGTCGAGCACCACGTCGAGCAGCTTGAGCTTTTTGATCTGCCCGGCATCACTGAGCACAAAGGACACGCGGTCATTCCAGGTCATGGCCAGTTGGGTCGGCACCTTGCCGGCCGCGATGTGTTCTGCCACTTCGTCGATTTCCAGCGTGTGGCGCGAATAACGAACCGTCGATTTTTCGTCGTCGGGCATCTTGAGTTCGCAATCGCGGTCCACCGTGAAGCCAACCGGGGCCTCGCGGCTGGACAGCCAGTGCGCCATGGACACAGCGGCCGACTGGGTGGTTTGCACAGGCTGGGCCTTCAGGCCCGCGGCGCCGGGAATGCTGGAGAGGGCTTCGACCAGGAAACTCACCACCTTGTCGGCGCCGGTCAGGCTGCCGGAGTCCACCACGATAAATTTGTTGACGGGATCCAGCCACAAAGTGGTGGACGATTGTTTGGTGAAGGCGCGCGGCATCAGGTCCACCAGCGCTTCTTCCCTGAACTCCTTCTTGATTTTTGCGCCCACACGTTCGCGGCCAGTCTCCTGCTTGTATTTTTCGATGCGCTCCTCGACCGCCGCCTTGATCGCAGAAGCGGGCACCGGGCGCCGCTCGGTGCACAGGCGAACGATGATCTGGCGGTTGACGTTTTCCACCAGTGCGGTGCTTTTGTTGCCGCGCGGGGCGACCCATCCACTGGACTCGGCCTGGGTGGCGGCACAGGGCAGAAAGCGTGCGGCCTGCAGGGCTTCCTCGAGCGCTTCGAGGGGCGGGAGGACAAAGTCATCGGCGATGCGGAAAAAGGACGCGCTTTTGAACATGAAATTCCGGGGAGTGTGAAAGGAACGGGGGGAGGAAGAAAGACGGCCGCGCGGGGCGGCGCCGACAGCGAAGTTTAAGGCACGCGCACCGCGTGGTGTGCGAACCTGCAGGCGCTAGCTGATGTCCAGCACATGGATGCCGTAGCTGCCCTTGCGCCTGTCGGCGAAGTAACACTCCAGCGTGGTCTTCACGGTCTTGAAGGCGATTTCTTCCCATGGAATTTCTGCCTCGGTGAACAGGCGCGCTTCAATCGTTTCATGCCCGGGCTTGAACTGGTCGCTGAGCAGCCTGGCCCGGTAAAACAGGTGCACCTGCCCGACGCGTTCGACATTGAGCATGCTGAACAGCGATTCCATTTCAAACTGCGCACCGGCTTCCTCATCGGTCTCCCGTGCTGCGCCCTGGGCGGTGGTTTCGTTCAGTTCCATGAAGCCGGCAGGCAATGTCCACTTGCCCCAGCGGGGTTCGATATTGCGTTTGCACAGCAGCACACGATCGCCCCAATGGGGCACGGTGCCGACCACGTTGAGCGGGTTCTCGTAGTGGATGGTGCTGCAGGCCGGGCAGACGGCGCGCTCCTTCACGTCCCCGTCGTCGGGTACCCGATACACCACGGCGTTGCCGCAGTTTTTGCAATGTTTGATCGGGCTTCGGTACATGCGGTCAAGTGTAAATTGAACTGGGGAAGCGCTGAACAAGCCCCCCTGCGGCGTGCGATCAGCCGGACTCGGGCGGTCTGCTGCGTTGAGTTTCTTGCCGAGCCGGCTATTGCCTGCGAAATCCGCCTTGCAGCCCATCCCGATCCGGCTGCCGCCCATGCGCAAGGACTTATTCAACGCTTCCCAAAAAAAGGCTCCTTGCGGAGCCCTTTGTTTCACGGCGGCCCGGATCAGGCTTTGGTGGTCTTGGTGTGTTTTTCGATCAGGCTGCGTGCCGTCTCCAGCAGCTTCTTGCCATCGAAGCCGCGCTTGTTCATGTCTTCGACCCATTCGACTTCTACCGTGCGCGACTTGCGGCGGAATTCCTGCGCTTCGACCGGGCTGACGGTGTAAATCGTGTTGCCGCGGTCGCTGGCCGTCTTGCGGCCGCTGGCGTCGTTGCCCTGCTGAACCTTGCCGAGCCAGGCAGAGGTGGCCATGCCGGAGTTGTTGTCGATCACTTTTTTCAGGTCGGGCGCGAGCGAGTTGTACTTGGCCTTGTTCATCGCCATGACAAAGGTGGTGGTGTACAGGCTGCCTCCGGCGGGATCAAATTCGGCGTGGAACTTGGTGAGTTCATTGACCTTCACCGAAGGCACCACTTCCCAGGGAATCACGCAGCCGGTGATGGTGCCCTTGCTCAGCGCATCGGTGATGGCGGGCAGGGGCATGCCGACGGGCGTGGCCCCGAGGATGCCCATCAACTTGGTCACCTGGCGTGTGGGTGCGCGCATTTTCTGGCCACGCATGTCGGCGATCGAGCGGACCGGTTTGTCCATGGTGTGGATGACCCCCGGGCCGTGCACGTGAAGGGCCAGGACCTGGGTGTCCTTGAACTCGTCCGGCGCCATGGTCTGCACGTATTCCCAGTAAGCCTTGGAGGTCGCCTCGGCATTGGACATCATGAACGGCAGTTCGAAGGCCTCGATGCGCGGGAAACGGCCGGCGGTGTTGCCCGGCAGGGTCCACACCACGTCAACCACGCCGTCCCTGGCCTGGTCGTACAGCTGCACCGGCGTGCCGCCGAGCTGCATGGCCGGGTAGGCCTCGAACTTGATGCGGCCGCCGGACTCCTTCTCGATCTTGTCCATCCAGGGCTTGTGCATGCCCAGCCAGACATTGGATGCCGGCGACATGAAGGTGTGAAACTTCAGGGTCACAGCCTGCTGCGCCAGGCCTGACAGGGCCGGTGCGCCCAGCGCTGCGGCTGCGCCGGTTTTGAGAAGGGTACGTCGTTGAATCATGAAAGGTCTCCGGTAAGTGTTTCCTGAAATTAATGGAAGAAGGGCAGCTTGAGAACCCGTGCTTGCCCTGATGAAGGGGACTCGGGCAGGGGCTTTACACACCCTGCGTGCCTGCAGGGCGCCACCCGCACAGGCTTTACGCCACCTTCACCGTCAAGGTGCCCAGGCCTTTCACCTCGCCGACCATGGTGTCGCCCGACACGACAGCGGCCACACCTTCGGGCGTGCCCGTGTAGATCAGGTCGCCGGGCTGCAGCTCCCAGGCGACGGACAGGTGTTCGATGGTTTCTGCCAGGTTCCAGATCAGCTTGCTGACGGTGCTGCGCTGGCGGTCCTTGCCGTTGACCTGCAGCCAGATCTCGGCATTGGCCACATCACCGGCCTTGTCGGCCGGTGTGATCGGCCCGATAGGCGCCGAGTGGTCGTAGGCCTTGCCGATGCACCAGGGGCGGCCCTGCTTTTTCATCTCTCCCTGCAGGTCGCGGCGCGTCATGTCGAGGCCGACCGCATAACCGAAGATGTGCTTGAGTGCGTCGGCGGCCTTGATGTTCTTGCCGCCGCTGCCTATGGCTGCCACCAGTTCGATCTCGTGGTGCAGGTTGCTGGTCAGGGACGGGTAGGGAATCACACCGGTCTGGCCGGCTTCGACGACCACCACCGCATCTGCCGGCTTCAGGAAGAAAAACGGCGGCTCGCGGCCGGTGAAGCCCATCTCCTTGGCGTGCTCCTCGTAGTTGCGGCCCACGCAGTACACGCGATGTACCGGAAAACGGTCCTGGGTGCCCACCACGGGGACCGACACCAGCGGCGGCGGGGTAAATACAAAGCTCATGACAACCTCTCTTCTCTGTGTATGCCCAGGGCCTGATGCACCGGGCGGTCTGAAAAACTGAACAGCACGCAGCCGGGCGCCGAGCGCAGGCTGGCCGCGTGCCAGGATGGAATCACAAAATGGTCACGCGGGCCGAAGTCGAACACCTGCTGTCCGTCGCCGTGCGAGATGCTCACGCTGCCGTGCCCCTCGACCACGCTGAAAACGGCGCCGTCGGTCTGGCGCCAGGGCTTGCCTTCGAAACCGGCCGGCAGGCGCTGCATGAAGGTGGCCATGGTCGGCATGGGCGAGCCGCCGGTGGCCGGGTTCACGTAGCGCAGCTTGATGCCGTCCCAGTCGTCCACCGGCGCCTGGCGCTCCAGCGTGTGCAGCGCCTCGCGGGTGCGCGCGTAGGGGTAGCTGAAGATCGGCGAGGTCTGGCCGAACGGCGCGTCGTAACGCACCGGCAGCATGTTGGCGCCGTAGCGCTGGTAGCTGGTGCCTTCGGCTTTGGTCACCGGTTGCGAGCGCTCGCTGTGGTTTTCCGCGAAGCCCGCATCAAAAAACCGCAGCATGGGAATGTCCAGACCGTCGAGCCAGACCACCGGGCCGGCGCTGTCCAGCGCACCTTCATGGCCGTGGTCGTGCCAGGTCCAGCTCGGCGTGATGATGAAGTCGCCCGGCGCCATGATGGCTCGTTCGCCATCGACCGCGGTATAGGCGCCTTTGCCCTCGACAACAAAACGCAGTGCGCTCTGGGTGTGGCGGTGGCTGGGCGCCACCTCGCCGGGAAGAATCAGTTGCAGGCCCGCATACAGCGACTGGGTGATGGCCGATTGCCCCTGCAGACCCGGGTTCTCCAGGATCAGCACGCGGCGCACGGCTTCCTCGGCGGTGATCAGCGTGCCGGCCTCCATCAGGTAAGGGCGCACCGTCTCATAGGCCCAGAATGCCGGCAGACACGGTGTGGCCGGCTGCTGCGG
>JAUXPP010000022.1 GCA_030683705.1 Polaromonas sp. | reverse complement strand
CTCCAAGGTCGCTGACGTCAAGGGCACGAAGTTCCGTACCGTGGGACTGGCCGTCGACATGTACACCGACATGGGCGCGGCCGTGAACCCGCTGCCCGGTGGCGAGATCGTGCCGGCACTGGACCGCGGCCTGATCGATGGCGCCGAGTTCAACAACGCTTCCTCGGACCGGTTGCTGGGCTTCCCCGACGTGGTCAAGAACTGCATGCTGCAGAGCTTCCACCAGAGCGGCGAGCAGTTCGAGATCCTGTTCAACAAAGGCAAGCTCAACGCCCTGCCAGCCGAACTCAAGGCCATCATCGACTACGCCGTGCAGGCTGCCAGCGCCGACATGAGCTGGAAGGCCATCGAGCGCAATTCACAAGACTACATCGAGCTCAAAAAGGCCGGCGTCAAGTTTTACAAGACGCCCGACGCCATCCTGCGCGCCCAGCTCGCATCCTGGGACAAGATCATGGTCAAGAAGGGGGGCGAGAACGCACTGTTCAAGAAGGTGCTCGACTCGCAGAAAGCCTTTGCCGCGCGCGCAGGCCAGTGGCAAAACGACTACACCGTGGACTTCAAGATGGCCTATAACCATTACTTTGGCCGGGGCAAAAAAGCCTGAGCGGGGCCACGGCCTCTGAGGGGCACCTGAGGGTGCCCTTTTTGTTTTTTCTGGGACCGCCTGGGCGGCGCAAGGAGTTGGAATGCAATCGTTTTTACTGGCGGTGGACCGCTTTTCCACCTGGATCGGCAAGACCTGCGCCTGGAGCGTGGTGCTGCTGACCGTGCTGATCAGCTGGGAAGTCTTCAGCCGCTACGTGCTCAACAACCCCCATGCCTGGGTGCTGGACGCGCAGATCATGCTGTACGGCCTGCTGTTCATGATGGCGGGCGCCTACACCCTGAGCAAAAACGGCCATGTACGCGGCGACGTGTTGTACGGCTTTTTGCAACCGCGCACCCAGGCCATCATCGACCTGACGCTGTACATCATTTTCTTTCTGCCAGGCGTTGTTGCGTTGACGTACGCCGGATGGACGTATGCCAACGAATCGCTGGCCATCAGAGAGCAGACCTTCAACGCCGATCCCATCCCGGTCTATCCCTTCAAGTTCGTGATCCCGGTGGCGGGTTTTGTGCTGCTGCTGCAGGGCATCGTGGAAATCATCCGCTGCATCCAGTGCATACAGACCGGCGCCTGGCCGGTGCGTGAAACCGACGTGGAAGAAGTGGACGTGGAAAAACTCAAGGAAATGGTGCACGTGAAAGACGAAGACATGGCCGCGCTCGAGCGCGATTTGGCCCTCAAGGAGAATCAGAAATGAAGATCCGCAAGGAACTGTGGTTCGGCCTGAGCTTCATGGCGCTGGTGGTGATCGGCGCCGCCACGCTGCTGCTGAGCGTTGACAAGATCACCAATGGCCACCTCGGGTTGTTGATGCTGTCGCTGGTCGTGACGGCCATCATGCTGGGCTTTCCGACAGCCTTCACGCTGATGGGCATGGGCATGATTTTCACCTGGCTGGCCTACAACCGGGACACGACCAAAACGCTGGACCTGATGGTGCAGGCGGCCTACAAAACCATGGCCAGCGACGTGCTGATCGCCATACCGCTGTTTGTTTTCATGGGTTACCTGGTCGAACGCGCCAACCTGATTGAAAAACTCTTCAAGAGCCTGCATCTGGCCATGGCGCGGATTCCGGGCTCACTGGCGGTCGCCACCCTGGTGACCTGCGCGATTTTCGCCACCGCCACCGGCATCGTCGGTGCGGTGGTCACGCTGATGGGCCTGCTGGCCCTGCCGGCCATGCTGCGTGCCGGCTACAGCGTGCCGCTGGCGGCCGGTGCCATCACCGCGGGCGGTTGCCTGGGCATCCTGATACCGCCCTCGGTGCTGCTGATCGTGTACGGCGCCACCGCTGGCGTCTCCGTCGTGCAGCTTTATGCGGGGGCCTTTTTCCCGGGCCTGATGCTGACCGGCCTGTACATCCTGTACGTGATCCTGGTTGCCAAGCTCAAGCCGCAATGGGCTCCGCCGTTGTCGGCCGCCGACCGCGCCGTCACCCTGCCGCCCTTGACGCAGCAACTCACCACCGGCACGGACAAATACGCGCTGACAGGACTCTTCGGCGCCCTCAAGGGAAAGCGCAACGCCGACGTTCCTCTCGGCCACATTCTGCGGCAACTGACGATTGTTGTGCTGCCGGGTTTGCTCTTCCTTCTGGTACTCGTGACCAGCTACCGGGCCGTCACCACCGTTGAAGCCGAAGCGGTGTACGACATCCAGCAGATTGGCGCTTCCAGCTCGTCAGCCGCGTCAGCGGCCGATACCGGCGGTCTGCAGGAACCGCCCCAGGAAGACGGCTTGAAAGAGCCGGTGGCCGAGGGCGGCCTGCAGGAACCTCCGTCCGGCGATGTCCAGGAGCCACCCGGCGCCGATACCCCCGCCGCGCCGCCGGCCGCGAGTGTGGCCGAACCGCCCGCCGCAGCTGCCGCCAGCACCGACAAGGCGCCCGCAGGCGCAAGCACACGCGACGCGCCCACCTGGTGGTGGGTCTGCTTTGCGATTCTCGGCGCGCTGGTCGCCCTGTTCTACCTGTTCCTGAGTTTTGCGCGGCTGGAAATCTTCAAGATGCTCCTGACCTCGTTCTTCCCGCTGATGATTCTCATCATCTCCGTGCTCGGGTCCATCGTGATGGGGCTGGCCACCCCGACCGAAGCGGCCGCGATGGGTGCGCTGGGCGGTTTTCTGCTGGCCGTGGCCTACCGGCGGCTCACCTTGTCGGTACTGCAGGAATCCGTCTTTCTGACGGCCAAAACCTCGGCCATGGTCTGCTGGCTGTTTGTCGGCTCGGCCATCTTCTCGGCAGCGTTTGCCCTGCTGGGCGGGCAGGAACTGGTGGAAAACTGGGTGCTCAGCATGAACCTGAGCAAGACCCAGTTTCTGGTGATGAGCCAGGCCATCATTTTCATCCTGGGCTGGCCGCTGGAGTGGACCGAGATCATCGTGATCTTCATGCCCATCTTCATCCCGCTGCTCGACAACTTCGGCGTGGACCCGCTGTTTTTCGGCCTGCTGGTGGCGCTGAATTTGCAAACGGCATTCCTGAGCCCGCCAGTGGCCATGGCGGCGTTCTACCTCAAGGGCGTGGCACCGAAACATGTGACCCTGAACCAGATTTTCCTGGGCATGCTGCCCTTCATGGGCATCCAGATTCTGGCCATCTTCCTGCTGTACCAGTTCCCGGCGATCGGCCTGTGGTTGCCGCAGTTGCTGTACAAATAAGCAGCCGGACCGGCGGATTTTCACCCCGGGGGCGCGCAAGCGCCCCTTTTTTGTTGGCAAAGGCGCTAAGATTGACGTTTACGTAAACGTCAACAACCCCGGCGCCGACCTGGAGACCACCCATGGCGAAGAAGAGTCCCACCGTTCCGCTCCTTGCCGGCTGGCAAGTGCCTGCGGTCCAACCTGCGGAGGCCTTTTCCCTGGCCGCCCTGGACCCTGGCGCCAAACCCTGGTCCAGCGGTGACAAGGAGGCGGACAAGGCCGCGGTGGACGCACTGGCAAGCGAACTGGACGGCCTGCAGAACCTGTTTTACGCCGACAAGCGCTACAAGCTGCTGGTGCTGCTGCAGGGCACCGATACCTCCGGCAAGGACGGCACGATTCGCGCCGTGTTCAGCCGCACCAGCCCGCTGGGCGTGCACACGGTGGGCTGGAAGGCGCCAAGCGAGGAAGAGCGGGCGCACGACTACCTGTGGCGCATCCACCAGCATGTGCCGGGAGCGGGCGAAACCATGATTTTCAACCGCAGCCACTACGAAGACGTGCTGGTCCCGGTGGTCAAAGGCTGGATCACGCCCGAGCAGACGGCGCAGCGTTTTGCCCACATCAACGACTTCGAACGCCTGCTGGCCGAAACCGGCACGGTGATCCTCAAGTTCATGTTGCACATCAGCTTCAAGGAACAGGGCCAGCGCCTGCAGGAGCGGATCGACGACCCGGCCAAGCGCTGGAAATTCAGCATGGGCGACCTGGACGTGCGCAAGCGCTGGAACGACTACCAGAAGGCCTACGAAGGGCTGCTGCAGGCGACCAGCACGCCCTGGGCACCCTGGACGGTGGTGCCCGCCGACTCCAAGACCCACCGCAACCTGATGGTCGCCACGCTGGTGCGCGACAAGCTGAAGTCACTGGACCTGCGTTACCCGCCTGACGATCCGGCGCTGGCCGGATTGAAGATCGAATAATCATCCCTTTCCAGAGAGCGCCGCCATGACCGACCTGTCCGCCGAATACAAGGCCCTTGCCAGCTACCGCCCCACGCACAAGGTGCGTTTTGTCACCGCCGCCTCGCTGTTCGACGGGCACGACGCCGCCATCAACATCATGCGGCGCATCCTGCAGGGCATGGGCGCCGAGGTCATCCACCTGGGCCACAACCGCAGCGTCGACGAGGTCGTGACCGCAGCGCTGCAGGAAGACGCACAGGGCATCGCCATCAGTTCCTACCAGGGCGGCCATGTCGAGTACTTCAAGTACATGGTGGACCTGCTCAAGAGCCGCGGCGGCGAGCACATCCAGGTCTTCGGCGGCGGCGGCGGCGTGATCGTGCCGCCGGAAATCCGCGAACTGCAGGCCTACGGCGTGACGCGTATCTACAGCCCCGAGGACGGCCAGAAGATGGGCCTGGCCGGCATGATCGGCGAGATGGTCATGCGCTGCGACAAGGACCTGACCGGCTTCGCCCCGGCGGACATCCAGGCGATCCAGGGCCATGGCGAGATGGCCTGGCGCGCGCTGGCGCAACTCATCACCGCACTGGAAAACGGGAAAGCCGACGCAACCCTGGTCGAGACCCTCCGCACGCAGGCCAGCGCACAACAGGTGCCTGTGCTGGGCATCACCGGCACCGGCGGCGCCGGCAAATCCTCGCTGACCGATGAGCTGATCCGCCGCCTGCGGCTGGACCAGGACGACCAGTTGCGCGTGGCCATCATCAGCATCGACCCGTCGCGGCGCAAGAGCGGCGGCGCCTTGCTGGGCGACCGCATCCGCATGAATGCGATCAACCCGTGGACAGTGACACAGGCCCCCACGCTTGTCGCTTCGCGTACTGCGCTGCCCCCCGAGGGGGCTGATTTTTCCAGGGGCGGCCCGTCGAAAAATTCCCCGCGCCCAGCCGCCGACAGCGGCCAACGCGTTTTCATGAGGAGCCTGGCCACGCGTGACTTCGGCTCGGAGATCAGCAAAGCCCTGCCCGAGGTGATCGCCGCCTGCAAGGTCGCGGGTTTCGATTTGATCGTGGTCGAGACCTCGGGCATCGGCCAGGGCGACGCGGCCATCGTGCCGCATGTGGATGTACCCCTGTACGTGATGACGCCCGAGTTCGGCGCCGCCAGCCAGCTCGAAAAAATCGACATGCTGGACTTTGCCGAGTTCATCGCCATCAACAAGTTCGACCGCAAGGGTTCGCTCGACGCCCTGCGCGACGTGGCCAAGCAGGTACAGCGCAACAAGGAAGCCTGGACCACGCCGGCCGACCAGATGCCGGTGTTCGGCACCATGGCCGCGCGCTTCAACGACGACGGCGTCACCGCGCTGTACCAGGCGCTGAAACCGCGCCTGGCCGGGCTGGGGCTGGCCCTGTCCGAGGGCAGCCTGCCCCGCGCCGAGGTGCGCCACAGCACCAACCAGACGCCGGTGGTGCCGGCGGCGCGCACGCGTTACCTCGCCGAAATCAGCGACACGGTGCGCGGCTACAAGAAGCGCGCCCGCGCCCAGGCCCAGCTTGCGCGCGAGGTGCAGCAGCTCAAGGCCGCGGCGGCCATGCTCAAGATCGACAAGCCGGGCCGGGCACCGGCCGCCGAAGCAGCCCTGGACCTGGCGGGCCACCGCAAGACACGCATGGACGCGGACGCGCGCGCGCTGCTGGCGCAGTGGCCGGACATGCAGGCCGCGTATGCCGGCGACGAATATGTGGTGAAGATCCGCGACCGCGAAATCCGCACCGCACTGACCACCAAATCGCTGTCAGGCACCACCATCCGCAAGGTCGCGCTGCCGCAGTACGAGGACCACGGCGAGATCCTCAAGTGGCTGATGCTGGACAACGTGCCCGGCAGCTACCCCTACACCGCCGGCACCTTTGCCTTCAAGCGCGAGGGTGAGGACCCGACACGCATGTTTGCCGGCGAGGGCGACGCCTTCCGCACCAACACGCGTTTCAAGCTGCTGTCCGAAGGCATGGCCGCGAAACGCCTGTCCACCGCCTTCGATTCGGTCACGCTCTACGGCAACGACCCGGCGCTGCGGCCCGACATCTACGGCAAGGTCGGCAACTCGGGGGTGTCCATTGCGACTCTCGACGACATGAAGGTGCTCTACGACGGCTTCGACCTGTGCAGCCCGAGCACGTCGGTGTCCATGACGATCAACGGCCCGGCGCCGACGATTCTGGCGATGTTCATGAACACCGCGATCGACCAGAACATAGCCAAGTTCAAGAAAGACAACGGCCGCGACCCGACCCCGACCGAGACGGAGAAAATCCGCGAGTGGGTGCAGGAAAACGTGCGCGGCACGGTGCAGGCCGACATCCTCAAGGAAGACCAGGGCCAGAACACCTGCATCTTCTCGACCGAGTTCAGCCTCAAGGTCATGGGCGACATCGCCCAGTACTTCGTGCACCACAAGGTGCGCAACTTCTACAGCGTCTCCATCAGCGGTTACCACATCGCCGAGGCCGGCGCCAATCCGATCTCGCAACTGGCTTTCACGCTGTCCAACGGCTTCACCTTTGTCGAGGCGTATCTGGCGCGCGGCATGCACATCGACGATTTCGCGCCGAACCTGAGCTTTTTCTTTTCCAACGGCATGGACCCCGAATACACCGTGATGGGCCGCGTCGCGCGCCGCATCTGGGCCGTCGCCATGAAGGAGAAATACGGCGCCAACGAACGCAGCCAGAAACTCAAGTACCACATCCAGACCTCGGGGCGCAGCCTGCACGCACAGGAGATCCAGTTCAACGACATCCGCACCACCTTGCAGGCGCTGATCGCGATCTACGACAACTGCAACTCGCTGCACACCAACGCCTTCGACGAAGCCATCACCACGCCGACCGAGGAATCGGTGCGCCGCGCGATGGCGATCCAGCTCATCATCAACCGCGAGTGGGGCCTGGCCAAAAACGAAAACCCGTCCCAGGGCGCCTTCATCATCGAGGAGCTGACCGAGCTGCTCGAGGAGGCCGTGCTGCTAGAGTTCGAGCGCATCGCCGAGCGCGGCGGCGTGCTGGGCGCGATGGAAACCGGCTACCAGCGCGGCCGCATCCAGGACGAGTCCATGCACTACGAGATGCTAAAACACACCGGCGAGCTGCCCATCATCGGCGTCAACACCTTCCGCAACCCGCAGGGCGATGCCGTTCAGGACAAGCTGGAACTGGCGCGCTCCACCGACGAGGAAAAACAGAGCCAGCTCAAGCGCCTCGCCGAATTCCACGCCCGGCACGCCGACCAGTCCCCGGCCTTGCTCAATCGCCTGCAGCAGGCGGTGATTGACAACGCCAATGTGTTCGACGTGCTGATGGACGCGGTGCGCGTCTGCTCGCTGGGGCAAATCACCAATGCCCTGTTCGAGGTCGGTGGGCAGTACCGGCGGAACATGTAGATTTGCTATTTATTTGATAGCTGGTGGCGCGTGCCCGCTATGGGCTGGAACTGAGATGGATTTGTCTTCCCGGACTGGATCCGGAGCCATCCCTGGTTATTGCGATGGTTGGTAGGCTGTTCATGCTTGCTGGCCGGGGGTTGCCCGGCGGCAAGTAACTTTCTTTTGCTTCGCCAAAAGAAAGTCACCAAAGAAAAGGCGACCCTGCTGTCTGCGACCCTCCGCTTCGCTACGGGCAACCTGCGGTGCTCGGTCCAGCCGGGGTCGAGCTCGAACTCGCCTTCGGCTCAGACAATCGCTCGCCCTGATCCGTCTGGCCCTGCGCTCCTCGGCGCATACAGAAGGGTGGGTTGAGGAAGACCAATGCGGGGAAAAAATTCCGGAGTGCAGGAAGCGCAAAGCGCTTCCTGCACGGG
>JAUXPP010000019.1 GCA_030683705.1 Polaromonas sp. | reverse complement strand
GCTCGACCCCGTTTTCGGCGAGCACCGCAGGTTGCCCCGGAGCGCAGCGCAGGGGACCCGGACCATCGGGTCGCCTTTCTTTTGCTTACTTTTCTTTGGCGAGACAAAGAAAAGTGAGTTGCCGCCGGGCAACCCCCGGCCAACAGGCGGTCGAATGCCCCACAACCGGCGGGAAAGCAAAGTGCTAGCTCGCCTCAACACCTTGCCCCGCGACAGCCGCGACACCCTGTTCCTGCTGGCGGTCATCGCCTGGGTGCTGATGCCGCAGGTCCCACACCTGCCCTGGTGGTGCAGCGGGCTCGCGGCGGGCATGCTGCTGTGGCGCGGCGCGCTGGCCTTCGGCAACCGGCCCTTGCCTGGCAAATGGTGGCTGCTGTTGCTGCTGGCGATTGCGGTCGGGGCGACGCTGCTGACGCACAAGACCCTGCTGGGCCGCGATGCCGGGGTCACGCTGATCGTGATCCTGCTGGCGCTCAAGACGCTGGAACTGCGCGCCCGGCGCGACGCCTTCGTGGTGTTTTTCCTCGGCTTTTTCACCATGCTGACCAACTTCTTCTATTCCCAGTCGCTGCTGACCGCCTTCAGCATGTTGCTGGGGCTGCTGGGCCTGCTGACGGCGCTGGTCAATGCCCACATGCCGGTGGGCAAACCGCCGCTGCTGCAGGCCGCCAGAACCGCCGGCTGGATGGCGCTGCTGGGCGCACCGGTGATGGTGGTGCTGTTCCTGCTGTTTCCGCGGCTGGCGCCGCTGTGGGGCACGCCCTCCGACGCGATGAGCGGGCGCAGCGGCCTGAGCGCCACCATGCAGGTCGGCACCATCGCCAGCCTGGCACTGGACGAAAGCATCGCCATGCGCATCGCTTTCCAGGGACTGCCGCCGCCCCAGCGTGAGCTCTACTTCCGCGGCCCGGTGCTGTCTGCCTTTGACGGACGGCAATGGCTTCCTTCGTCGGAGTCACGCTTCCCGTCGCGCTACAAGCTGGACGACCAGCTGACGGTCGAAGGGCCTGCCCTGTCCTACCAGGTCACGCTGGAGCCCACCAACCGGCCCTGGCTGTTTGTCATGGAGGCCGCCGCCGAAAGCCCGGTGGTTCCCGGCTACCGCACGCGCATGAGCAGCGAGTTGCAGTGGTTCACCGACCGGCCCGTCACCGACCTGCTGCGCTACCAGGTACAAAGCCATCCGGTGTTCCGGCACGGACCGGCCACGCCCGAAGTCGGCCTGCAGGAGTTCGTCGAGCTCCCGCCGGGCTTCAACCCGCGCACCCTGGCGCTGGCGGCCGAGATCCGGCGTGATCCGCGTTACGCGCAGGCAGACAGCCGCGCGCTGGTGCAGGTCGCCATGGAGCGACTGCGCACCGGCGGTTACCTCTACACGCTGGAGCCGGGCGTTTACGGCGCCAACACCGCCGACGAGTTCTGGTTCGACCGCAAGCAGGGTTTTTGCGAACACATCGCATCAAGCTTTGTGGTGCTGATGCGCGCCCTGGACGTCCCGGCGCGACTCGTCACCGGCTACCAGGGCGGGGAACTGAACGCCGTCGATGGCTTCTGGGTGTTGCGCCAGAGCGATGCCCACGCCTGGGCCGAGGTCTGGCAGGCCGGTGTGGGCTGGGTACGGGTGGACCCGACCTCGGCGGTGGCGCCCGGACGCACCGGTTCCTTCCAGCGCCTGGCCGCGCCCCGGGGCATCGTCGGCCAGACCCTGGGCAACCTCAACCCCAACCTCTCGGCCCAGTTGCGCGCAGCCTGGGAAGCCGTCAACAACCGCTGGAACCAGTGGGTGCTCAACTACACCCAGGGCAAACAGCTGGACCTGCTCAAGAACATCGGCTTCGAGTCGCCGAGCTGGGAAGACCTCAGTTATGTGCTGATTGCCATCGTGGTGGGGGTGAGCGGCGCCGGTGCCGCCTGGGCCTGGTGGGACCGGACCCAGCACGACCCGTGGCTGCGGCTCTTGAACCGGGCCCGCAGGCGGCTGGGCCGCGCCGGCCTGGCCAGCCACGCCGCCAGTTCACCGCGCCAGCTGGCGCAGCAAGTGCTGGCGCAGCTGGGCAGCGACGGCCAGGCCATCCACGACTGGCTGATGCAGCTCGAAATCCAGCGTTATGCGGATGCCGCAGGCACAGGCACAGGCGCCGGACTGACCCTGGCCCGGCTCAAGAAACAGTACGCCGGACTGCACTGGCCGGTTTGAGCCCACGTCCCACACGCAAGGACATGCGCCGGACGCCATACTGTGGCCCTGAACTGCCCTTCTTTCCGTATTTTCAGGAACCGCTTTTTCGCATGATCTCTTCCCTGTTCTCCGCACAGCCCGGTTTCCGGCACTTCATCGCTCCTTTTTTGATAGCTGCCTGCGCAAGCGGGACGTGGGCTGCAGGCCCGAAAGACAACAAATCCCGGAAGCCGGCAAACCGCGCGCCCAGCACGCAGGAACAGGCGCAGCGCTACGCCGACCGCCCGGAAGCCATGGCCTTCGCCGACGACCTGGCCAGCCGGCGTGACCTGGACCCGCAGTGGGTGCGCCAGATGCTGGGCCAGGCCCGCTACCTGCCGAGCGTGGTGCGCCTGATGCAGCCGCCGGCCAGAACCTTCGTCAAGAACTGGCGTGTTTACCGCAGCCGCTTTATCGACCCGGTCCGCATCGCCGCCGGCGTGCGTTTCTGGCAGGAGAACCAGGACAGCCTGGCGCGCGCCGAAGCGGACTACGGCGTGCCGGCGGAAATCATCGTCGGCATCATCGGGGTGGAAACCATTTACGGCCGTGACACCGGCAAGTTCCGGGTGCTGGACGCGCTGGCCACCCTGGCCTTCGACTTTCCGGCCTCGCACCCGCGCGCCCGCGAGCGCAGCGAGTTTTTCCGGGGCGAGATCGAGCAGTTCCTGACCCTGCAAAGCCGGCTGGGCAGCGACCCGCTGGCAGCGCTGGGCAGTTACGCCGGCGCCATGGGCATGCCGCAGTTCATGCCGTCGAGCCGCAACAAATACGCGGTGGACTTCGATGGTGACGGCCGCATCGACCTGTGGAACAGCCCGGCCGACGTGATCGGCTCGGTCGCCAACTACTTCAAGGCCTTCAACTGGCAACCCGGCATGCCTACCCACTACCCGGTCAGTTTCGACAACAGCCGGCTGGACATGAACGCGCTGATGGCGCCCGACATCCTGCCGACCTTCAGCGTCGCGAGTTTCACTGCAAAAGGCGCGCTGCTGGAGGGACCGGCGCTGCAGCACAACGGCCCGCTGGCGCTGGTGGAACTGCTCAACGGCGACCCGGCCAACGGCGGCAGCGCGCCGGTGTATGTGGCCGGCACCGAAAACTTTTACGCGATCACGCGCTACAACTGGAGCAGTTACTACGCAATGTCGGTGATCGAGCTGGGGCGGGAAGTGGCGGCCAAAAGAAACAGCGGCAACTGAGGCCGGCACCGGTTCACACCGGCTGGATCGTGATGTCCACCGTCATGGTCTCCTCACCGCCGCCCTGGCGCACGCCCTTGATCGGCGGGCAGGCGTTGTAGTCGGTGCCCATGGCCAGTCGCACATGGCGCTCGTCGATGGGGCAGCTGTGCGTCACGTCGATGCTGACCCAGCGCCGCGCGGCCACATCCAGGCAGACATCGACCCAGGCGTGGCTGGCGAGATCCGGCTCATTGGCGGCATAAAAATAACCGCTGACATACCGCGCCGGAATCCCCAGGCTGCGGCAAATGGCCACCATCACATGGGCCTGGTCCTGGCACACACCGGCACCCGCGTCGAAGGCCTGCAAAGCCGTGGTGGTCACCGTGGTGCTATTTTTTTGATAGCTGACCACGCCCGCCACACCTTGGCTGAGGGCCAAAAGCATGCCCAGGTCGACAACACCCGCGACCGGCGGCGCCACAAAGCCCCGGCCGAACTCGGCCAGACGCTCATGCGGCGTCGCCAGGTGGGTGGCGCGCAGGAAAAACGCCGGGTGCGGCATGGTTGGCGCGTCGTTGAACTCGGCGATGCCCAAGGTCTCGACGTCGCCGGCCGCATTGACCAGGCTCCAGCGCACGTTGTCCACGGCCTGCCCGACGAAGGTGTAAGAGCTGACCTTGTTGCCAAAAGCGTCCGCTTGCTCGAACAATTTTTCGGGCGCGCCCAGGCTCCAGAAGTGCACGGTCTGCGCCGGGCCGGACAGGGGTGTCAGCCACATGGTCTGCAGCGCGTACCGCAAGGGCTCGGTATAGCGGTAGTCGGTGACGTGACGGACGTGAAGTTTCATTAACTGGTGGCCGGCACCAGGAAATCGCGGCTGATGTAGGCGCCGAGTTCGTTGACGCGATCGAGGAACTGGGTCAGGTAGGCGTGCAGGCCGGTGGCCAGTATTTCGTCGATGCGGGCGTACTGCAGGTCGGCCGACAGCTTGCCGGCGCGGCGCACGGTTTCGCAGGTGCTGTCGTCGGTCACCAGCTTGAGGTTGTTCACCACCTCCTGCAGGCTGGCCGCCAGTGAGCGCGGCATGTCGGCGCGCAGGATCAGCAGTTCCGCGACGCGCTCGGGCTTGATCACGTTGCGGTAGACGCGGCGGTAAATCTCGAAGGCGCTGACGCTGCGCAGGATCGCGCTCCAGTGGTAGAAGTCGTACTCCTGGTCCTTCTCGCTGGCGGCGCCGTAGAAATCGCTCTGCACCGCGTGGAATTTCACGTCGACCAGCCGGGCCGTGTTGTCGGCACGTTCAAGAAAGGTGCCCAGGCGCATGAAGTGCAGGGCCTCGTCCTGCAGCATGGTGCCCACGGTCACGCCGCGCGACAGGTGCGAGCGGAACTTGACCCATTCGAAAAACTGGCCGGGGTCACGCTCGAACTCGCCATTGCGCAGCATGCGGAAAATTTCCAGGTAGGTCTGGTTCTGGGTTTCCCAGACCTCGGTGGTCAGCGTGCCGCGCACCGCGCGGGCATTCTCGCGGGCGTTTTTCAGGCAGGAGATGATGCTCGACGAGTTTTTCTCGTCACGCACCATGAAGTCCATCACGTCGCGCGCATTGATCGCGCCGTATTTTCCTTCGTAGGCGGACGACAGTTCGCTGATGCTCAGCAGCCCCTGCCAGCCGACCTGCGCCACCGCGGTCGATTGCGGCAACAGCGAGGTCTGGTAGTTGACGTCCAGCATCCTCGCGGTATTCTCCGCCCGCTCCGTATAGCGGGACATCCAGAAAAGGTGATCGGCGGTACGCGACAACATTATTTGGTCCCTCCCTGCGACTGGCTTTGAGACTGGCCGGATTGCGACTGGGTTTGCGACTGGCCGGTGGCGTAGTTGTCGTCTTCCAGCACCCAGGTGTCCTTGGTGCCGCCACCCTGCGAGGAGTTGACCACCAGCGAACCGTCTTTCAGCGCCACCCGGGTCAGGCCGCCCGGCACCATCTGCACCGTCTTGCCGCTGAGCACAAAGGGCCGCAGATCGATGTGGCGCGGCGCGATGCCGCTGTCCACATAGGTCGGGCAGGTGGACAGGCTCAAGGTCGGCTGGGCGATGTAGCCGGCCGGATTGGCCTGCACCGCTTTGCGGAAATCCTCGATTTCAGCGTTGGTGGATGCCGGGCCCACCAGCATGCCGTAGCCGCCGGCGCCATGCACTTCCTTGACCACCAGGTCCTTCATGTTGGCCAGGGTGTAGGCCAGGTCGTCCGGGTTGCGGCACATATAGGTCGGGACGTTTTTGAGGATGGGCTTTTCGCCGAGGTAGAACTCGATCATCTTGGGCACATAGGGGTAAATCGACTTGTCGTCGGCGACACCGGTGCCGATGGCGTTGCACAGCGCGACATTGCCGCTGCGGTAGACATTGAGCAGGCCGGCGCAGCCGAGCGTCGAGGTCGGGCGGAAGGCCAGCGGGTCCAGGAAGTCGTCGTCGACCCGGCGGTAGATCACATCCACACGTTTCGGGCCGCGCGTGGTGCGCATGTAGACGAAGTTGTCCTTGACGAACAGGTCCTGGCCTTCGACCAGTTCCACGCCCATCTGCTGCGCCAGGAAGGCGTGTTCGAAATAGGCCGAGTTGTACATGCCGGGTGTCAGCACCACCACGGTCGGCTCGGCGCGGTGCGCCGGCGAGTTGTCGCGCAGGGTTTCCAGCAGCAAATCGGGGTAATGCGCGACCGGTGCCACGCGGTTCTGGCTGAACAGGTCGGGAAACAGCCGCATCATCATCTTGCGGTCTTCCAGCATGTAACTCACGCCGCTGGGCACGCGCAGGTTGTCTTCGAGCACGTAATACTCGCCTTCGCCCTGGGCGTTGGGCGCTCGCACGATATCGATGCCGCTGATGTGCGAGTAGATGTTGCCCGGAACGTCCACGCCCATCATCTCGGGACGGACCTGCGCGTTCTGGAAAATCTGCTCGGCCGGGATCACGCCGGCCTTGATGATTTCCTGGTCGTGGTAGACGTCGTGGATGAAGCGGTTCAGCGCCGTCACGCGCTGGACCAGGCCGCGTTCCATGCTGTCCCACTCGTGGGCGGGAATGATGCGCGGGATCAGGTCAAACGGGATCAGCCTTTCGGTGCCGCCGGTTTCCGAGTTGCCGTCGTCCTTGTCGCCATACACCGCGAAGGTGATGCCGACGCGCCGGAAAATCATCTCTGCTTCTGCGCGCCTGGCCTGCATGACCGCATCCGGCTGCCGTTCCAGCCAGCGCTGGTAGCTCTGGTAATGCGCCCGCACCGACGCATCGCCAGCGTTCATCTCGTCAAACTTCGCTCCGCTCATCAGCTTATCTCCGTCAGGTTCTTTTGCATTTCCTGCGTGTAGCTTAGCAAGTAATGCGCCAATCGCCTGTAGGAAGCCGACTTTTTAATCGCCTGCGCGGTGATGCCAATAACGCAGCCCGGTCTGGCGCTGGCAGCGCACGCTGTCCGGCAGCTCGCTGGACCAGCTGGCTGCGCCGCAGGCCGGCGAGCTCACCACCCGGATGCCGCGGTCGCGGTAGCGCTCCAGCACCGGGAGCGCCGGGTGCCCGAAGCGGTTGCGGTAACCGGCCTGCGCCAGCGCCAACGAGGGCTGGACCGCATCGAGAAAAGCCGCACTCGAAGAGGTTTTGCTGCCATGGTGCGGCACCAGCAGCAGGTCCGCCCTGAGGTCCAGGCCGGAAGCCACCAGCCGCTGTTCCTGCGCCAGTTCGATATCACCGGCCAGCAAGGCGGTGGTTTTGCCATTGAAGATGCGCAACACGCAGCTCATGGCATTCGGTTTCAGCGTGGTGGCGTAATCGCCGGCGTAAGGGTGCAGCACTTCAAAATCGACACCGTCCCAGGCCCAGCGCTGGCCGGCCACGCAACGCTGCGAGGGACGCAAGACCTGCAAGGGATGCTTGTCCTCGATGGAGCTGAGCAACACCGCCTGCGGCTGCATGGCCAGCACCGCCGGCGCGCCGCCGATGTGGTCGCTGTCGCGGTGGCTCAGCATCAGCATGTCCACGCGCTCGCCCAAGGCCCGCAGCAGCGGCACCAGCACCCGGTGGCCCGCATCACTCTCGCGCGAAAAGCGCGGACCGCTGTCGTAGACCAGGGTATGGCCGGCGGTGCGGACGACCAGTGCATTGCCCTGCCCCACGTCGGCCGCAATCAGCTCGAAAGCCCCGGGCGCCGGCCGCAGCGGCTGCCACAGCAACACCGGCAAAATCAGCGGCACACCCAGCATGCGCCAGTGCCAGGGCAGGCGCATGGCCAGCAGCAGGCCGCCGGCCACCCCGGCCACCGCACACCACAGCGGCGCTGCCGCCACGCTGATGCTGGCCAACGGCCAGCGCGCCAGCCACTGCAGAAACAGCATCAGGCCCGCGACCGCGCCCGCTGCCAGGTCCCACAGCGGCGCCCAGAACGCGCCCAGCATGGTGAGCGGCGTCACCACCAGCGTGACCCAGGGGATCGCCAGGCCGTTGGCCAGCAGCCCCACCAGCGAGACCTGGTTGAACAGCAGCAGTGACAGCGGCGCCAGCGCCAGGGTGACGATCCACTGTTCCCGCGCGACGCGAAACACGGCGCCCGCCGCCAGCCGCAGGCCGTCCGGCAAGCAGCGGCGCGCTGCCGACAATAGATGCCTGATTTGACCTCCAGACCTTGCGGGTCTTGCGTGGGCAGCTCCTGATTCGATAGCAGTCCTGGCGCTTGCTGCAGCCTCCCCGCCGGCGGCGAACAACACACCGACAGCCACAAACGACAGCCAGAAGCCAGCCTGCAACAGGGCCCAGGGATCGAGTGCCACCACCACCGCCATGGCCAGCAGCCAGACCTGCGGCCAGGGCCAGCGTTTGCCGCTCTGGCGCAGCAACACCACGGTCGCCAGCATCCACACCGTGCGCTGCGCCGGCACACCCCAGCCCGACAGCAGGGCATAGCCGGCCGCCAGCAGCAGGCCGCCCCAAGCACCGGCGCGCCCGGCCGGCAGCGCCAGGCAAAGGGCAGGCGTCCAGCGCGCGGAACGGCGCCAGAACCAGCCGACACCCTGGGCCGCCAGCCAGGCAAACATGGTGATGTGTAATCCTGAAATCGACATCAAATGCGCCACCCCAGCGGCGCGGAACACATCCCAGTCGGCGCGTTCGATGGCGTTCTGGTCACCCACCAGCAGGGCCGCCACCACGCCGGCAAGCTGGGGGTCGCTGACCCGCGCATACACCGCATCGCGCAAGGTCTGGCGCGCGCGCTCGACCGGATGGCGCCAGCTGTCGGCCAGCAGCCGGGGGACCGGGTCGCGCGGTCCGGCACGTACATTTTCGGCCCCCACGCTTGCCGCTTCGCGTGCTGCGCTGCCCCCCGAGGGGGCCATGCGCGCTTGGGGCGGCCCGGCGCGCACATACCCAGTGGCCTGCAGGCCCTGCTCCCAGAGCCAGAGCTCGTAGTCAAAACCATGCGGGTTGCTGTTGCCGTGCGGTGCCTTCAGGCGCACCGTCATCTGCCAGCGTTCACCGGCGCGCAGGGCCGGCGGCTGGCGCTGCAGCGCCAGGGTGGTGGCAGGGCTGGCGCCGGCCTCCGGGTTGTCAGGGCCGCCGGCGCCTGCCACCGGGTCCCGGAAGCCAAAACCGGCGTACCAGCCGAGGTACACCCGTGGCGGCAGACTCACCGGCACACCGTCCAGGCGGGACGATTCGACGGCAAAACGAAATCGCAGGCCGTCGTCGTTGCGTTGCGGCATGGCCAGCACCCGGCCGGTGATCTCGATATCACGTCCTTCCAGTGCCGGTGACAGCGCGCTGGCCTGAAACATGACCGCTCGCAGCCCGGTCAGGCCAAAGCCGGACACCAGCGCCAGCAACAAGGCGGCGGCAGCCTTGGTCGCCCCCGACGGGACCAGCCGAAAACACAGCCCCGCGGCAAGTGCGGAAGCAAGAGACAAGGCATACAGCCAGCCGGACAACAAGCCAGGCTGCTGCAACTGCAGGGCCGCGCCCGCGGCAAACCCGCAAAAAACCAGGCCCGACACCCGGCCCGGGGATGTGGCTGATGGCTCCGGTCGCACAGACCTCCCTGTCGATTTTTTATGTGTGCTGCGACTAAACCCTTCAACGGCCGGTCCCGTGCATCCGCTGACAGGCCTTTGGCGCAGCTCTTGCTTGTATTGGCGGTATTAAAAGCCTTGAATACGGCCCGGGATGCGGTCACCGCGCCGTTTCTGCGGCATAGTTGCCACAACGCCCCGATATTTCTGAAAAGCGAGACCGACTTGTCCATCCACGTTGCCCTGAGCCACATCACCCACTACAAATACGACCGGCTGGTGCGCCTCGGCCCCCAGGTCGTGCGCCTGCGCCCCGCCCCGCACAGCCGCACCAAGGTCCTGTCCTATTCGCTGAAGGTCGAGCCCACCGGCCATTTCATCAACTGGCAGCAGGACCCGTTTGCCAACTACCAGGCCCGGCTGGTGTTTCCCGAGCCGACGCGCGAGTTCAAGGTCACGGTGGACCTGGTCGTCGAAATGGCGGTGTTCAACCCCTTCGACTTTTTCCTCGAGCCGGAAGCCGAGGAATTCCCCTTCAAGTACAGCAAGGAGCAGGCGCATGAACTCGCGCCCTACCTGGCGACCGAACCCGCCACGCCGCTGCTCAAGACTTATCTGGCTGCCATCGACCGCACGCCCAAACGCACCATCGACTTCCTGGTCGGGCTGAACCAGAAGCTGCAGGGCGACATCAAGTACGCCATCCGCATGGAGCCAGGCGTGCAGACGCCTGAGGAAACCCTGAAACTGGCCGTCGGCTCCTGCCGCGACACCGGCTGGCTGATGGTCCAGCTGTTCCGCCACCTGGGCCTGGCTGCGCGTTTTGTTTCGGGTTACCTGATCCAGCTCAAGGCCGATGTCAAGTCACTCGATGGCCCCAGCGGCGCTGAAAGCGATTTCACCGACCTGCACGCCTGGTGCGAGGTCTTCCTGCCCGGCGCCGGCTGGGTCGGCCTGGACCCGACCTCGGGCCTGATGGCCGGCGAAGGCCACATTCCGCTAGCCTGCACGCCGGAGCCCTCGAGCGCCGCGCCTATCGAGGGCGGCGTCGATAAAAGCGAAGTGGAATTCGCCCACCACATGGGGGTGCAGCGCATTTACGAATCGCCGCGCGTGACCCAGCCCTACACCGAGGCCCTGTGGGCCGACGTGCTCAAGCTCGGCCACCAGGTTGACCAGGACCTGGCCGCCGGCGACGTGCGCCTGACCATGGGTGGCGAGCCAACCTTTGTCGCCACCCAGGACAGGGACGCGGCCGAGTGGAACATCGACGCGCTGGGCCCGACCAAACGCGGCTATGCCACCGAGCTGGTGCAGAAGCTGCGCGCCGAATACGGCGAAGGCGGCTTCCTGCATTTCGGCCAGGGCAAGTGGTACCCGGGCGAGCAGTTGCCGCGCTGGGCGCTGAGCATTTTCTGGCGCAAGGACGGCCAGCCGGTCTGGAAAAACCCTGACCTGTTCACCGACGAACGCCAGCCCTGCAACTACACCAGTGCCGATGCCAAACGGTTTGCCGACATGCTGGCCGGCAAGCTGGGCCTGTCCAACCAGCACATCACGCCGGGCTACGAAGACACCTGGTACTACCTGTGGCGCGAACGCCGCCTGCCGGTCAATGTTGACCCCTTCGACACCAAGCTCGACGACGCCATGGAACGCGCCCGCCTGCGCCGCGTGTTTTCACAGGGACTGGATGCGGTGGTGGGCTACGTGCTGCCGCTCAAGGTCAGAGAAGAAAAAGCACAAGGCCAGGGCCCGCAATGGTCCACCGGTCCCTGGTTCTTCCGCGACGAACGCATGTATTTGATGCCGGGCGACTCACCCATGGGTTACCGCCTGCCGCTGGACTCGGTGCCCTGGGTGTCCAAGACCGACTACCCCTACATGACCGAGGCCGACCCGTTTGCGCCGCGCGAGGAATTGCCGCCGGCCGATGTGTTTGCCGAACGCTACAACGCTGCACGCACACAGCCCGTTCCTGCAGCGCCTGCGCCGACCGCGCCGGCCGGCACCCGGCACAACAGCGCCAGCATGCTGGCCCAGTACATGGCACGCTACATGACGGGCAATGGCTCGCGCAACGAAGCGAATCGCCTGATGCAGTTCAGGACCACCACCTCCAGTGTGGACCTGCGTTTCGACCAGGGCGCCAAAGCCGGCGCCATGCCCACCGCCCCCGCAACACCCGCAGCAGCCCCGGCCGACCCCTCGGCGCGTATGCCCAAACCCGGCGAGTCCGCCGCCTGGCTGACCCGGACCGCGCTGTGTGTGGAGGTGCGCGACCCGAACCGCGCCAACGGCCCCCAGGACAAACCCAAGGCCGCGCCGAAAGAAAAAGGCGCGAAGGCCGAGACCGGCGCGCTCTACATCTTCATGCCGCCGCTGGAGCGCCTGGAAGACTACCTGGACCTGCTGGCCGCAGTCGAGGCCAGCGCGCAGGCCCTGAACCTGCAAATCGTGCTCGAAGGTTACCCGCCGCCACGCGACCCGCGCCTGAAGATGCTGCAGGTCACGCCCGACCCCGGCGTGATCGAAGTCAACATCCACCCCGCCTACAACTGGAACGAACTGGTCGAACACACCGAGTTCCTCTACAAGATCGCGCACGAAACGCGCCTGTCGGCCGAGAAGTTCATGACCGACGGCCGCCACACCGGCACCGGCGGCGGCAACCACTTTGTGCTGGGCGGCGCCACGCCACCGGACAGCCCTTTCCTGCGCAAGCCGGAAATGCTGGGCAGCCTGATCGCCTACTGGCACAACCATCCGTCACTGAGCTATCTGTTCTCGGGCATGTTCATCGGCCCGACCAGCCAGGCGCCGCGCGTCGACGAAGCGCGTAACGACCAGCTGTACGAGCTGGAAATCGCGCTGCGCGAAATCGCCGCGAATCGCGAGAAATACGGCCAGGACATGCCGCCGTGGATCGTGGACCGCACCTTGCGCAACATCCTGGTCGACGTGACCGGCAACACCCACCGCAGCGAGTTCTGCATCGACAAGATGTACTCGCCTGATTCGGCCACCGGCCGGCTCGGCCTGCTGGAACTGCGCGCTTTCGAGATGCCGCCACATGCCCGCATGAGCATCGTGCAGCAGTTGCTGCTGCGCGCGCTGGTCGCGCGTTTCTGGAACAAGCCTTACCACGGCCGCATGACGCGCTGGGGCACCGAGCTGCACGACCGCTTTCTGCTGCCGGGTTTTGTGCGCATGGATTTCGCCGATGTGCTGACCGAACTCAATGAAGCCGGCTACGCCTTTGACATGGCCTGGTTCGAGCCGCATTTCGAATTCCGCTTCCCGATGATCGGCCAGGTCAAGGCCAGCAGCATCGAACTGACCTTGCGCAGCGCGCTCGAGCCCTGGCATGTGATGGGCGAGGAAGGCTCGTCCGGCGGCACCGTTCGTTATGTGGACTCCTCGCTGGAACGTGTCGAGGTGCATGTCACCGGCCTGAACGACAACCGTTACGTCATCACCGCCAATGGCCGCGCGCTGCCGCTGCAAAGCACCGGCACCGTCGGTGAATACGTGGCCGGCGTGCGTTACAAGGCCTGGAACCCGCCCTCGGCCCTGCACCCGTCGATCGGCGTGCATGCGCCGCTGACCTTCGACATCGTCGACACCTGGATGGAACGTTCGCTGGGCGGCTGCCAGTACCACGTGGCGCACCCGGGCGGCCTGAGCTACGACACGCTACCAGTCAACTCCTATGAGGCCGAAAGCCGGCGCCTGAACCGCTTTTTCCAGATGGGTCACACACCGGGCAGGATGCAGGTCCAGCCGGCGCAACCGAGCCGGGAGTTCCCGTTCACGCTGGACCTGCGGTAAGCCCTCATCCTTGATCGAACAGGCCTCCAGGAAGGCTGATTCGGGACACCCGGTCAGTCTTTTGTCTTATAGCCGCAACACCGGCAGCCCGGCGCCGTGTTTGATTGCCAGAACCGGCAGCCATCAGCGTCCACGCGGCTTGCCGCGGCGGGCATGAAGGCATACTTGGACCAGCGTGGAAAACAACCCCTCTCTTTTTGCAGCCGCGGCGCTGGAGTCCCCTGTCGACCTGGCCGCGGCCCTGGCGCTGCCAGCCACGTCCGGCCACTTCGACGAGTTGCATGGCCGCACCCTGGACAAGCCGGCAGTGGCCGCCCTCCCGAGCCAGGGCCAGCAGCAAAGCCAATCGTCCCTGCACCTGGCCGGCACCGCCCCGCTGACAGCCGCCCCTGAGGCCACCGCCCCGCCCGAAGCGCCCGCCCGGCTGGCGTCGGACTGGCACCGCTTTTTCAATTTCCTGGGTGCCGAGGGTTTCGAGGACCTGAACCACCGCGCGGCCAACCTGCGCCGGCAGATCCGCGACAACGGCGTCACTTACAACGTGTATGCCGATGCCGACGGGCCGCAACGCCCCTGGTCGCTGGACCTGTTCCCGCTGGTGCTGTCGGCCGCAGACTGGGCGCAGATTTCTGCGGGCATCAGCCAGCGCGCGCGCCTGCTGGACCGCATCATGGCCGACGTCTACGGGCCGCAACAGCTGCTGTCGCTGGGCCTGCTGCCGACGGCGCTGGTGCAGGGCCACCCGGGCTACCTGCGCGCCATGCACGGCGTCCAGCCGTCCGGCGGCACCTTTTTGCACATTGCCGCCTTCGACCTGGCGCGCGGCCCCGACGGGCGCTGGTGGGTGGTGTCGCAGCGCACCCAGGCGCCGTCCGGACTGGGCTACCTGCTGGAAAACCGGCTGGCGATTTCGCGCCTGTTCCCGCAGGCCTTCCGCGAGATGAAGGTGCAGGGCCTGGCCGCCTCTTACAAGGCGCTGATCGACGGCATGAAGGCACACAGCCCTGCTGGTGACGGCGCCACCGACAAACGCATCGTGCTGCTGACCCCGGGGCCTTACAACGAAACCTATTTCGAACACGCCTACCTGGCGCGTTACCTCGGGCTGACCCTGGTCGAAGGCAGCGACCTGCTGGTGCGCGACAACCGGCTTTACCTCAAGACCCTGCAGGGCCTGGAGCCGGTGCACGGCCTGCTGAAACGGCTGGACGACGAGTTTCTGGACCCGCTGGAACTGCGTTCCGACTCCACGCTGGGCGTGCCCGGCCTGCTGCAGGCGATACGCGCCGGCAATGTGCTGGTGGCCAATGCGCCGGGTTCGGCCTTTCTCGAATCCAGCGCGCTGCTGGGCTTTCTGCCGGCGCTGTCGCGGCACCTGCTGGACGAGCCGCTGGCCCTGCCCTCGCTGGCCACCTGGTGGTGCGGCGAACAGGCAGCGCTGCAGGAAGTGCTGCCGCTGCTGAAAGACTGCGTCATCCGGGGCACCTACCCGGGCTCCGGCATCGATTCGGTAATTGCTCAGACCCTGTCGCGCCGCCAGCTCGACGAGTGGGCGGGCCGGCTGCTGCGGCGCAGCGACGACTACACGGTGCAGGCCTATTTGCCGCTGTCACAGACACCGACCTGGCACGGCAACCGCCTGGCGCCACGCTCGGCCATGCTGCGTGTCTTCGCGGTCGCCGACGGAAAAGGCTCCTGGCAGGTGCTGCCAGGCGGGCTGGCGCGGCTGGCCGGCCCCAACGACAAGATCGCCTCCATGCAGCAGGGCGGCAGCAGTGCCGACGTCTGGGCCCTGGGCGAGCCCGAGGCCAGCCCCGTGCCGCAGTCCGCAGACAGCTCAGGCAAACGCGGTGCCCCGCACGAGCCCGCGGTGGAGCCCGGCGCGCCGGTGCTCGCCGCCAGCCTGAGCCGCCACAAGCCGCCGGTGACCAGCCGGGCAGCCGAAAACCTGTTCTGGCTGGGCCGCTACACCGAGCGCACCGAAAACGCGATCCGGCTGGCGCAGCTGACGCTGCAATCGCTGAGCGGCGAAGAACAGTCGTCCCAGCCGCTGCTGGCCTGGCTGTCCGAAATGACCGTCAAGAACGGGCTGGTGCTGGACTCCGTGCCCCCGGCCACCCAGGCGCGGCGGGTGTTTGAACGTTCGCTGATCGCCAGCCTGGCCGACACCGAACGCGCAGCCAGTGTGGGTTACAACCTGCGCGCACTCAAGGGTGCAGCCTCGGCGGTGCGCGAGCGCCTGTCGCAGGAGCAATGGCATGTGATCGTGCGCGCCGAGGAAGATTTTTTCCGCCGCTGCGAAGCCTTCAGCGGCCCGGAACACCCGGCCGCGCAGGCGCTGGAATATTCATCGGTGGAGGCGCTGCACGCGCTGGAATCGGCCAGCAGCTTCCTGGCCGCCATGACCGGCGCACAAACCGACCGCATGACCCGCGACGACGGCTGGCGCCTGCTCAGCACCGGCCGCCACATCGAGCGCCTGAACACGCTGGCCGCCGCGCTGGTGCTCGGTTTTGAAACCGGCGCGGTGCATGACGAAGGCGGCTTCGGCGCCATCGTCGCGCTGTTCGACAGCACCATCACCTTCCACGCCCAGTACCAGCAGCAGCGTGACGTGCAGGCGCTGCTGGACCTGCTGGTGTTCGACCGCGACAACCCGCGTTCGCTCGGCTGGGTGGTGCAGACACTACGCGGCCGGCTGGCGCGCCTGGCCGAAAACACGGTGGGCGCGCCGCAGCCGGTGCCCGACCTGACGCCCGGCCTGCCGGAGCCCGGCGCCTGGCAGATGCACGATCTCTACACGCCCGACCCGCGCCTGCCGGAGGACCAGCGTTATGAAGGCCTCTTGAGCCGGCTGGAGCAGTGCTGCAGCGCCGCCTTCGACCTGTCGGACACGCTGAGCCGCCGCTACTTCAGCCATGTCTCCAGCGACGAACACAGCCTGGGCGCCTGAGCCGGCTTCCGCAACCGCCCTGCCCCGCTTTTGCCCCGACACACCATGCTGCTCCACCTGGTCCACGAAACCCGTTACGCCTACAGCCCCACCGTGGAAAGCGCCCACCATGTGCTGCACCTGCGGCCGGCCAGCCATGCCGGCCAGGAGCTGCTCAGCCACGCGCTGACCATCAGCCCGCAGCCGGCGCAGGTCCAGCACCTGCCCGACGTCTACGGCAACACCCGGACCTTTTTTTCGCTGCACACGCCGCACGACCAGCTGACCGTGACCGCCGAAAGCATGGTGTCCACACTGGCTGATCCTGAAGTGGCACATCGGGGCGCCGGCCTGCCCTGGGAGCAGGTGCGCGAACAGTTCCGCTACCAGGCCGGTGGCGCCTACGACAGCGCCTGTGAATTCATCTTCGCCTCGCCGTATGTGCCGCGCGACGAGGCGTTTGCCGAATTCGCCCGTCCCAGTTTCACGCCGGGCCGTCCGCTGCCCGAGGCGGCGGACCACCTGATGCAGCGCATCCACACCGAGATGGCCTACGACAGCGACAGCACCGAGGTCGGCACCCCGGCGCTGGAAGCGCTGCAGTTGCGCAAGGGGGTGTGCCAGGACTTCGCCCACATCATGGTCGCCTGCTGCCGCTCCCTGGGCATTCCGGCGCGGTATGTCAGCGGCTACCTGCTGACCAACCCGCCGCCCGGCCAGCCGCGCCTGATCGGCAGCGACGCCTCGCATGCCTGGGCCTCGGTCTATTGCCCCATGGCCAGCGATGCCGGCGGCATGCGGCTGGCCGACGGGCAAAACCCCGGCGTCTGGCTGGATTTCGACCCGACCAACAATCGCGCGCCCGGCGAAGACTATGTGACCCTGGCCACCGGTCGGGATTTCCTCGACGTCTCGCCGATGCGCGGCGTGATCCGCGGCGGCGCCCGCCATGTGCTGGATGTGGCCGTGACCGTCACGCCGGTCGAAGCCGAGCCGGCGCTTTAGAATCGTCAGCAGGACGGCTCAGTCGCTATTTTTTTGATAGCTGCTTGCGCTCGTCAGATAAGGGCTAGAGGCCTTTTTGATCATCAATCGGCAGGGAACTGCCGTTTCAGGAGAACACCATGAGCACCACCCCGATTTACGACAAACTCAAGGCCCTGGGCATCACGCTGCCACCCGTCGCCACACCGGCAGCGGCCTATGTACCTTTTGTGCAAACCGGCCAGCTGGTGTTCCTGAGCGGCCACATCGCGAAGAAGGACGGCAAGCCCTGGGTCGGCCAGCTCGGCAAAAACATGACCACCGAGGAAGGCAAGGCGGCAGCGCGCGCGATTGCGATCGACCTGATGGGCACGCTGCAGGCCGCCGTCGGCGACCTCGGCAAGGTCAAACGCATCGTCAAGCTGATGAGCCTGGTCAACTCGACCAGTGACTTCACCGAGCAGCACCTGGTCACCAACGGCGCCAGTGAACTGTTCGGCGAGGTGTTCGGGCCAGCCGGCGCCCATGCCCGCAGCGCGTTCGGCGTGGCACAAATCCCCATGGGTGCCTGCGTCGAAATCGAGCTGATCGCAGAACTGGCCTGAGGCTTCCCCAGACAAAAAAAGGACGGCCATGCCGTCCTTTTTTGTGGGGCGCTACGCCGCGTCAGGCACGTTCGCTGACCCAGCCCTGCACTGATTTCAGCGCGTCACCAAGTTTGGACGCATCGGTGCCGCCGGCCATGGCCATGTCGGCCTTGCCGCCGCCTTTGCCGCCGACCTGCTGCGCGACAAAGTTGACCAGCTCGCCGGCCTTCACCTTGCCGACGCTGTCGGCCGTGACGCCGGCGGCGATTTGCACCTTGTCGCCGTCCACCGCGGCCAGCACAATGACCGCGGTCTTGAGCTTGTCCTTGAGCTTGTCCATGGTGTCGCGCAGGGTCTTGGCATCCGCGCCTTCGAGCCTGGCCGCCAGCACCTTCAGGCCCTTGATGTCGACCGCCTGGCTCATCAGTTCGTCGCCCTGGGACGAGGCCAGCTTGCCCTTGAGGGCGGCGATTTCCTTTTCCAGCGAACGCACCTGGTCCAGCACCTGGCCGATGCGGTGCTGCAGCTCGGTCGGGTTGGCCTTCAGCGAAGCAGCGGCGGCCTGCATGCCGGCTTCGAGCGACTGCAGGTAAGCCAGTGCATTGGCGCCGGTCACCGCCTCGATGCGGCGCACGCCGGAAGCCACGCCGGCTTCGGCCACGATCTTGAACAGGCCGATGTCGCCGGTGCGGCCCACGTGAGTGCCGCCGCACAACTCCTTGCTCGAACCAATGCTGAGCACACGCACCTCGTCGCCGTATTTTTCGCCGAACAGCATCATGGCGCCGGTTTTCTGCGCGGCCTCCATGTCCATCACGCTGGCGTCGGTCGGCTCGTTGGCCAGGATCTCGGTATTCACACGCGCCTCGATCTCGCGGATCTGCTCATCGGTCACCGGCGCATTGTGGGCAAAGTCGAAACGCGTGCGTTCGGCGTTGACCAGGCTGCCTTTTTGCTGCACATGTTCACCCAGCACTTCGCGCAAGGCCTTGTGCAGCAAATGGGTGGCGCTGTGGTTGCGCACGGTGGCGGCGCGGCGCGCCGTGTCCACACGCGCCAGCACCGGGTCACCGAGCTTCAGCGTGCCCTCGCTCACCAGGCCATGGTGGCCGAACACCCCGGCCTTGATTTTCTGCGTGTCTTCGACGCCGAACAACATACCTTCGGCAGCGATCGTTCCCTGGTCGCCGACCTGGCCGCCGCTTTCGGCGTAAAACGGCGTGCTGTTGAGCACCACCACACCGGCCTGTCCGGCATGCAGCGCCGGCACGGCCACGCCGTCGGCGTACAGCGCCACCACCTTGGCGGGCTCCTCGAGAATGTCGTAACCGGTGAAGCCATTGATCTCGCCGCTGTAATCCAGCGCCTTGTCCATCCTGAATTTGCCGGCGGCGCGCGCCTGGTTTTTCTGCCGGTCCATGGCGGCGGTGAAGCCGGCTTCGTCGACCTCGACACCGCGTTCGCGGCAGACGTCGGCCGACAGGTCCAGCGGAAAGCCATAGGTGTCGTGCAGCTTGAAGGCGACGTCGCCGGGCAGCACCTTGGCGCCACCGGCCAGCGCCGTGTCCAGGATGGTCATGCCGATTTCAAGGGTTTCGAAGAAGCGTTCTTCCTCGGCCTTGAGCACGGCGGTGATGCGTGATTCGTCGGTCTTGAGTTTCGGATAGGCATCACCCATCTGCTGCGCCAGGTCGGCCACCAGCTTGTGGAAAAACGGTGTTTTTTTGCCCAGCTTGTAGCCGTGGCGGATGGCGCGGCGGATGATGCGGCGCTGCACATAACCGCGGCCTTCGTTGGACGGGTTCACGCCGTCGCTGACCAGGAAGGCGGTGGCGCGGATGTGGTCGGCAATCACGCGCAGCGA
>JAUXPP010000018.1 GCA_030683705.1 Polaromonas sp. | reverse complement strand
AACAACGGGCGCAAGGCCGACTTCCGCAACGTCATCATCGTCATGACGACCAACGCGGGTGCCGAGACGATGAACAAGGCGACCATCGGCTTCACCAACCCGCGCGAGGCGGGCGACGAGATGGCCGACATCAAGCGCCTGTTCACGCCCGAGTTCCGCAACCGCCTCGACGCGGTGGTGAGCTTCAAGGCGCTGGACGAAACCGTCATCCTGCGCGTGGTCGACAAGTTCCTGCTGCAGCTCGAGACGCAACTGGCCGAGAAGAAGGTGGACGTGACCTTCACCGACACCTTGCGCAAGTACCTCGGCAAGAAGGGTTTCGATCCGCTGATGGGCGCGCGCCCGATGCAGCGCCTGATCCAGGACACGATTCGCCGCGCGCTGGCCGACGAGCTGTTGTTCGGGCGCCTGATCGACGGCGGCCGGCTGACGGTGGACATGAAGGTCACGACCGACGAGAAAGGTGTCGAGACCGGCGAAGTCGAACTCGACATCCAGCCGCTGCCCAAGAAGGAAGGCAAGGCCAAGCCTGAAGCCGAGCAGGCGGAAACGAACTGAAGCCCGGGCTGAACCAGCCCGCGTCGAAAAGGCCGCTAGCATCACGCTATCGGCCTTTTTCTTTGGCCCCCTTGACGGGCTCGGCAGGGACGGCCTCCATACTTCACACAAACGTTTGACAACCTTGGAAATCCCGCAACTCAGCGACGAATGGAAAACCGGCCTGTCCCTGGCCTGGAGTGCCTACATCGCCATCCTGTCGATCTGGATCGTGCTGCAAAAGCGCGCACCGGTGTCGACCATGAGCTGGATCCTGTCGATGGCGCTGCTGCCTTTCGCCGGTTTCGTGGTGTATTACTTCCTGGGTCCCCAGCGGCTCAAGAAGCAGCGCCTCAAACGCCTGCGCAGCCGCGCCGGTCATCGCGACGATGCCGACATGGCGCTGTTGCGCGACGACATCGAACGTGCGCCGCCGGCCTTGCGGCAAATGGCGGCACTGGGCCGGGCAGCCTGCGGCTTGCCGGTGTCGAGTGCCACGTCCGCGCAACTGCTGTCCGGCGGCGCCGCAACGTTCGACAGCATGTTCGAAGCGATACGCCAGGCGCGCCACCACGTCCATCTCGAGTACTACATTTTCGAGCCCGACCGGATCGGCACGGCGCTGCGCGACCTGCTGGTGCAGAAAGCGCAGGAGGGGGTGGTGGTGCGCCTGCTGGTCGATGCATTGGGCTCCAAAAGGCTGGGACGCGGCTTCATGGCGCCGCTGCATGAGGCCGGGGCCAAGGTCGGCTTGTTCCACGACACGCGGATAGGCCGCCGGCTGCGCCCCGTCAGCAATTACCGCACGCACCGGAAGATCCTGGTCTGCGACGGCACGGTCGGTTTCACGGGCGGCGTCAACATCACCGATGAGGAAGACCTGCGCGCACGCCCCGATGCCTACCACGACGTGCACCTGCGCTTCGAGGGCAGCGCAGTGCGCTGGTTGCAGACCACCTTCCTGGAGGACTGGGCTTATGCCACGGGTGAGTCGCCACAGGACACCGACAAATCCCTCAAGCGCCTGCTGCCGCAATTACATCCCGACGACGAGGCGGGCGACATCCCGGTCCAGGTGGTCACCAGCGGTCCGGACAACCCGCTCGAGGCGATCCACCGCATGCACATTGCCGCCATCAATGCGTCCTGTGACCGTGCCTGGCTGACCACGCCGTATTTTGTGCCGGGCGAGCCCGCGCTGATGGCGCTGACCAGCGCGGCGCTGCGTGGCGTTGATGTGCGCCTGCTGGTGCCGCGCCGCAGCGACAGCCTGATCGTCAGTGCGGCCGCGCGCTCCTATTACGACGAACTGATCGCCGCCGGTGTCAAGGTCTGGGAGTACAAGGCGCGCATGCTGCATTCGAAGACACTGGTGGTCGACGACAACTGCGCGATGATAGGCACGGCCAATTTCGACAACCGCAGCTTCCGCCTGAATTTCGAGGTGATGGCGGTGGTGTATGGCCCGGTGCTGGCCGAACCGCTGGCCGCGCAGTTCGAGACCGACCTGCGCAATGCCGCGCCCGTGCCGGCCCAGCGGCGGCAGCGTTTCATGATGCGCCTGTTTGATGCCACGGCGCGGCTGTTCTCACCTTTACTATGATTTTGCCATGGCGCCCCACACCTTTCTCTGGCACGACTACGAAACCTTCGGCCTGAACACCCGGCGCGACCGGCCGGCGCAGTTTGCCGGCATACGCACTGACGCCGAACTCAACGAGGTCGGCGAGCCGCTGATGTTGTATTGCCAGCCGGCGCGCGACTACCTGCCGGACCCGGCGTCCTGCCTGCTGACCGGCATCACGCCGCAAGTCTGCCTGGAGCGCGGCCTGCCCGAACACGAATTCGCCGCGCGCATCGAAGCGGTGCTGGCCCAGCCCGGCACCATAGGCGTCGGCTACAACACCATCCGTTTCGACGACGAGGTCACGCGCCACCTGTTCTGGCGCAACTTGATCGACCCCTATGCGCGTGAATGGCAAAACGATTGCGGCCGCTGGGACCTGCTGGATGTGGTGCGTATGGCTTATGCACTGCGCCCCGAGGGCATGGCGTGGCCGATGAAACCCGACGAGCGCCGGCCGGACGACGCCGGCGCACTGCGCCCCAGCTTCAAGCTCGAGGACCTGGCACGCGCCAACGGCCTGCTGCACGAGTCGGCCCATGATGCGCTGTCCGACGTGCGTGCCACGATTGCGCTGGCCCGGCTGATCCGCACGGCGCAGCCGCGGCTGTTCGACTTCTGCCTGTCGCTGCACAAAAAAGACCGGGTGGCCGCCGAACTGGGCCTGCCGACCAGCCCGCAGACAGCCCAGCCCTTCCTGCACGTGTCCGGCATGTTCGCCCCCGAGAAAGGCTGCCTGGCCGTGATGTGGCCGCTGGCCATGCACCCCTCGAACAAAAACGAATTGCTGGCCTGGGATTTGGCGTACGACCCTGCCGAACTGCCGCTGCTCGACGTGGCCACGCTGCGCCAGCGCCTGTTCAGCAAAACGGCCGACCTGCCGGAAGGCGTCACGCGCTTGCCGATCAAGTCGGTGCACCTGAACAAGTCACCCATGGTGGTGCGCAAACTCGCGACACTCAGCGATGCCATGGCCGCCAGATGGGGCGTCGATATCGAAGCGGCGCTGCGCAACGCCGAAACCGCCGCCGGCCTGCCGGACATGAGCGCGGTCTGGCCCGAGGTGTTTGCGCGTCCCAAAGAGGGCGTGCCCGACGTGGACGAGGACCTCTACGGCGGTTTCATCAACAATGACGACAGGCGGCGGCTCAACAAGCTGCGCGCCCTGCCGCCAGCAGAACTCGCGCACAGCCGCACCGGCTTCGACGACGAGCGGCTGGAAGAACTGGTGTTTCGCTACCGCGCGCGCAACTTCGAAGCCACGCTGTCGCCCGAACACGCCGAACGCTGGGAAGCGCACCGCGTTGCGCGCCTGCTCGAAGGTGAGGGCGGGGCGCGCAACGTGGACGCCTTCCTGGCCGAACTCGACGTGTTGTCGGAAACCGCGGATGAGCGCGGTGAAGAAGTGCTGGGCGCGCTGTACGAGTATGCGGAGATGATTGCGCCGGAGCTGTGAGTCTGGATAGCCGAACGACTTCGGAAAGGTATCATGCGCTCTCTTTTTGATAGCTGCTTGCGCTCGTGGAATAGGGCTCAACATCCCATTTGATGCTCGATTCCCAAGGAAATGCAGGGCGACGCCTTCAGACCGTGGCGAGCTGCCACGGTGCATGTTTTTCCATCACCCCGGTGTACAGCGCACTGGCTTCGAAACCGGCCAGCCAGCTTTGCAGCCGCGGCCAGGCCTGGGCGGCAAACCAGACGGCGTCGGTATGCGCGAACTGGCGAACAAAGGGCAGGATGGCCATGTCGGCCAGGCAGGCCTGGGCGCCGAAGAGCCAGCCTTCATCCAGCCGCATGTCGAGCTGCGCCAGCCAGCTGGCCGCGGCGCTGCGGTGTTTCAGCGCAAAGCCGGCTTCGTCGCCCGCGCTTTCCCCGGGATAACGGTTGGGGTATTTGTAGCGGTCCAGGTGGCGCTTGAAGTCGCCGTCGTTGACAGCGACCAGTGCCAGCATGTCCTCCAGCGATGCGCCGGCGGGTGACAGCCACTGTGCCGGGTCATTCCGGCCCAGCGCCCAGCGCATGATGTCCAGGCTCTCGTCAATCACCTTGCCATCCGGCAGCACCAGCACCGGTACCGTGCCTTTGGGCGAGGCGGTGAGCAGGTCGGCGGGTTTGGCGCGAAGCACGACTTCGCGGTGTTCATGCGGCTCACCGCTGGCGGCCAGCGCCAGCCGGGCGCGCATCGCATACGGGCAGCGGCGAAACGAATACAGGACGGGCAGGGCGCCCATCAGGCCGGTGTGTCCGCGTCGCTGCTGCCTCCGGACGAAGCCAGCTTCGCACCGATGTGCGGCTGACGCCGGCGATTCGCGAAGTCGACCTGGCGCTGGCGCTCGATGAAGCCGCGTTTTTGCTCCTCGGTTTTTTTGTCGTGGCAATGGGGGCAGCTCACACCCGGCACGTACAGCGGTGAAGCCTTGTCGGCCTCGCTGATCGGGTCGCGGCAGGCGCGGCACAAATCGTAGTGGCCGGTAGCCAGGCCGTGCACCACCGAGACACGTTCGTCGAAGACAAAACACTCGCCCTGCCAGCGGCTCTGGTCCTCCGGCACGGTTTCCAGGTACTTGAGGATGCCGCCCTCGAGGTGGTAGACCTCGTCGAAGCCCTGGGTGCGCATGAAGGCGGTGGATTTTTCGCAGCGGATGCCGCCGGTGCAGAACATCGCCACCTTCGGTTTCTTGCCGTCCTTTTCGGCCAGCAGCCCGCCCGGTGCCGACTGCGCCGCGACCCAGGCCGGGAGTTGCGAAAAACTTTGGGTATGGGGATCGACCGCGCCTTCGAAGCTGCCGATGCCGACCTCGTAGGCATTGCGCGTGTCCACCACCACCACACCGGGCTCGGCGATCAGCGCATTCCAGTCCTGCGGCTTCACGTACTGACCGGCCATCTCATTGGGGTTGATGCCGGGCACGCCCAGGGTGACGATCTCGCGCTTGAGGCGCACCTTCATGCGGTAAAACGGCAGCTTCCGTGACCAGGACTCCTTGTGCGCCAGGTCGGCCAGGCGCGGGTCGCTGCGCAGATGGGCCAGCACCGCGCGCACACCTGGCTCAGGCCCGGCAATCGTGCCGTTGATGCCTTCTTCGGCCAGCAGCAAGGTGCCGCGCACGTCGTTCGCTTCGCAAAAAACCTGCAGCGGCGCCTGTAGCGCGGCGAAGTCGGGCAGGGTCACAAATTTGTAGAGGGCGGCGGTCAGGAAGTCGGGCATGGCAGGCGGGGCGGCAAAAAAAGCGTGCAAAACAGGGCGCGGCAGCGCGGATGCGCTCATCGTACCAAGGGCGCCGGCGCGGCCACTTGCGCCACGTCAGCGTCCTGACAGATACGCGGCGTGAAGGACCACACGAACGGCAGCCATTGGCGTGGACGACTATGCTGCAATGCAGCAAAATGAATGCATGCTAACCAATTCGGCCCGAGCCGGCATTCCATGGCCAAAAGCCTGAGCAGCCTCTGGCTCAAAAGCGTGCGCCGCATGGGCAAGGCGCAGCAGGCGCAAGGCCGCAGATTGCTGCAAAGCCTGGTGCCCCCGCCGGCGCGCAAGGCCCCGGCCAGGGTGGCGAAAGCCAGGCCCGCGGCGCCCCTGCGCAAAAGCACGCCGCTACCGGCGCGCGCACTGACCAGTCCACCCGGAAGCTGGCAAAAGTCCTGGTTCTCGGTGCCGGCCGCCGGGCAACTCGCGCCGGCGCGGCGCATGTTGTACTGGCTCTACCTGCCGCCGGATGCGGGGCCCGGGCCCTTGCCCCTGGTGGTCATGTTGCATGGCTGCCAGCAACTGGCCACCGACTTTGCCCTGTCCACCCGCATGAACGAGCTGGCCGCACGCAAGGGGTTTGCGGTGCTGTACCCGCAGCAGTCGGCGGCGGCCGATGCCCACCGCTGCTGGCATTGGTACAAACGCGCTACCCAGGAGGGCCTGGGCGACGTGCGGCTGATTGCCGAGATGATCACGCAGGTCCAGGCCAGGCACGGCCTGGACAGCAGCCGCACCTATGTGGCCGGCCTGTCGGCCGGCGCGGGCCTGGCCAACATCCTGGCGCTGCGTTACCCGGCGCTGGTCGCCGCCGTCGGCCTGCATTCGGCGCCGGTGTTCGGCACCACCGACTCGCCCATGAGTGCGTATGGAGCGATGCAGCACGGCTCGGGCCAGTCGCACCGGGAAAGCGTGCGGTCCTTCGGCAGCGTGGAGGCGGCCTTTCCCGGCATGCCGGCCATCCTGATCCACGGCACGCGCGACAGCGTGGTGCGGCGCATCAACATGGCGCAGCTCACCGAGCAGTTCACCATCCTCAATACCGGCTTCATCACACGCGGGGACGCCGTGGTCCGCCACTGGCCGGCGCGCAGCAGCGGCCGCCATCCGCGCCATGCCTACGAAAGCCAGACCTGGTACGCCGGACGCAAGCCGCAACTGGTGGCCTGCGAGATCGCCCAACTGGGTCACGCCTGGAGCGGCGGCGACGGCAGCGTCGAGTTCAGCGCGCCGGAAGGCCCGGACGCCACGCTCATGATGTGGACCTTCTTTTCGCGGCACCGGCGCCTGCCGGCTGCAGCCACCGCCCCGGAAGTATCAGAAAAAAGTGCCGTTTGAGCCCGATAGCCGTGCGTGAGCCGCTATTATTTTTGTAGCGTGCTGGCCGGGTCGGCCTGCTCGAAGCGCGCGCGTAGCGCCTCCACACGCGCCCGGTTCACGCCAAAATCCTTGCGCCCCAGGCGGCTGGACGAGCGCACGTGGATCACCCGGGCCGCATCTTCCAGCAACAACTCGACGTCGTCCGTGAACTTGAGCCAGCGGGTGCTGCATTGGGCGTACAGGTAGCCGGGTTCACGCGTCACCAGCACACAGCCGGGGGTCGCTTCCAGCAGCGTAGCGAGCCGGCGCATGGCGGCCTGCGCATCACCGGTGTAGGCCAGGGGCGCGATGCTGGCATAGGCCTGCTGCGGGTGTCCGGGGTAGAGGCTGGCCTGGCTAGCCACGCTGTTGGGCGTGTTGGAAGGAGGCGCCAGCCGGCCGTCACGCACGCCCAGCGCTGCGGGGGGCTGGCCGCGCAGCAGCCCCAGTTGACCCGCGACCCACAGCATCACCAGCAGTCCGATGATCAGGACAACAACAAGTTTCAGGACGGTGATCATTCGGCACTCCGGTTGGCGCTGCGCAGCACCGCACAACGCGGCCCTGGCAGTTTAGCCGGGCCCTCAATACCGCATCCGCTTTTTCTACAATGCAGCCATGAGTTCTTCACCCCTCACCGTGGCCGTCATGGGCGCAGGCGCCGTCGGCTGTTATTTCGGCGGCATGCTGGCGCGTCAGGGCCACCGCGTGACGCTGATTGCGCGGCCCCAGCATGTGGCGACGATTGCCGCCAGCGGGCTGCGCATGCAGACCACACAATTCGACGAACAGGTGCAGCTGGCGGCCAGCAGCCAGGCCAGTGCGGTGCAGGGCGCGCAGTTGGTGCTGTTCTGCGTCAAGTCGCTGGACACCGAAGCCGCCGGCGCCCTGATCCGTCCCCACCTGGAGCCCGATGCGCTGGTGCTGTGCCTGCAAAACGGCGTGGACAATACCGCGCGGCTGCGCAGCGTGTTGCCGCAGCATGCGGTGGCCGCCGCCGTGGTGTATGTGGCCACCGAGATGGCCGGCTCTGGCCACGTCAGGCACCACGGACGGGGCGACCTGGTGATGGAGCCATCGACACACAGCGCTGCGGTGGCGCAGGCGTTTGTTGACGCGGGCGTGCCCACCGAGGTCTCGTCCAACGTGACGGGCGCGCTTTGGGCCAAGCTCATCCTGAACTGCGCCTACAACGCCGTCTCGGCCATCAGCCAGTTGCCCTACGGCAAAACCGTGGCGGGCGAGGGCGTGCCGGAGCTGATGCGCGACGTGGTGGCCGAATGCCTGGCCGTGGCCCAGGCCGAAGGTGTGCAACTGGCGGGTGATGTCCATGCGGCGGTGGACCGGCTGGCCGGCAGCATGCCCAGCCAGTTTTCATCGACCGCACAAGACCTGGCGCGCGGCAAGGCGACAGAAATCGACCATCTCAACGGGCTGATCGTCCGGCGCGGCGAGGCGCTGGGAATTCCGACGCCGGCCAACCGCGTGTTGTGGGCGCTGGTCAAGCTGCTCGAGCGCAAGGCCCTGGCTCCCCCTGCCTGACAGGGGCCCTGATGCAGAAAGAAATCATGCCCAGTCCCGAGCTTGCCGACATGCACGAGGTTGCTTCGGCCACACAACGCTGGATCCAGGCCTTCAATGCCGGCGACGCGGCCAGCATCTGTGCGCTATACCACCCCGAGGCCGTGCTCTGGGGAACCACCGCCCGCTCGCTGATCACCACGCCGCAAGGCCTGCGAGCGTATTTTGAAGGTCATTGCGTGGCCGAATCGCCGCCCGCCATCCGTCTGGGCGCGCAGCAGATCAGGGTGTATGCCGGCATGGCCATCAACACCGGCAGCTACACCCTGCACACAGGTCCTGAAGGGGAGCAGCGCGCTTTTCCCGCACGTTTCAGCTTCACGTATTGCAAGCGGGGCAGCGACTGGTTGATTGTTGATCACCACTCGTCCTTCCTGCCGGCATGAGCCTGCCATTGCGGGCCCCAGCCCGGTTCAGGGTGGGGCGTCGCGCCAGACCCGGAAGGGGTTGATCGGCGTGCCGCGCCACCATTGTTTGTCGGGGCCGAGTTTGTAGATCGCGAAATGCAGGTGGGGGGCGTCCGGCGAAGCGTTGCCGCTGCTGCCGACGTAACCGATGACCTGGCCCCTGCGCAGCGTGCCGCCCTCGGCGATCCCGTCGGCATAGGCGTCGAGGTGCGCGTAGTAATAGGCGAACTCGCCACTGGGGTCGAACTGGTACAGCGTGATGCCGCCGGGCTTGCTCAGGAACAGTTTGGCGATGCGGCCGTCTTCCACCGCCAGCACCGGCGTGCCGCGCGGCGCCATGATGTCGAGCGCTTCATGCAGCGCACCGCCGGCGCGCCCCTGGGTGTAGTTGTCGCTGAGATCGGAGGCGCTGAAGCCCCTGACCGGGATCGCGAAATCGCGCGCGCGCAGGCGGGACAGGTCGGACGCATCGGCCGGCACCGCAAGCGTTGCGGGCGTGGCGTCGGTGTTGGGCGCGGGTTCGGCTACTGCCGCGCCGGGAGGGGTTTGAAGTGCGGGCGCGGGTGCGGTCGCGCTGGCATCGGCAGGCGCAGGCGCCACGGCCACCGCCGGGTTTGCAGCCGGCGGCGCTTGTGTGGTGGCTGCGGGCCGGAACCAGGTGCCGATCACCACACCCGCGGCCACGGCCAGCACCGCGCCCAGCATCAGGGCCTGGCGCCAGCGGCGTGGAGTGCGGGCCTCAGTCACAGCTTGACGTCAACCTTGAAACCGGCCTTGGCCAGCGTGGACAGGCGTTCGGCGTCCCAGTTGGTCAAATGGATGCAGCCGTTGGTTTCGGAGTGCCCCACGTTGGAGGGCTTGGAGGTGCCATGAATGCCCCAGTGCGGCTTGGTCAGGCCCAGCCAGATGCTGCCCACGGGGTTGTTCGGGCCCGGGGCGATGTCCATCTTCTCCGCATCCTTGGGCGCGTTTTTCAGCAGCTTGGGGTTGTAGGTGAAGCTGGGGTTCTTCACCTCGTTCTTGATTGCCATGGTGCCAATCGGCAGCGGATCGTTTTTCTCGTTGCCTATGCTGATCGGGAAGGCCGCGACCGGGCGTTTCTCGGCGTCCAGCACATAGAGCACGCGCTGTGACTTGTCGATTTCAATCGAGGCCGACTTGACGGGGGCGGTGGTGCTGCCCACGTTGGGCACCACGATGTCCTTGCCGGCCTCGAGCTTGCGGCCGCCGTTGAGCTGCTTGAGATAAGCGATGCTGGTGTGGAATTTTTCAGCCAGCGCCTCGTCCGCCGACTCGAACACCAGGGCTTTCATCTTCGCGCGTTCGGCCATGTCGGCCGGCGTTTTTTCGAAAGGGCCGGCCATGTCCTTGTCGGTCACGGTGTAGGTGGCCAGCAGCGGCGCGCTGTCCTCGCGCAGCGATTTCCAGGTCTCGGCGGTGACCGTGCCGGTGACTTTCAGGCTGCGCGCGGTCTGGTAGGCCTTGACCATGCGCTGCATGTTGGCGGCATAACGGCCGTCGATCTCGCCGCAGGAAAACCAGGCGCGGTCCAGCAGGATCTGCGCGCGTGCCACGGCGGCGCCCTTGCTGCCGCTTTTGAGCAGCGGGCTGTCGCTGGCATTGTTGAAGGCGTCCATGTCGAAACCGGCGCTGGCCGATGTTTTGGCGCCGCTCTTGGCGGTCTGGGCCATGGCCGAACCGCTGGCGAAACCCAGCGTGGCACAGCACAGGCAGATTGCCAGCAGGCGGGAGGGACCGGAAAAAGAGGAAGCAGGGGACAAGGGCATGGGAGGGCTTTCAGCAGTTGTGCCGCCAGTGTTGCCGCAGGCCGGCGCGCCAGCTGTAGGAAGCCGCGCTCGCTCCAGGTCAGGCGAGAGCGGGTTCGTACCCGGCCCGGGCGGGGCCTGCCCCGGCTGTGGATCGCTATTGAATCGATAGCTGCTCACGCCCGTCGAACGGGCATTTCAGGCTGTTTTCAACCGGATTCCGGTCAGCGCAGCACACCCGCCGTGTGCAGGAAATCCTGCAAGGCGGCAAAGTCCAGCGGTTTGATCAGGTGCACGTCGAAGCCGGCGGCCAGGGCCCGGCCCTTGTCCTCGTCGGTGCCGAAGCCGGTCAGGGCGGCGGCCGTCACGCTGCCGCCCCCAGGCAGTGCGCGCAGCGCGGCCAGCACCTCGTAACCGTTCATGTCCGGCATGCCGATGTCCAGCACGATCAGCCTCGGCAGGCACTCACGCGCCAGTGCAATGGCCGTCGGGCCGTCGTAGGCCACCTTGACCTGGAATTCCATCAGCCGCAGGATTTCCGCCAGGCTGTTGGCGGCGTCGCGGTTGTCGTCCACCACCAGCACCAGCGGCGCCGGCGGGGCGGGGCTGGCGTCGTCGCCATGGCCTGCGGTGCCGGCGTGCGGCAGGAAGAAACTGAAGGTGCTGCCCTGGCCCGGTCCGCTGCTGACGGCGCTGAGTGCGCCACCGTGCATCTCCACCAGCGAGCGCGCCAGCGTCAGGCCTATGCCCAGCCCGCTCTCCCGCGCGGCGGTCTGCGCGTCGCCCTGCGAGAACAGTTCGAAGATATGCGTGAGGGCCTGCGGCGACAGGCCGACGCCGTTGTCGCGCACCGAAGTGTGCAGCTGGCTGCCTTCCTGCCAGACTTTCAGCTCGATCTGGCCGCCCTCGGGGGTGTACTTGGCGGCGTTGGTGAGCAGGTTCTGCAGCACCTGGGCCAGCCGGGTGGCATCCCCCTGCACCCGCAGCCCGCTGTCGGGCATGTCCACCGTGAGCCGGTGGCGGCGGGCATCCATCAGCGGCCGGACCGCCTCGACGGAACGCGCCACCACCTGCGCATACGCCACCTGTTCGGCCTTGAAGCGGATCTTGCCGGTGGTCAGCCGGCCGACGTCGAGCAGGTCGTCCACCAGCCGCGTCATGTGCGACAGCTGGCGATCTATCATGTCTCGGCTGCTGCGCACCATCGGGCTGGGCGACGGCTCCAGTTGCAGGATGGTCACCGCATTGCGTATCGGCGCCAGCGGGTTGCGCAGTTCGTGGGCCAGCATCGCCAGGAACTCGCTCATGCGTTTGCTCGAGCTTTCCAGCTCGTGCAGGCGCCGCCTTTCGGTCATGTCGCGCGTGACCTTGGCAAAGCCGCGCAGCTGGCGCGCCGCGTCGTACACCGGCGCGATCACCACGTTGGCCCAGAACACCGAGCCGTCGCGCCGCACGCGCCAGCCTTCCGCTTCGGCGCGGCCGTGGGACAGGGCGGTTTCCAGCTGGTGGGCGGGCAGGTTGGCGTCCAGGTCTTCCTGCCGGTAGAACATGCTGAAATGCCGGCCTGTCACCTCGTGCGCGCTGTAGCCCTTGATGAGTTGCGCGCCGTTGTTCCAGCTTTCAATAATGCCTTCGGGGCTGAGCATGAAAATCGCGTAGTCGCGCACGCCTTCGACCAGCAGGCGAAAGCGCTGCTCGCTCTCGCGCAGGGCCTCCTCATGGGCACGGCGCTCGCTCAGGTCGCGCGTGACCTTGCCGTAGCCGGTCAGGGCGCCGCTGCCGTCGCGCAGCGCGGTGATCACCACGCTGGCCCAGAAACGGCTGCCGTCCTTGCGCAGGCGCCAGCCTTCTTCCTCGAAGCGTCCGTCGCGGGCCGCGCGCCGGAGTTCCTCGTCCGGCCATTTCGCCGCAATCGCCTCCGGCAGGTAAAACAGCGAGAAGTGCCGGCCTATCACTTCTTCGGGCAGGTATTGCTTGATGCGCTGGGCACCGGAGTTCCAGGACACCACCATGCCCTCGGGGTCGAGCATGAAGATGCCGTAGTCCTGGACCGCATCGACCAGCAGGCGGAAGCGGTCGGTGGCGGCCGGTTCGACAGGGGGACGGGGGGTAGCGGGCATGCCGAATGATAACGAGTCGCACCGCCGGCCCACCACCAAGGCCCGGGTTCAGCGCGTGCCCAGCAGCCTGGTGATCAGTCGCCAGTGTGTCGCTTCCACCGGCGTGATCGACAGGCGGTTGCCCTTGCGCAAAATGACCAGGTCTTCGAGCGCGGGGTTGGCGCGCAATTCAGGCAGGGTCAGGTTGCGGGTTTTTTCCACGACCTGCACATCCACCAGCAGCCAGCGCGGATCTTCCTTCCTGGACTTGGAGTCGTGATAGGGCGACGTGGGGTCGAACTGCGTCGGGTCGGGATAGGCGCCGGACGCCACACGCGCGATGCCGACAATGCCGGGCTCGGCGCAGCTCGAGTGGTAGAACAACACGCCGTCGCCGACCTGCATGCCGTCGCGCATGAAGTTGCGCGCCTGGTAGTTGCGCACGCCGACCCAGGGCACGGTGGCGTTTTTCGCCGCCAGCGCGTCGTCCACCGAACATTCTTCGGGCTCGGATTTCATCAGCCAGTAGTTCATCGGTCTCCTCGTGTCTGCAGCCGGGGTGGTTGCGGCCGGTGCCGCACCCATCCGCGGATTATGCGCAGCTGCGGCGGTCCGGCAAGCCGCGGCCACAGGCAAAAAAAAGCCGCCCCTGGAGAAGGGCGGCCAAAACGAGGTGCCTGAAGAAACGCGGTGAAAACTCAGCTGTCGGCCCGGATGCCGCGCATCATGATGATGCCGCCCAGGTTGCGGGTGTCGGCGCGCATGCGGGTGCGCAGGCCTTCGGCGGTGGACGGGGCCGGCTGCCAGCCCACCGTGATGAGGCGTGCGCGGGTCTCACTGGCCCTGAGCACCTCCATGACGGCGGCACCGAGTTTTTCGCGCACGGCGGCTGGCAGCGAAGCCGGGCCGGCCAGCGCGGTGAACAGTTCCATGTCGGCGCCCAGGATCCCGACTTCGCGCATGGTCGGCAGATCCGGGGCCAGCACGCTGCGCTGCTCGGAAGTCACGCCGATGGCCTTCATCTTGCCGGCCTTGACCTGCTGCATGGCCAGGCCTGGCGGCAGCAGCGCCGCCTGCAGGTGCCCGCCCAGCATGGCGGTGATCAGTTGCGGGTTGCCGGGATAAGGCACATGCATCACGCCCATGCCGCCGCTGCGGCTCTTGAGCAATTCCATGCCCAGGTGAGCGGGTGTGCCCGCGCCGGGTGAGCCGTAGTTGGCCTTGTCGCCCTGGTTGCGCAGCCAGGTCAGCCATTCCTGCGGAGAGTTGCCCTGGGCATAGTTGCTGACCACCAGCACCAGGGGGGTGGTGCCTATCAGCGCAATCGGCGCCAGATCGACGGCCGGGTCGTAGGCAATCATGGGGTTGAGCAGCCGCGCAATCGTGAGCTGGCTGTTGTTCATGACGCCAAAGGTGTGCAGGTCGGTGGCCTTGGCCACCTGGTCGGCGGCAATCGTGCCCGATGCGCCGGACTTGTTTTCCACAATCACCGGCTGGCCCATCGCTTTGGACAGCGGCTCGGCAATCGCGCGCGCCGACAAATCCTGCACCGCGCCTGGCGGAAAGCCGATCAGCAGGCGAATCGGTTTGGTCGGCCAGTCCAGCGCCACCGGCGCTGTCGCGGGCGCCGCTGTACGGCCGGTCTTGACGGTCAGGGTGGTGCTGGTCCGGGTGGCCGTTGGCGCGCTTGTTGCGGCTGCCGCCTTGATGGGCGCGTTGGCCGGGCTGGCGGTCTGGCCGAAAGCGGAGGACCCGCCGGCGGCCAGTACAAGCGCTGGCAGCAAACGCCTGAAGGAATGAAATTTCGTCATGAGAAACCTCTCTGTGCGAATTGAAAAACCTGTGGCGATTGTGTGGAGCCGTCCCAGACGCGGCAATCCTGTCAGAGCTGACAGGACGGCTGGGGGCGGAAGGCCACGAAGGTGTGCACGGAGTGGCCAGAAAGGCGCAGCCGCTAGTAACAAGGGATTAGCCAGACCAGGGCGGCGGCAACGGCCAGGCTGTCAGGGATGACAGGTCATCTTTCGGCTTACACGGCCGGCAACTGCCTGACGGTCGTTCAAGGGCGCTGAACGGCAGCCCTGGATTGCTATCAGTTCAATAGCGGTCTACGCTTTCCGGCTATGGGCTGGAGCCCGATTTGGCTTGAAAAATCCTGGGGAAGAGACGGGCCTCAGCCGCGGATCATCGGCAGCAGGGCTGGAACCAAGAGACCGACGCCTGTCAGCAACAGCAGCACACAGACCAGCCTGAGCACGGCGACGCGTGACCAGCCCGGCGGGTGCCGTTCCAGCCACCAGCTCAGGCCGAACACCAGCGGCGCCGCCAGCACGCTGAGCTTGAGCGCGTTGGCGCTGAACTGCCCGGCCGGAACCACCATGAGCAGCCGCAGCAGCGAGCTCGCGGCCAGCGTGGCCACCAGCGTGTCACGCACGGCGCGCAGCGCCATGGGCTGGCGGTAGAAGTGATAGACCAGCGGCGGGCCGCCGGTGGCGAACAGGCCGGTCAGCAGGCCCGAGACCGCGCCCCAGAGCCGGAAGCTGTTGGCCGACGAGCGCTCACGCAGCGCCGCGGTCTGCATCAGCACAATCCCGGCGCAGGCGATCACCGTCAGCCCCAGCAAGACCCGCAGGGCCAGCGTGACATTGACGCTGAGCCAGCCCAGCAGCAGCACGCCGATCAGGATGCCTGCCGCGCCGCCCAGCGTCAGGTCGCGGAACGCCGCCACGTCCAGTTGCCGGCTCGAGCCGCGCAGGGCCACCAGCGCATTGGCCAGGCCCAGCACCGTCGCCACATTGGCCAGGTCGGCCAGCGGCGCCAGTTCCAGCAGGCCGGCCAGGCCCAGCAGGATCAGCGCGAACGCAAAGCCGCTCAGGCTCTGCGCGCAGGTGGCCAGCGCGACGCAGAGCAGGAACAGCGCGGTTTGGGTCAGCGTCATGGCACGGCGTGTCTCTGCGCCGCTCAGCGGTGTTTGCCGACGTCCCAGCCCACGCCGCCAATCGCGCGCTCGGCCACCTCGACCGCCAGCGGCTCCAGCGCGGTGGCCATGGTGTCGTTCCAGCGGTTCAGGTAACCGAACAGCGCAATCGACGCCACGATCTCGACGATCTGCTCGTCGTTGTAGTGCTTCTTGAGCTCGTCGAAGTCGGCTTGCGTGGCTTCGTTGGGCACCTTGCCGGCCTTGAGCGCCAGGCTGATGGCGGCGCGTTCCGCCGGGCTGAACAGTGCACTGTTCTCGAAATTCCACAATGCGGCGATTTTTTCGTCCGAGGCCTTGTAGATGCTGGACAGGTTAGTCATGTGCGACTGGCAGTAGAGGCAGCCGGCCGCATAACTGCTGGCCAGGCTGACCAGCATCTTGGTTTCCTCGGGCACCGTGCCTTCGTAGAGCACGGCCTGGTTCAGCGCCATGAAGGCCCGCACGATGTTGGGCCGCCGCACCATGGTCATGATGCTGTTGGGCGTGAAGCCGCGGGTTTTTTTGTAATGCTCGAAACGCTCGCGGATGTCGTCTTCCTTTACTTCTGCGAGGGGGATGGGAGAGAGGTGGGGCATGGCAGTCCGGGGATGGATGGGAGTGCGCCCAGTATAGGCAGGCCTGATTTGCTATGAAATAAGTAGCTGCTCACGCTTGCTGAATAAGGGTGACAGGCATATTTGGCAAAGAATCGCCGGCATGCCGCGTCAAGCCACCTCAGCCAGAAACGCCGACAGCAATTGCGCACATGGGGTGGCATGGCTGGTGATGAGGAAATGGCCGGCACCATCGACGGCAAAATGGCGCGCGTCGGGCAGGCTGCCGTGCAGGGTGTCCGTGATGGCGACCATGGCCGGGTTCGCCTCGGCGCCACGTACCAGCAGCACCGGCATGGCCAGGTTGGCACAGTCCTGCGCGCTCACCCTGAAGCCGAAGTCTGTGTGCCAGTCCAGCACATTCACCGCAGCGGTTTCGCGGCAATAGGCCTTGACGGCTTCAGGCATGGCGGCAAAAACACCGGGGCCGCCCCAGAAGTCGATGACGCGGGCGGGCGCGTCGGGTTCACCGCTGCGGACGGCGGCTTCGAAGGCCTGGCTCATCTGCAGCGCGTCGTCATGCAGCGTGCCGCCGTCAAGTTCGCGGATCAGGGGCAGGGGATTGGCTTCGAACAGGCTCAGGCTGGCGATGTCGATACGGCCGGAAAGGGCTGCGGCCAGTGCCACGGTGCCACCAAAGGAATGCCCGACCAGATGCACCGGCTGGCCGATGTGGCCGGCCAGCGCCTCTACCAGCCGTACTTCATGCGCGATGTCGAAGTCCTGCCGGGTACGCGTGTCCGTGGTGCCGCCGTAACCTCCCAGGCTGCTGGTCACCAGCCGGTAGCCCGGGCTGAGGTGGCGCTGCACCTGGCGCCAGGCCGCCGTGGTGCTGTAGGACCCGGGCAGGAAAAGAACGGCCGGGCCTTCGCCGGATTCGACGCAATCGATGTTTCCTGCTTCGGTCTTCAGCATGCGGGGCTCCTGTGACGTGCGGCCCAGTTTATAGGCTGGGCAGCTCGCCGGCTTCAGACCGGTGTTTCTTCATCCTGCCGTTCCCCGCGCGCCTGCGCATCGTTGCGGCACGCCCGCACCAGCACATGGAAAGCGTGGCCGGCGCCATCGACCCCATGCAGGGCGGCGCGTTGGCCGGGGCGGGTCGGGGTCCGGGTGATCCCGGCGGGACTTAGCGGGCGCTGCGTTTTGCCGTGGCTGCGGCGAGCTCAGGCGGCAGGCGCTTGAGCAGTGCGCGGACAGCCAGCGGCACCAGCACCAGGTCGTCGGCAATGCCCAGGAAGGGCAACATGTCCGGGATCAGGTCGATGGGCGAGAACAGATACAGCGCAATCGCGGCCGTGCCCCATTTGAGCCAGTTGGGCGCCTGCGGGTGGCGCAATGCGAACCACAGTTGCCGGGCGTCGCCGCGAACCAGCACCCACAGCAGGGTCAGGCGTTTGAACATGGAATCTCCTTCGTGGGGCGCAGGCCCGGCGGGCCGCTTTGAACCACATGGTGCTTGTCGCGTCGGGTGCAAGGGCCGTCACAGGCTTTTACATTCGCGCCCCCGGGGTCGGGGGCAGGGCATTCAGGCGCGCTCGAAGTCGATGAAACTTTTCTCGGCGTCCACGCCCACCAGCCGCACGCGCGTCGTGTCGCCCACGTCCAGCCCTTCGAAGCCGCGCACCACCCGGCCTTCCAGCAGCGGGCTGCCGATACGCACAAAGGTGCCCTTGGCCGCCGCGCCGGTCACGATGGCGTCGAACACATCGCCGATGCGGTCGTGCAGCAAATACGCGCCAGCCGCCTTGAGCACCTGGCGCTCGACCTTGCTGGCGTTGTCTTCCTGCAGCGTGCAGTGTCTGGCAATCTCGGTCAGTTGTTCGGCGGAGTAGGGCGAGGCCTCACCGGCCAGCGCCGCCTTGATCAGGCGCTGCGTCACCAGGTCGGGGAAACGCCGGTTCGGCGCGGTCGAATGCGCGTAGTCGTTGACGGCCAGGCCGAAGTGGGCCAGCCCGTTAGCGCCATCCGCTGCGGCCGGGGCCGCGGCGTATTCACCCGAGCCCAGCATCTTCACCACCGCCAGCGACAGGTCGGCAAACCCGGCCGGGTCGGCCGCGCGCCGAGCGCTCAGGAAGCGGTCCAGCGCGATGGCATCGGGCAAAGCCGGCAATGCCACGCCGTGGCTGGCGGCCAGCGCCACGATGCGGTCCCAGCGACGCGGTGACTGCAGGAAGCGGCGTATCGACGGGAAGCCTTTTTCGACGAGAAAACGCGCGGTCGCGCCATTGGTCGCAATCATCAGATCGGCGATCAAATCCTTGGCGCGGTTTTTTTCGTCCGGCTGCAGGTCAACCAGCAGCCCGTCCCTGAACACCGGGCGGGCTGAGATGGTGTTGACATTGAGCGCGCCGCGTGACTGGCGCCACTGCCGCAGCTTGCCGGCGAGAACGTCATGCAGACGCACTTGCTCCTCCAGGCCCGGCACGCTGGCGATCTGCGCTGGCGGTGGTGATTCGCCAGCCAGCCAGGCCGACACGCCGTCGTAAGTCAGCTTGGCGCGGTTCAGCACCAGCGCGCGGTAGATGTCCGAGCCAGCCACCGTGCCGTCTGCTGCTACCTTCATGTCCACCACCACCGCCAGCCGCTCCTGGTTTTCGTGCAGCGAACTCAGGTCGGTGGACAGCACTTCGGGCAGCATGGGAAAAATTCCCGCCGCCGTGTACACCGAGGTGGTGTTGGCCGCCGCATGGCCATCCACCGCACCGCCGGGCCGCACCAGGCCATCGACATCGGCAATCGCGACCAGCAGCCGCGCCGCGCCATTCGCCAGCGGTTCGGCCACGCTGAGCTGGTCCAGGTCGCGCGTGTCATCGTTGTCGATCGAGAACCAGGTCAGTTGCCGCAGGTCGCGGATGTCACCGCGGCGTTCAGGCCCGGTGTGGCGCGCGGCTTCGGCTTCCTGCAGGGCTTGTGGGGAAAAGACGGGCAACAGGCCGCGGGAGCGCATGGCTTCGACGGCGATTTGGTGGAGGTGGGTGGGGTCCATAGAGGGGGATGAACTATTCGCTGAGTGCCAGGTCTGCTTGGGCATGACCGATTCCATACCAGGTGGAAATCCAATTGCCAGATCTAATTTCAACCTCTTCTATTTTGAAGTCGATATCTTTTTTGGGTAGGTAGGATCGGTTGCGTAGCCAACTAACACTCGCGGCAAGTGAGCCCTTGTGTTGTATGTCGGCAGCTAAATGCCATAACTTGGTGATAGGTACATCTGGATGCTGTACTCGGTGTCCTCCAATAAAATTGACGGAACCGACCATAGCCAGGAAATCATATGACTTATCGATTTCAAGTAGCGCCAACAGAGTGGAGTCGCTTTCCGAAAACATCTTTGAGATGAGATTGGCTTGCCTAACGCCTTTTCTCAACTCCTCAGAACGGTCAAGTATCTCCCGAACTTCTGCCGGCTCTATGAACCACTTTATCTCGACGCAGAGACAGACTTTCGCTTTTCTGTCAATAATTGCTAGGTCAACATCGGTTTTGCCAAGTTGTCCGTGCTTGAAGTCCAGCCCCAAGGCGCCTAGAGCATCGATGGTCTCAGTCCTCGCCTGATTTTCTTTTTCGTCGACGAGCGTTGAATATAGTTTGCGGTCTGCTGGTATTTGATTCAAAAGTACGCAGAGATTCCGTTCGGCGTTTACGTGTGTCATCACGAACGGTGAAATTGCATACTGCCCATTAGTAAGATCCACCAACGGCTGAATCGCAATGTCAGGGTTTCGAATCCCGACCTCTCCAAATGTTAGATAGAGGAGTATGGCTTCAACCACTTTCTTCTGGATACCTGTATGTCTGGAAATAATAGTTAATAGTTGTCCCTTCCTTGGAGTCCAAACTGCACTTGGAAAAGCGACAGCACTAGCGCCATCCATTGCGACGATCTGACGTGCGCAAAACCATCCGAAAGCCATCGCTTGGAGGCAGGAAAAAACCGCGCGATATTCTCCAAGGGAGAAATGCTTGAATTGCCACTCTTCGGGTAAGACATGTCGACTACGAATCGACTTGCCGAGAGCCTTACTGAGTGAATTTAAAAGGCTACGAGTGAAGTCGACGGAGAAAAAACCACCGCTCTTTCGCATGTTTGCAATTAGCTCTTGTCGAACAGGGTTTGCGTCCAAACTTGTCTCATCGTTTGGATTTCGTTTGGCTATAAAACGATCGTAAACTTCATACGACAAGTCAGTTGTGGACCAGTCTGTGGGGATCAGCCGGTTGCCCTCTAAATGTAGATCTATTTCTTTCGCGTGGAAGAGCGGAAATATGGTGCAGAACTGCGCGTAATCCTCTGCTTTATCAAGCCACTGGTCTGCTAGCTGATAGTGCGTATCAACTAGTTTTTTCTCGAACGGCGCCGGGCCCCTTGATGCGCGCTGATAGCACACTCTCATAGGGTAAGTCAGCGAATTCATCAGACCATCTACGTAGATTGTGGCTTGCGCCGCCTCAAGGGGCGACGAAACTGTAATTTTGAAATGATGATCTTCCACTACCGATAGCAAAGTCCATGCGCATTGCGCAAACGGTAGGAGTACCAGATCATTAGTGGCAAAAGCTTCGTCAATTTCTTCTTCGACTGAGCGCAAATCTTTGGTTGCAGTCGGTCGAAATGGCGGATTAGCCATGCGGAAACTCCCAGGATTTACCGCCTTGATTACTTAGGGTACTCAGGTGCAAGTTCTCTGCTCCGCTTTACAGAAATGACGTGGTCGCTGGTCTTTTAGGGAGACGAATAGTTACCGCGGTGGCAGGCGTTTCCGCTATAAGCGATCCTTTCCTCCAAACCTTCAACCGATTCGCCCTCAACCGGATCGCCTCCACCACGTCCCGCGCCTGCAGCAGCACAAAACTCGCATCACATCCGGGTGCAATGCCGTAATTGTCGAGGTGCATCACCTTCGCGGCATTGACCGTCACCGCGTCAAAACAGGCGCGAATGCCTTTCTGGCTGGTCATCTGCGCCACGTGCAGGCCCATGTGCGCGACTTCCAGCATGTCGCCGCTACCCATGCCGTACCAGGGGTCCATCACGCAGTCGTGGCCGAAGGCGACATTCACGCCGGCGGCCATCAGCTCGGGCTCGCGGGTCATGCCGCGGCGTTTCGGGTAGGTATCGTGGCGGCCTTGTAGCGTGATGTTGATCAGCGGGTTGGCGATGACGCTAACCTGAGACTCGGCTATTAACGGAATTAACTTGCTGACGTAGTAGTTGTCCATGCTGTGCATGGAGGTGCAGTGGCTGCCGTTGACGCGGCCCTGCAGCCCGAGGCGCTGGGTCTCGAAGGCCAGGGTTTCGATGTGGCGGCTCAGCGGGTCGTCGGACTCGTCGCAGTGCATGTCGGTCAGCAAGCCACGTTCGGCAGCGATCTCGCACAGCAGCTTGACGCTGGCCGCGCCTTCGCTCATGGTGCGTTCAAAGTGCGGAATGCCGCCGACCACGTCCACGCCCTTGTCGAGCGCGCGTTTGAGGTTCTCGACCCCGCCTTTGCTGCGCAACACGCCGTCCTGCGGGAAGGCGACGAGCTGCAGGTCGATGTAGGGCGCCACCTGTTTCTTGACTTCCAGCAGCGCGTCCACCGCCAGCAGACTCGGGTCGCTGGTGTCCACATGGCTGCGGATGGCGAGCAGGCCCTTGGCCACGGCCCAGTCGCAGTAGGTCAGGGCGCGTTCGATGATGGCTTCGGCTTTCAGCAGCGGCTTGAGTTCGCCCCACAGCGCGATGCCTTCGAGCAGCGTGCCGCTTTCGTTGATGCGCGGCAGGCCGTAGCTCAACGTGGCATCCATGTGGAAGTGCGGGTCGACGAAGTGCGGGCTCAGCAAATAGCCGCCGGCGTCCACGGTCTCGCTCGCCTGTACACCTGCGATCGGTCCTTCGCTCACCTCGGTGATCTTGCCGTTTTGCACCGCAATCGACATGCCGGTGCGGCCGTCCGTAAGGGCGGCGTTGGTGATGAGCAGGTCTATCATTTCTGGAGCCCTTTTTCAGCTTCGTTCTGCAGGGGTGTGACGGCGCTGTCGGCTGTCCATTCAATGGTCTCGGTGTCAAGGCGGTCATTCAGGGCGTCCAGCACCACCTGCCGCTCTGCCTGTTTGCGTGCGGTCTTTTCATCGAGGAAAGCCGGGTCGGCTTTGTCCTGCAGGCGGCTGCGCATCAACGTTCTCCCTTGCGGTACGGTTTCATCAAGGCCTGAGGATACGCCGCCTTGCGTGCCACCAGCACCAGCGCCAGGATGGACAGCACATAAGGCAGCATCAGGTAAAGCTGGTAGGGAACGTTGACAATCCCGGCGGTCTGCAGGCGCAGCTGCAGCGCGTCGAAAAACGCGAATAGCAGCGCGCCCAACAGCGCCTTGCCGGGCCGCCAGGAGGCAAAGACCACCAGCGCCACGCAGACCCAGCCGCGGCCATTGACCATGTTGAAGAAGAAGGCGTTAAAGGCCGACAGCGTGAGAAAGGCGCCGGCCACACCCATCAGCGCCGAGCCGGCGACGATGGCTGCCGTGCGGGTGGCCGCGACCGAGACACCCTGGCCTTCGGCCGCCTGCGGGTTCTCGCCGACCATGCGGATCGCCAGCCCGGCCGGCGTGCGGTACAGCAACCAGCCGATGACCGGGACCAGCAGCAGCGCGAGCAGGGTCATCGGCGTTTGCGCGGCCAGCGCTGTCAGGCCGTTGCCGTCCAGCCAGGCCATGGGCGCAAACGGCGTGACAGTGGGCGGCGTGTCGACTTTCGGGAAGGTCACGCGGTAGCCGTAATAACTGAGCGAGGTCGCCAGCAAAGTGATGCCCAGGCCAGACACATGCTGCGATAGCGCCAGACCGACGGTCAGAAAGGCATGCAGCCCGCCGAATACCGCGCCGGTCAGCGCCGCTACACCGACGCCGGCCCACAGCGGAAGACCTAGGTACACCGCGAGCCAGCCGCTGAAGGCACCAGCGACCATGATGCCCTCGATGCCGAGATTCAGCACGCCGGCGCGTTCACACAGCAACACGCCCAGCGTGCCGAGGATCAGCGGCGTGGCGATGCGCAGCACGGCGGTCCAGAAGGCCGGGTTGGCGAGGAGGTCAAGCAGCTCCATCATCGTCGGCTGCTCCCCGTTGCTATGAATTCAGTAGCTGCCTGCGCATGGCTGGCGGGAGCTGGAGGTGGTTTTTGATGTGAATGTTCGCCTGAAACCGCACTACCTCCGGTTTGCGAGCCGAGCAGGCCGGGGGTTGCCCGGCGGCAACTCACTTTTCTTTGTCTCGCCAAAGAAAAGTAAGCAAAAGAAAGGCGACCCGATGGTCCGGGTCCCCTGCGCTGCGCTCCGGGGCAACCTGCGGTGCTCGCCGAAAACGGGGTCGAGC